>NZ_RAWG01000239.1 GCF_003611735.1 Corallococcus sicarius | reverse complement strand
CCCCTGCCCCGCCTGCCCGCGCCGCCCCCGGTGCTGTCACTGCCGCCGCCCGTGACGACGACGCCGGTGCCGCCACAGAAGCCCACCGAGCCGCCCGTCGCGAACGACTCGGATCCGATGACGCACCTGGAGTACCTGGCCTCCGACGCGCTGAAGGGGCGCGACAGCCCGTCAGCGGGCCTGGACGCGGCGTCCGCCTACGTGCAGGAGCACGTGCAGAAGTACGGCCTCGTGGGCCCGAACTCCAACAACCCGGAGAACCCCTTCCAGCAGAAGTTCGACGTCTTCTCCTTCGCCGGCTCGCCGGCGGCGGAGGGCGCGTCACACGGCGCGAGCCACGGACCGCACAAGGAGTTCGGACACACGACGTTCGCGGAGGGCTTCTACCTGGACGACAAGATGCCCGGGGACACGCTGGCCCTGCTCAACCGCCAGTACGAGAGCACGATGAAGGCGGCCGGCAAGCCGCTGGTGCCCGCGCAGGCGGGGGCGCAGCGCAGCGTGGAGGAGCTGCGGCAGGTGGCCACCGCGACGGGCCCGGCGCTGAACACGATGGCGCTGCTGCCCGGCACCGGGCCGCACAAGGACGAGGTCATCGTCGTGATGGCCCACCTGGACCACGTGGGCGTGGACCGCAAGGGCAACGTCTTCAACGGCGCGGACGACAACGCGTCCGGCAGCGCGGTGCTGATGGCGGCGGTGCCGGAGCTGGCGGAGGCGCAGAAGCGCGGGGAGCTGGATCGCTCCGTGCTCTTCATCTGGACGGGCGCGGAGGAGAAGGGGCTGGTGGGTTCGCAGTACTTCGTGGACCACCCCATCCCCGGCCTGGAGCTGAAGAACATCGCCGGCGTCATCAACACGGACATGGTGGGCCGCTGGGATGATCAGCGCCTGTCCGTCGTCGACACCAACACGAAGGGCCAGCCCAACTACTTCCGGGACGTGGTGGACCAGGCGAACCAGCAGCTGGCGGATCCGTTCGATCGCATCAACCGGGACATCAACGTGTACCGGGACCGGCAGGACGGCGCGTCGTTCGGGCGCAAGGGCGAGGACGTGCTCTTCCTCTTCGAGGGCCTGTCCAACCCGAAGGGCGGCGGCGACCTCATCCCCGAGTACCACGAGCCGGAGGACGACATCGGGAAGATCCTCGAGGACAACGGCGGGGAGAAGCCGCGCCGCGTGAAGGACCTGATGGTGAACGTCATCCACCTCGCGGCGAACCGCACGACGGCGCCGTGACTGGACGGGGGGATGAGCGCCCCCCTCCCTCGAATCGAGGTCGCGCAAGGCAGCCTGCCGGAAGACTCGCTTCCGGCGGAGGTGCACGACGACCTGGCGCGCAAGCGGCCCGAGCCCTCAGGCTCGGCGAGCGGCCTCAGGCGGCCAGCTCACCGTCGGACACGGGCGCGCCGGTGAGCGCCTGCAGCTCGTGCTCGCTCAGGACCAGCTTCTCCTCGGAGCCGCGCCAGACGAACGGGATGCCCGGCTGCCGGTAGAGGTGGGCCGGGATGTCGCGGGCCAGCTGCGCGTGGAGCTCCGGCAGCTTCGACCAGTGCAGCCCGTGCCGCGTGTGATGCGCGGTGTGGTAGCCCAGGTTGCCGGTCATCAGGTTGTAGCCCTTGTGGAGGATGTTGTACGAGGCCTCCGCGTGCTGCGCGGTGTTCAGGTCCACGTGGTGGAAGAAGGTCGCCCACACGGTGACGAAGAGCGACGCCACCATCGGCAGCAGGAAGACGAACAGCGCGTTGTAGGGGTTCACCCAGAACAGCCCCGCCAGCAGCACGAGCTGGAGCGCCGCCATCACGACGAACAGGCGCAGCGACTTCGGGTGCTGCCTGCGGCCCACTTCCCAGGCGCGCGGATACGCGGTCAGCATGGTGCTCAGCGAGTACTCCAGCTCGCCCATCGTCGTGCCGTCATCGCGCTTCCAGCGGGACTCGTCCTTCGTCTGGTCCAGGTAGTTGCGGTGGTGACCCACCACGTGGTGGAGGAACCACGCCTGGGACGTCACGCCCGTCTGGAACCCGAAGATGATCTCCAGGAGCCGGTTGGGCAGCGCGTGCCGGAACATCGTCAGGTGCTGATGGTGGTGGTTCCACGCGCTGATCCACCCCTTGGGGATGATGCCCAGCGCGAACCACAGCACGGGCACCCACCAGCTCCGCGCCGTGAGGAACACCGTCACATCGAGCGCGAACACGCCCGCGAACATCAGGACCGGGATGCGATCTTCAGGGTGCCGGAACAGGGTCATTCGCCTTCCACGACAAGAGGGACCAGGGAGGATTTGCAGACTTTCCGACTGTAAGTCGTGAAGCCCCACCTGGAACAGGCCCCTGGCCCATCCCCTTCCTGGAGTCTTCCGCCGGGGCCGTTTCGCCTGCCCGTCCCTTGTCGCCCCCCGCTCCAACCCCCTGGAATCCGTGCACTTGTGCACGGAACACTGGCGAATCTCTCCAGGTAGGGTAGGTCACGGCGCGTCACGGGAGGGTGACACCCCTCGCCGAACCACCTCCCGCGGCGGATGGCGCCTGTCGCCCCAGGCGCCGAGGGAGACGCCATGCTCGAAAAGCTGATGCCGAAGTCGGACGAGTTCTTCGACGACTTCGACGCGCAGTGCTCCAGGACTGTCGAGGGAGCCAGGCTCCTTCACGAGCTCCTGAGTGACTACCGGGACGTGCCCACGCGCGTCCAGGCGCTCAAGGACGTGGAGCACCGCGGAGACGAAGTGACGCACGCGGCCTTCAACCGCCTGCACCAGCAGTTCATCACCCCGTTTGATCGCACGCAGATCCACTCCCTGCTGTCGCGCATCGACGACGTGCTGGACCTGACCAACGCGGCCGCCGCGCGGCTCTTGTACTACGAGATTGAATCCACCCGGCCGGACGCCGCGGAGCTGGCGCGCCTGCTGGTGCTCTCCACGCTGAAGGTGCAGGAGGTCGTCGCCGCCCTGCGCCTCATCAAGAAGCCGGAGCAGATCCTCGCCGGCTGCAAGGAGATCAAGACCCTGGAGTCCCAGGCGGATGAAGTGCTGCGCTCCGGCATGGGCCGGCTGTTCAAGAGCGGCGTGGACACCCTGACCATCATCAAGTGGAAGGAGATCTACGACCTCATCGAGACGGCGACCGACAAGTGCCAGGGTGTCGCGAACGTCATTGAAGGCGTCGTGCTGGAGCACTCCTGAAATGCTGCTCGCCGCGGTCGTCCTCATCGTCATCGTCGCGCTCGTCTTCGATTTCATCAACGGCTTCCACGACGCCGCGAATTCCATCGCCACCGTGGTCTCCACGCGCGTGCTGTCGCCGAACCTCGCGGTGGCCTGGGCCGCGTTCTTCAACTTCGTGGCGGCCTTCGCGGGCGGCGTGCACGTGGCCAACACGATGGGCAAGGGCATCATCAACTTCGACATGCTCCGCGCCGCCGGCCCCACCGCGGTGCTGCTCGTCGTCTTCTCCTCCCTCATGGGGGCCATCACCTGGAACCTGCTGACCTGGTGGTGGGGCCTGCCCTCGTCGTCCTCTCACGCGCTGGCGGGCGGGATGATTGGCGCCACGCTGCCGGTGCTGGGCTTCCAGGGGCTCGTGGGCTCGGGCATCGCGCGGATCGCGTCCTTCATCGTCCTGTCGCCCCTCATCGGCATGTTCCTGGGCATCACGATGATGCTGATCAGCACCTGGACGGTGCACAAGCAGACGCCGCTGCGCGTGGACACCTGGTTCCGCAGGTTGCAGCTGGTGTCGTCCGCCATCTTCTCCTTCAGCCACGGCACCAATGACGCGCAGAAGGTGATGGGCATCATCGCCGTGGTGCTCTTCGGCACCATCTGGCGCGACCGGCCGTTCCACATCGACTGGTGGATGATCATCTCCTGTCACGCCGCCATCGCGCTGGGCACCTTCTTCGGCGGCTGGCGCATCATCCGCACCATGGGCCACAGCCTCACGAAGCTGGCGCCCATTGGCGGCTTCTGCGCGGAGACCGGCGGCGGCGTCACCATCATCGCCCTGGCGGAGCTGGGCATCCCCGTCTCCACCACCCACACCATCACCGGCGCCATCGTCGGCGTGGGGTCCACGCGCGGCTGGCGCGCGGTGAAGTGGGGCACCGCCGGACGCATCCTCTGGGCCTGGGTGTTCACCATCCCCGCCGCCGCCCTCGTGTCCGTGCTCGTCTACGGCATCACGCTCGGGATCGTCCGGCTGGTGGGCTGACCGCGGCGCCCGAGGGCCTGGGCCCTTCCGGTGTCACCCCCGGAAGCGGCCCGCCCTCCCCTTCTTCTTCCCGCGGACCTACTGGACGACGCGGGCGTTCACCACCGCCGGAGGTCCGCCCAGCGCGGGCGGCGTCCAGGGCACCACCTTCTTGTTCTTCCACTCGACGAGCTTCAGCGACGGGTCCTCCAGCGGCACGTCGAAGGTGAAGGACACGCGCTTGGGGCCCCCGGCGTCGGTCTCCTCGATGCGGACCTTCAGCCCCTCGAAGGTCACCTCGTCCCCCTGCTTCATCGGGTAGCGCGCCGCGCGGTGGATGCGCTCCTCCACGGACGTGAGGAAGTTCCCCTTGGGCAGCGCCAGCTCCAGCGTGTTGGGCCCCGTGCGCGTCACCAGCTGCTCATCCAGCGAATAGGACAGCGTCCACCAGGACTTCGGCAGCGGCTTGCCCAGGGACCACCACTGCACGGAGCCGTAGATGCCCACGACGCCGTTGGGCGCGTTGAGCACCACCAGCCGCTGGTTCGGCAGCGCCTTGAGGTCCAACGCCTCGCCGTAGCGCAGCTGTACGCGGTCCAGGCTCGCCTGCATCTGCGAGTACACGTCCAGGGTCTGCCACCACACGTAGGGGGCGGCGACGATGTGCAGCAGGCCCAGCACCGCCGCGCCCGCCAGCACCGCGCCGGAGCGGAGCGTGCGCGCGCGGCCCTTCCACGCATGGCGCAGCACCATGGCGATGGCCACCGCGGAGCCCAGGCTGGGGACGATGAGGGTGCGGGAGCCGGCGAACGCGGAGCTGGCCAGCCACGTGGACACGAACGAGCCCGTCAGCATCCACCCCAGCGTGCGCCGCTCCGAGGAGTCCATCGAGGGCCACACGCCCCACAGCAGCAGCCCCAGGAAGGCGACGCCCACCGCGCCCAGCACCGTGAACAGGGGCACGTAGGACAGGTCCATGATGAAGTCCGTGGGCGCGCTGATCGTCAGCCCCGCGATGGCCGCCGGGACGCGGATCAACATCGCCTGGAACCACGCCACCGGCGTCTCCATCGCGTCCAGGTACATGTCCGAACCGGACGCGCCGTAGCCCAGCACCCGGTACAGCACGAAGTAGCAGGCCATCAGCGCGCCGAACGGCAAGAGCCCCTTCACCCGGTCCACCGGCCGCCCCGGCCCGGAGAAGGCCTCGTAGGCGAGCAGGTACGGGCTGAGGATCATCATCGTCTCGCCGCCCGCGAGGCTCAGCACGTAGGCGATGAGCGCGAAGGCCAGGGCGCCCTTGCGCTGACGCTCCCGCCACTCGACGTGGAAGAAGATGCCCACGAGTCCGAAGAGCATGGACACCAGCACGCTGCGGTAGGACAGCCACCCCAGCAGCGCCGCGTGCGAGCCGTGGATGGCGAAGAGGAACATCGCCAGCGCGCCCACCGCCGTCGGCAGCACGCGCTTGAGCAGCACGCCCGCGAGCATGATGAGCCCCACGTACCAGAGCAGCGAGTGCAGCTGGTAGGCGACGGCGTTGCGGTTGTAGAGCAGGTGATCCAGGCCGTACAGCGCGCTGCCCAGCGGCCGGAAGAAGGACACCTTCACCGTGGGCACCGCCCACCACGGGAAGACGCCGGCCTGCTTGAGCGCGTGCGTGTGCTCCGGGATGCCCGTCGCCGTGCGGTACACGTCGAAGGGCGTGTTGCCCAACGGCGCGGGCGGCGGCACGTCGTCCCAGACGCCCAGCCAGATGTAGTCATCCGGCATGAAGCCGACGCGCAGGGTCAGCGCGCCCAGGAGCGCGGCACAGACAACGGAGATCCAGAAATAACGCTGAAACGACCATCCACGGGAGGTCGGGTTTGGGGTGGCATCCATGTTTCAAATATCTATCAGCGTGGCCCCCCCGCGAGATAGGTCCTCCTGGGTCGTCCGCTGCCACCGGAAGGACGCGGAGTGCGGCGTCCTCCGCCTGAATCCTTTGCCAGCGCCCGGACTCCGGGTGATTCTCCGCCCACGGAGGGGGACGCAGTCCGGCGGTGTCTTCGCGCGCGGGTGCGTGCCGTTCCTTCCGCGCCTTTCGCCCGGAACGCACGCATGCGCATCGCCATCATCGCCACGTACACCCACCCGACCCGGCTGCGAATCAAGGAGCCCTCCATCATGCAGTCCTCCGTGCCGGAGCTGATCGCCGGCCTGTGCCCGGAGCACGCGGAGGTGGAGATCTTCAACGAGAAGGAGGCGGACATCCCGTTGGACAGGCACTGGGACCTGGTCTTCTTCTCGTACCTGCACTCGTACTACGAGCACACCAAGGTGCTCTCCACCCTCTTCCGGCAGCGGGGGATGACGACGGTGGCGGGCGGGCGTCACGCGGGCTACTTCCCCGACGACGCGGCGCTCTACTTCGACGCGGTCATCACCGGCGAGCCGGAGTCCAACGTGCCCGCGCTCGTCGCGGACTTCGAGAAGGGGAAGCTCCAGCCGCGCTACAACAACCCCTCGCTGGGCGCCGCCGCCATCCGGCCGTACCGGTATGAGCTCATCAACTTCACGCACAACAAGGTGCGGCTGCCGGGCATCGAGGCGTCGCGCGGCTGCCCCTTCGCGTGCAACTTCTGCGTCCTCACCGGCAACGAGCGCTACCGCTTCCGGCCCATCCCCGACGTCATCGATGAAATCCAGACGCGCATGCGCTGGAACCCGAACTACCTGGGGCTGATGGACGACGCGTTCATCTTCCTGGACAACAACCTGGGCGGGTCGCCCAAGTACCTGCGCGCGCTGTGCGAGGCGCTCATCCCCCTGAAGAAGACCTGGGGCTGCGCCCTCACCTTCAACGTGCTCAAGGACGAGTCGCTGGTGAAGCTGATGGCGAAGGCGGGCTGCCGCTACGTCTACACCGGCCTGGAGTCGTTGAATCCGGACTCCCTCAAGGCGATGAACAAGGGCCAGAACAAGCTGTCGGAGGTGGACGCCGTCATCCGCCGCGTCTTCTCCTCCGGCATCCTCCTGTCCTTCGGGCTCATCGTCGGTTCGGACGGCGACACCAACGACTACCTGCACCGGCTGCCGGAGTACCTGGCGGACCTGAAGTACTTCTCCGTCACGTTCCTGGGCATCGTCTGCCCCTACCCGGAGACGCCCTTCTTCCGCGAGCTGCAGGCGGAGAACCGGCTGCTGCCCGGCACCACCAGCCGCGACTACGACGGGTACACGCTGTGCCACCGGCCCAAGCAGCTCCACGCCTCCGAGGTGGTGGAGCACTTCCTGCGCCTGTGCCGCACGCTGGGCAGCCTGCCCAACATCGCGCGGCACTACGCGTCCAAGCTGATGATGAGCGACATGCCGCGCTACAAGCAGACCATCCTCTTCTCCGGCCCGGAGATCGTCAGCATCCGCAACCCGGTGAAGAACACGGCGCGCCGCTACATCGCGGGCCTGGACGCGCTGGAGGACTGGGACGTCCAGCAGATGGCGGCGCTGGGCTTGAAGCCCCAGCTCGTGACCTGAGCCGGCGCCCGAGCCGGCTCAGGAGCCTTCAGCGGATCCGCGAGGGCAACCGCACGTCCCACGCGAGCCCCAGGGCCTGGAGCGAGCGGATGAAGAGCCAGCCCGGGTCCCACTGCCACCACACCCAACCGTGTCGCGCGGACGCGGGGAAGGCGTGGTGGTTGTTGTGCCAGCCCTCGCCCAGCGCGAGCACGCCCACCCACCACACGTTGCGGCTCTGGTCGCGCGTGTCGTGGACGCGGACGCCGAACCCCGCGTGGCACACCGAGTTCACCGCGTAGGTGCTCTGCATCCAGCACACCACCGGCAGGAAGAAGTACGCGGGCACCGTGCGCCAGCCGAACGTCAGCCCCACCACGAGCACCGCCAGCACCTGCGGCGCGATGCGGTAGCGCAAGAGCCAGTGGTAGTAGCGGTCCCCCGCCATGTCGCGGCACCAGGTGCGCCAGCCGTCGTCGTCCGTGGAGGCCTCGTTGAGGATCCACCCCATGTGCGCGTACCAGAAGCCGCGCACGGGCGAGTGCACGTCGCCCTCCGCGTCCGCCTTCGCGTGGTGCAGCCGGTGCGTGGCGGCCCACAAGAGCGGGCTGCCCTGCGCGGTCAGCATGGCCACCGTCACCAGCGCGTACTCCACCCAGCGGGGGCAGGCGAAGGCGCGGTGACACAAGAGGCGGTGCAGCCCCACCGTCGTCCCCAGCCCGATGGTCACGTACACCGCCAGCGCCACCGGCAGCGCGTACGGAGGCCAGGGCAGCACGAAGGCCAGCGCGGCCAGGGCGTGCACCACGAGCATGTAGCCGACGATGACGGGACTGGCCTGGAAGCGGAGCGGAACGGAGGTCATGGCCCGGTGCGGGAGCGAAGGTGGAACCCGCAGTGTAGGGGCCGGGACCGACGGGACAAGCATTGCGCCCGGATTCGCGGCCCGCTCACATCACGCGCGCGTCCTGGCCGCCCCGGGCCTGGGATGTCAGCAGCGGGGGCGCGGCGGGCAGGAGGGCCTGCGCGGAGGCCTGGAGCCGGTCGATGCGGCGCAGCTCCGCGCGGGCGCCCACCTCCGTGAAGATGTCGCGCGCGCGGGCCAGGAAGGCCTCCCGCCGGTGCGGCAGCGCCACCGCCGCGTCGAAGTAGGCGACGCCCGTCTCCCAGCGGTTGGGGCTCGCCTCCAGCACGGCGATGGCCTCCAGGAACACCGGCTCCGCGGCCCTGGGCCCCTTGCGCAGCCGCAGCGAGCGCGCCGTCACGCGCAGCGCCGGGCCCTTCAGGTACGGGTACAGCCGCGACAGCACGCGCGCCTTCATGGACGCCAGCCGCACGATGCGCAGCAGCTGCTTGCGCGGCACCACCGTGGCGCCCTCCTCCAGCGCGAACAGGGCCGCCTCCGCCGCGTCCACCAGCCCCACCTGGAGGAAGGGCACCAGGACCTGGTAGCTCCAGATGCTCTTGAAGCAGCGCACCGCGACGAACGCCGCCTCCTCCACCTGGTGCTCGCGCACCGTCACGTTGGCCAGGTGGTTGAGGCTGGCGCACTGGTTGGCCAGGTCCGCCACCTCCTCGCTGATGCGCAGGCCCTGCTCCAGCTCCGCGCACAATTCGCCCACGTCCCCTTCGCCCAGCAGGTAGCGGCACATGGGCGCCCACGAGTGCGCCCAGCCCTGGTGCATCAGCGCGTTGAGCTCCACGCCAATGGTCTTCATCTGCTCGTAGAGCTCCTCCGCCGTCTTGAAGCGCGAGCAGAGGAACTCGCCCGTCGCCTGCATCATCAGGGACGTCTGGCGCTCCCAGCGCTCGCCCACCACGCGCAGCGTGGACACGGCCTGCTCCTGGAAGTCGCGCGAGCGCTTCAGCTCGTTGGCGAAGAAGGCCTGGATGCCCAGCCGGCTGAGCGCGAGCCCCTCCGCCACCGGGTCCTTCGAGCGCCGCGCGTACTCCAGCGCCCGCTCGCCGTGGTAGCGCGAGCGCTTGAGCAGCCCCGCGCCGAACAGCAGCGTGGCGTAGTAGCCGCTGGCGAGGCTCATGGCGTAGTCGCTGCGCGAGCGCTCCGCCATGTTGGTGGACACGAGCGTCGCCCAGGTGAGCTTGGTGATGTCGGAGAAGTAGTAGATGCGGATGAGCGAGTTGAGCGTGCTCAGCTGCTGCAGGTACTGCGGCAGGCGCGACGCGGGCAGCGGCCGCAGGATGAAGGGCAGGAGCGTGGCGAGCCCCCGCAGGAGCAGGTTCGCGAGCGTGCGCAGCGCCAGCGCGGGCAGGCTCTGCGGCAGGCTCCGGCCGCGGAGGATGAGCGACTGCTCCAGGTGGTGCGTGGCGCGGCCGGACTCGCCCTTCTCCTGGTGCGCGCGGCCCAGGCCCAGGTGCAGCTCCGCCTGGAGGGGGACCTCCTCCTCGTCCACCAGGCACTGCTCGAACATGATGATGGCGCCGGCGTAGTTGCCCGCCTGGAGCAGCGTCTCCGCCAGCTCCTGCATCACCCGGCGCGTCTTCAGGAGCAGCGCCTCCGGATCCAACGGGGCCACGGTGCCCAAGAGCTCCAGCCCGCGGTTGTAGTGGTAGACGGCGTCGTCGTTGGCGTACTGCGCCCGCGCGCTGCGGGCCGCCATCAGCGTGTACTCCAGGCCCTTGTCCTCCACGTTGCCGGCCAGGAAGTGGAAGGCCAGCAGACCCGCGGAGCCGGCGAGGTTGTCGCTCGCCCTGGCCTCCAGGTAGCGCGCGAGCCGCCGGTGCAGGTCCTCTTTCGCCGACACCAGCAGCGTGTTGTAGGCCACGTCGCGGATGACGATGTGCTTGAAGAGGCAGGTGTACGGCTCCTCCGACTCCAGGAGGATGAGGCCCAGGCGCGTGAGCGTGTCCATGGCCTCGCGCAGGCGGGGGCCCACGATGGAGCCCGGCACCAGCGCGGACACCGCGTCCAGCGTGAAGACGCGCCCGATGACGGACGCCACCTTCACCACCAGCTTCTCCGTCTCGCTCAAGAGGTCGATGCGCGACAGCACCACGTCCTGGATGGAGTCCGGCAGCAGCAGGTCCTGCAGGCCGCGCTTCAACTCCATGCGCTCCGAGCCGGGCTCCGCGATGCCCAGGTAGCCCTGCTCCGTCAGGCCATCCACGATGGATTCGATGAAGAACGGGTTGCCCTGCACCTTCGCGAGCAGCCGGTCCTCCAGCGCGAGGTCCGGCGGCGACAGGCGCAGGTGCACGCGCAGGAGCGTGCGCGTGTCCTCGTCGTCCAGGCTGGACAGCTCCACCGGGCAGTACTCCGGCAGCTCGCGCAGGCCGCGCAGCTGCTCGCCCGGGCGCATCGTCGCCAGCACCATCATCCGGTGCGAGCCCAGGCGCAGCGCGAGGTACTGGAGCAGGTCCAACGAGATGTTGTCCGCCCAGTGCAGGTCCTCGAAGAAGAGCAGCAGCGGCCGCGCGCGGCTGAGCTTCTCCAGGAGCTGGAAGACGATCTGGAACACCTTCTGCTGCTTGCGGCGCACGTCCACGGCCAGCGTGTCGGGCGTCTCCTCCATCGCCACGCCGAGGATGTTCGCGATGACGGGGATCCACTCCGGCCCCACGTCCTCCAGGCCGTCCAGCCCATGCCCCAGCTTGCCCAGCTGCGTCTGCGGATCATCCGCGTCACCCAGCCCGAACGCCTGGAGCAGCACCTCCTTCCAGGGGAAGAAGGGGGTGAACATCTCGTAGGAGTAGCAGATGCCGTAGAGCGCCCACGCGCCGCCCTCCTCCGCGTCGTCCAGCACGCGCGCGCCCAGCCGCGACTTGCCGATGCCCGCCTCGCCGGACACCACACAGACGCGGCCCCGGCCGTTGAGCGACGCGTCCAGCGCCTCGCGCAGCACGACCAGCTCCTGCCGCCGGCCGATGATGTCGCCCTGCCCCTTGATGAACAGGCTGCGGCGCGTCTCCCCCAGCAGCCGGTACACCGGCACCGTGCGCGAGACGCCCTTGAGCTTCGCGTCCTCCACGAACTCGGTGGCGAAGCCGCCCTGGTGCAGCCGCCCCTGCGTGTTGGCGCACAGGTGCACGCCGCTGGTGCGCCCGTGCGTCATCAGGCGCGCGGCCATGTTCACGACCTCGCCCAGCGCCGAGTACCCCTTGCGCCACGGCGAGCCCATGTCCCCGCAGTAGGCGTGCCCGGTGGCGATGCCGATCTGCAGCTCGTCCAGGAACGGGAAGCTGTCCCGGGCCTTGAGCAGCTTGCAGGCCAGCCGGCACGCCAGCACCTCCTTGTTCTGCTGGGCGGTGGGCGCGCCGAACAGGACGTAGAGCACGTTGCCCTTGTCCGTGAAGTCCGTCATCAGCAGCACGCCGCCGTGGTGCGCGCTCTCGCGCTGGACGAACTCGTAGTAGGTGTTCAGGTCGCGGGTGAACGACGTGGGGTCCCCGTCCGACGACGTGTGCGTGAAGCGCACGAAGAAGCAGGTGACGTCGCGGAAGTCGCCGGAGAACTCCTGGTGCGCGGTGGTGATCTTCGTGAAGAGCACCGGGTTCAGCAGGAGCGCGCACCGCCCCACCAGCTCCGCGCCTCCCACGGGCGGGAGCAGCGGCCGCTTGACGGCCTCCACCGGCGCGTCCAGGGCCAGCCGGTGGTTGCCCCCCGCGCGCTCCTCGCCCCGGCGCGCGGACTCCGGCAGCGCGCTCCAGGCCCGGGGGCTGAGCACGACCTCCGACACGGTGGACTGCTTCTCCGCGCCCACCGCCTGCGCCAGCGGTTCACCCACGAGCGCCGGGTGCATCCACAGGCCGGTGGCGCCCATCACGATGCGGTTGGACTCACCGAAGCCGATGCCGATGCGCGACGACACGCCGAAGCGCTGGCCCAGCAGCTCCAGCCGGGCGAAGCGCGCCAGCCTGCGCTGCACGCTCAGCGCGCACACCGCGGCGCGCTGCACGACGTCCCCGTCCGCCTCTCCGGGCGCGGCCTCGAAGCACGCGAGGATGGAGTCCCCGGCGAACTGGTAGATGTCACCGCCGTGGTCGCGCACCACGGCGATCATCTCGGTGTAGTAGTTCGTGAGCAGCCGCTGGAGCGCGTCGATGCCGCGAGGGCCCGCGCCGCTCAGCCCCACCACGATGGGCGTGAAGCCCGCGATGTCCAGCAGCAGGATGGCGCCCCGCACGGGCTCCACCCGCGGCAGGGCATCCGCCTCGTGGTGCGCCAGCCGCGCGAGGATGGCCGCCGGCATGTAGGGCGCCAGCGCCGCGACGACCGGATCGATGTGCTGCTCAGAGGGCATCCCGGGGGCCTGGGCTCAGGACAGCGTGGCGTAGCGCAGCCACAGGGCCGCCACGCACACCGCTCCGTAGAGGGGGATCTCCGCCGTCTCGGTCCAGGGCTGCTGCTTCATCACCGCGCCCCAGACGTGCACCACGGTCATCAGGCCGCCAATCAGGCCGATGAGTTCGAAGATGACCAGGTGGCTCTTGGGGTCCGGGATGAACTGCACCACCGCGATGATGACCGCCAGCGCCAGGGCGCCCAGGCAGCGCGCGAAGTAGACCGTCAGGTCGTTGTTGCCCGTGGGCAGCTCCCACCCGAACCAGCGCGCCCACCGCAGCGGAACGAACAGCAACGGCAGTGCGTAGCCGACGAGGAAGAGGGACGTCGAGAGCGCGAGGAACCAGCTGGCCAGCGGATAGTCAGGGTTGATCATGGTGGCGAACGTGGCGACGGCGGGGCGTCCCCGTGCTGGGCGCGCCCGACCCCACGTGTCCATCCTAGAATCTTTTCCCACCCCGTGGGGCGCCTACCCCCTCTAACGGGTCGCGGCCAGGAGGAACTCGGTCACCCGCTCCAGGGACGTGGTGCGCTCGGCCTCCGCCGGGAAGCGGCGGAAGGCCTCCAGGGGGCCGTGCAGGATGAGGGGCTTGCCATAGCGCAGCGCCAGGGCGGCCTCCGCGGCGGTGCCCGCGCCCCCCGGCAGCGCCACCAGCGCGTGGGGCGTCAGCACGTTGATGTGGTTCCGGCTCATCGGGTCCGTGCCCTGCTCTCCGCTGAGGGGCAGGTGGGTGTAGATGGGCAGCTCGATGTCCGTGTTCGGATAGCCCGGGCGGGGCTGGTAGCGGCCGTCCGCCCCCACGGTGCCGGGGATGATGCCCAGGGAGGCGCCCCGCCGGCCCTCCACCGCGACGAAGGCGCCCGCCGCCGCGCTCATGACACCGCCGCCCGCGCCGGTGAGCAGGTCGAAGCCGGCTTCGGCAATCCACCGCGCCAGCGGTATCACCCACGCCTCGTGGGACTCCGTTCCGGAGCCGAACACTCCGATGATGCGGCGCTGTCTGCGCATGGCGACGGCCTCCCGGGGGTCCTGAACCGCGTGCCCACCCCTGTTCCATGCGAATCCGCGGCCAAGGCCGCAAGGGATCACGGACCGCCGTGCGGTGCCGTTGCCGTCCACCCGTGGAAGCTCCGGGAAGCGAGCGTCCGCCACCCATCGCTTTCCTGCCCGGGGCGGCAGGCCGCCCGCACCGCCGGTGATGTCGGACCCCTGCTCTACCTTCGTGCGCAGTGAGCCTGGAGGCCGCCCATGTTCGACGCCTGTGGAGGTTGTGAGCGCCGTGGCACCGCCGGAGAGGTGTACGACTGGTGCGCGCACTGCGAGCTGTCGCTGTGCCCCGCCTGCCTGTCCCGGGGCTGCTGCGGCACCGTGCCCGCGGACTCCGGACGGGGCGCGCCACGTGAGCTGCCGGAGCCGCCCCGGGCCGCGCCGGAGCCCCTGCCGGAGCACTTCGGCGGGCGCTGCTGCACCCACGCGCGCGCGGTGGCCTGCTCCTGCGCCTTCCACTGGGTCTGCGTCCGCCACGGCGACCTGCACGTGGGGACGCACGACTGAGTCACCCGGAGCCCTTCCCGGGTGACGGAGACGACCGGCGGACCGCGGGCTTCAGGCCGCCCACGGCCCCGCGGCTACGGCAGGCAGAGGTGGGCGCCGCTGACGTTGCCGAAGGGGCTGGGCGGCTCGAAGGTCGACGGGCGGATCTGCAGGCCGCCGAAGGTGATGACGCCCGGGATGAGGGGCGCGTTGATGGGGTCGAACTTCCACGGCCGGCGCGTGGCGGCGTCCGTGGTGTCGTCGCGCACGGTGAAGCGCACGCCCGGGGCCTTGGGGCCGGAGGCGGGCTGCACCACCACGAAGATGCCCAGCCCACTGACGGCTCCGGGCTGGACGATGAAGCCGCGCGGGGACTGCAGTCCCGGAGGCAGGCCGGGCGCCCCGGGCGGCTGCCACGCGACGTTGAACACCTGGCCGGAGGTCGCCTCGAGGGCGGTGTTCACCGCCGGGGCGCGCAGCATGGGGAAGCCCGGCTGGTAGAGCCAGAAGACGTTGACGCCGTGGAACTTCGTGGGGTCCACGAAGTCCGCCGGGGTCGTCGGGGCGCCCGCGGCCGTGAGGGCACGGGCGACGGCGTCCAGGATGCCGTTGTCTCCGATGGCCAGCGACTCCTGGAGCACGCACATGCTGTGGTTCGTCGCGATGGGCCGCAGCGTCACCGTGGGGAAGTAGCGCGACGCGGGGGGGATGGGCGGCAGCG
>NZ_RAWG01000238.1 GCF_003611735.1 Corallococcus sicarius | reverse complement strand
ACGGGGGACACGGCGGTGGGCTTCGGGTGGTTCATGGGGTGTGGGCTCCTGGGTTGCGAGCCATCCCATTGCGAGGCGGGTGCCACGGCCGCCGAAGCCCCCTTCACGCCCGGATTCCGGCAGCTTGCGCGCGGGCAGGGGCCTCAAGCCGCCAGGGTCGCGCGGCGAACGTGCCAATCCTGGCACGCGCGCTCATGCTCCCCTGGAGACACGCCTGTCACGCCCCCTCGGGGGCTGCTGGCTGGAATGAGAATGAGCGGTCAGCGCACGAAGCCCGCCACGGGATTCTCGAAGACCTTGCTCACGACGTTCATCGTCCGCAGCCACGCGTGCGCGTCTTCTCCCAGCTTTCCGTAGACCCGCACGTCGATGGGCTTCGCGGCGCCGAGGAGGGCCTTGAACTCGGGCCAGCCGGAGATCATGCGGATGTGGTCCATGACCTGGCTGGCGTTGGCGAACGTGATGACCGCGCCTACTTCCGTGTCACCGGGGCGGCCATAGAACCGCACGCCGAGGAGGGTGCTCACGCCCTCGGTCTCCAGCCGCCGCGCCGCGGCCTCGATGATGGCGGTGAAGACCTCGAAGGGGGCGGTCAGCTCGAGCACCTCCACGAGGGTGATCTGCTCACGTGCAGGCTGGTTCATGTCTTTGCTCCTTCGCCGGGCTTTCGCTTCTGCATAATCACCGCATGAGGCCAGGAGCCATGACACTCCCCCCGCTTGCCACCGTCGTACTCCTATCGCTGGTCGTCGGCTGCGCAGGGGGGACCGCGGTCACACGTGCGCGTTCACTCCCGGACGCGCGTGCCGTGGACGCGCTCTTCCGCGACTACGACGGCCCGGAGCGCCCCGGCGCGAGCGTCGTCGTGATTCATGAAGGGAAGGTCGTCCTCCGCCGGGCCTACGGCCTGGCCGACCTGGAGAAGCGAGCACCCGCCACGCCTGAGAGCAACTACCGGCTCGCGTCGCTCAGCAAGCAGTTCACCGCCACGGCCATCCTGCTGCTGGTCCAGGACCGCAAGCTCCGCCTCGATGACCACGTGGTGGACGTGCTCCCCGGGTTCCCGGCGTCCCTGAAGGATGTCCGCGTCCACCACCTGCTCCAGCACACGTCGGGCATCTGGGATTACGAAGACTTCGTCCCGGCCACGCAGACGGTGCAGGTGAAGGACCGCGACGTGCTGGAATTGCTCTCCCGCACGGAGCGCACCTGGTTCGCGCCTGGAACGGCGGTGCGCTACAGCAACTCCGGCTACGCGGTGCTCGCGCTCATCGTGCAGCAGGTCAGCGGGATGCCCTTCGCGCGCTTCCTGCACGAGCGCGTCTTCGTCCCGAGCGGCATGCGTTCGTCCGTGGCGCATGAGGACGGCGTCTCCACGGTGGTGCGCCGCGCGTATGGCTACGCCGTGGACCGGGACGGCTTCATCCCCAGGGACCAGAGCCCCACCAGCGCCGTCCTGGGCGACGGCGGCATCTATTCGTCCGTGGACGACCTGGTGGCGTGGGACCGGGCGCTGGATTCGCATGCGCTCGTTAGCGAGGAATTGCAGAAGCAGGCCTGGACGCCGCCGACGCTGCCGGGCGGCACGCCCTCCCGCTATGGCTTTGGCTGGTTCGTGGACAACGACGGCGGGCGCCAGCGGTTGTCCCACCATGGCGAGACGTCTGGCTTCACCAACGCCATCGTGAAGTATCCGGAGCAGCGCCTCACGGTCATCGTCCTGACGAACCGCGCGGGCGGTGAGCCGTGGACGCTGGCCCAGTACCTCGCGGACCCGTGGCTCGGCCCGCCCGGGAACCCGGGCTCCACCTGGCCGTTCGTGACCCTGCCCAACGCGCACTGACCCGCGTGGAGCCACACGGTCCTCGACGGCACGTCGGCGGCCCGCCGCGCCCTTCGCATCCCCGGGGGATGGCGTCATACTCGGTCCCGTCGGGGGGTTGCTCACAATGACTGACATGGGCCTGCCCGGCGCACGCCGCTCCGCTCCTCACGAGGACCCCTGTCGATGAACCGCGACCTTGAGACGGAGCTCCAGCTCGCCATCCATGAGGGGCTCCTGCCCCGGGAGGAGGCGGCGGCCCTGCGGGAGGAGGCCCGGCGCCTGGGACGAAGCCCGCTGGAGCTGCTTCGTGAGCGGGGCGTCCTGTCCGAGGAGACCCTCGCCTCGCTCTTGAGGGAAGGCCCCTCGCATCAAGCGCCGCCGAACGTCCATCCATCGCCCACCGAGGAGACCGCCAGCCTCGACCCTGCGCGGGCCATCAAGACGGTACCTGCGCGGAAGGCCAGCGTCCCGGCGTTCCCCTTCCCAGGGTGGGACCGGTACCAGCCCGTGCGGTTCCTCGGGCAGGGCGGGATGGGGCGCGTGTTCCTGGCGTGGGATCCGCGGCTGCGCCGTCAGGTGGCCCTCAAGTTCGTCCGCGACGACGAGGAGGCGCACACCCGTCGCTTCATCTCCGAGGCGCGTGCCCAGGCCAAGGTGCGGCACGAGCGCGTGTGCCAGGTGTACGAGGTCGGCCACGTCGACGGGAAGGTCTTCATCGCGATGCAGTACATCGACGGCGAGCCGCTGAGCGCCCTGGTGCACGCGCTCTCCGTCGAGCAGAAGGCGCTGGTGCTGCGCGAGGCCGCCCTGGGAGTGCATGAGGCCCACCGCGTGGGGCTCATCCACCGGGACATCAAGCCCTCCAACATCATGGTCGAGCGCGCCGAGGACGGAACGCCCCGGCCCTACGTGATGGACTTCGGGCTGGCGCGGGACTGGAACGATTCCCTGACGGCCACCGGCGCGGTGCTGGGCACGCCCCACTACATGGCCCCGGAGCAGGCGCGCGGGGAGGTGAGCCGGCTGGACCGCCGCGCGGACGTCTACAGCCTGGGTGCCAGCCTCTACTTCCTCCTCACCGGGCAGGTCCCCATCCCGGGAGAGAACGGCCTGGAGGTGCTCACCCACATCCCCACCGTGGAGCCGAAGGCGCCGCGCCTGCTGGAGCCGGGCCTGCCGGCGGACCTGGAGGCCATCGCCCTCAAGTGCCTGGAGAAGGACCGCGCCGACCGCTACGACTCGGCGCGCGCCCTGGCGGAGGACCTGGAGCGCTTCCTCTGCGCGGAGCCCGTGCTGGCGCGCACCGGCTTCGGGTACCCGCTGCGCAAGCGGCTGCGCAAGCACCGGCTGCTGGCGTCCGTGAGCGGCGCCGGGCTGCTCGCCGTCACGGTGGCGCTGGGCTGGGGCGCCCTGGCCCGCAGCGAGGCCGCCGAGCGCGAGCGGATCGCCCAGCGGTTCACCGAACTGGTGGAACACATCGAGTCGGGGGTCCGCTACTCCGCGCTCTCGCGCCTGCATGACACCCGCGAGGACCGCCGGGCCCTCCAGGCGCAGATGGCGGAGCTGGCGGCTGAAATCGAGCGGGCGGGTCCGCGGGCCCTGGGCCCCGGGCAATACGCGCTGGGGCGCGGCCACCTCGCGCTGGGAGACGAGGCGAAGGCGCAGGAGCTGCTCGAGTCCGCGTGGCGCAATGGCTTCCATGCTCCCCGCGCCGCGTACGCGCTCGCGCTGGTGACGGGGCGGCGCTACCAGCAGCAGCTCCTGGAGGCGCAGCGGATCCGTGGCCGGGAGCTGCGGGAGGCCTCCACGCGTGACGCCGAGCGCCTCTACCGCGACCCCGCGCTCGCGTGGCTCAAGCAGAGCGAGGGCGCGCAGGTGCCCTCGCCGGAATACGTGGCCGCGCTGGTCGCCTTCTACGAGGGCCGCTTCGATGAGGCCCTGGCCCTGCTGGAGGGCGTCAGCCGCAGGCTGCCCTGGTTCCATGAGCTGCCCATGCTTCGCGGCGGCATCCTCGAAGCCCGGGCCTTCCAGCGCTGGAACCAGGGCCAGCTCGAGGCGGCTCGCGCGGACCTGGAAGCGGGGCGCAAGGACTACGCCGTCGCCGCCGCCACCGCGGAGAGCGAGCCCGCCGTGTACCGGGCCCTGTCCCGGCTGGAGAACGGCGCGATGGTGGTGGAGCTGTATGGGAAGGGGGACGTGATGCCCGCCTATCACCGGGCCCTGGACGCGCTCTCGCGCTGCCTCACCGTCCTGCCGGATGATGCTCCGTGCCTGGTGCGCAGGGCGCGCCTGCACCACCGGCTGGCGGAGTTCCGACTCAACCAGGGAGGCGATGGGGCGGAGCCGCTCGCCAGGGCCATCGAGGCGGCTCAACGCGCCCGCACCGTGGCCCCCGCGCTCCCGGACGCCACGCTCAACCTGGCGCGGAGCACCTGGCTCCAGGCGAGCTCCCGCTTCGAGCGGGGCGAGGATCCCCGCGAGCTGCTCAAGAAGGCCGCCGCGTTGTTCGACAGCCTCCGCGTGCCGGACCGGGACCGCGCCTTCTACGGGGACTCCGGCCTGGTCTTCACCACGTGGGCCGACTACGAGGATCAGCTGGGCGCGGACTCCCGGAGCAAGCGGGATCAGGCCATCCGCGCCTATGAGGCGGCCATCGCCCTGGACCCGCGCATCCCGGAGGACTGGATCAACCTGGGCAGCGCGCTCTTCTCCCGGGCGGTCCTCCCGCGCAACGCGGAGGCGGATCAGGACCTCCAGAAGGCCGCGGAGGCGCTGGAGAAGGCGCGGGCCCTCAACCCCCAGCACGTGGTGCCGTACTTCTATGCGGGCCAGGTGCACGAGCAGCAGGCCCGGCGGCGGCGCGGTCGCGGCGAGGATCCCCGGCCCGACCTGGAGCACGCCGTGGAGCAGTACCGGCGGGGGCTCGCCATCAACCCGCGCATCCCCAACCTCCACAACGGCACCGGGGTGGCGCTCCTGCTGCAAGCCGAGGAGGCCTGGAGCCGGGGAGGGGATCCGCTGCCGGTGCTCGAACAGGCCCGGGCCGCCTTCGAGCAGGCCATCGCGGTCGCGCCGGGACAGGGCTTCGCGTATGCCAACCTGGGCTCCCTGCTCGCCCGGCGCGGTGGCTACCTGCTCGCGCGGGGCGAGGATCCCCGCCCGAGCG
Organism: Corallococcus sicarius; assembly: GCF_003611735.1. GTDB lineage: Bacteria > Myxococcota > Myxococcia > Myxococcales > Myxococcaceae > Corallococcus > Corallococcus sicarius. Next base: position 10,258 of record NZ_RAWG01000238.1, on the reverse strand, counting down.
GGCGCGAGGCCCGGGAGGCCTTGAGCCGGGGCCTGGAGCGGATGCCGGGCGCCGCGTGGCTCCGCTGTCTGGCGGGCGCGGTGCACGTCCTCCAGGCCCGCTTCGAGCTGGAGCACGGACGGGATCCCGGGGCCGAACTCACGGCGGCCCTGGAAGCGCTCCACGCCGCGCTGGAGAAGAACCCCCGGGACGCGGAGCCGTGGCTGCAATTGGGCAAGGCGCAGGCGCTCCAGGCCCGCTGGGCGGCGCTGCGCGGGAAGCTTCCCCCCGAGGCCCTGACCGAGGCCGCGAAGTCCTTCGAGCAGGCGCTCACGCTGTCACCGGATGAGCCGGAGTATCGCCTGGAGGCCGGCCGCTTCTACCAACAGTGGGCTGATCCGCTGAAGCTCCAGCGGGGCCTGGAGCTCGCCGAGCAGGTCCTGAAGGCCCGGCCGGACTGGCCCGTGGCCAGTGCCCTGCATGCCAGCCTTCGCCTGGCGCTGGCTGAAACGGCCAGCGCCGGGGACCCGCGCACCGGTCGGCGTCAGGCGCTGGAGGAGCTGACCCAGGCCCTCACGCGCAATCCGAACCTCCGCCACGAGTGGAGCGGCCTGCTCACGGCTGATGGGAGCGCTGGGGCCGCTCCCTGAGCTGCGAAAGCCTTCCGTCGCCCAGGTCGCCGGACACGTTGATCTTCCCGGAGGAGGTCGGCTGATCCCTGGCGGCGTTGGAGGTCCCGGAGTCCTGGGCCGCCTGGGGCAGGGATTCCGGAACCGTAAAGCGATACACCAGCAGATGCAGCCCCTTGGCTTCGGGGTTGATCAGGCTGGCGAAGCAGGGGAAGACGTAGCAGGTCACTCCTTTTTCACGGAGTTGGGCCACGGGGCTCATCTTGAGATCGATATCCTCCTGCAACGTGAGGACGCAGACGGGAGGCAGCGAGCCGTCGTTGACCTTGACGTTGAAGGTGAAGCTCGATCCGCTTGGCAGGGTGAGCGTGGGGGTCGGCGGGGGATTGGGGGTCGTGAGGTCGACTTCGATGATCTGTGGGCTGCCGGTCATGGTCCGCTCCAGGTCTTCCCCAGGAGTGTTCCTGGGGCACTGCTCTTCGATTCCAGGCTGCCCCGGCAGAAGGGGACCGGGGGCGTCGGGCCTGGAAGACGCGCACTGAAGCACACCGGTCCGTGACCGGCGGGCCATTCAAGGCCTTTGCCTGTCCTGGGATGACCCTCTGCCGGCCGGTCCAGGCTGAAGGAGGAGAACCACATGCGGCGTGTTCCATTCGGCTTCAAGGGTGGGGTGTGCACCCTGCTTCTGGTGTTGGCGAGCGCACCGGTCGCGGACGGGGCCGAAGGGGCGGGTGACGCGCTTGCCTGGGGAAGGCTGCCCAACAACCTGCCGCTGCCCAACCCGGGAGGCTTTGGCGCGTCGTACAGCACCGCGGGCTTCGTGGACCTGACCGGTGAGTACTTCACGCCGCAGGGCACCAATGGCCGTCATTGTGGCACCTGCCATGAGCCCTCGGATGGGTGGAGCCTCCGCCCCGCCACCATCCAGCGGCTGTCACAACGCCGCCAACAACGGCCAGAACGTGGAGGGCCTCCTGTTCGACGTGCAGGCCTCGTCGCCTGCCTTCAGGAAGGCGGACATGGCGGTCTACACGCTGCGCAACACCGCCACGGGTGAGACGCTCCAGACCACCGACCCGGGCCTCGGCTTCGTCACGGGCCGCTGGGCCGACCTGAACCGCTTCAAGACGCCGAACCTGCGCGGGCTCGCCGCGCGCGCTCCCTACCTGCACAACGGCATCGTGGGCTCACTGCCCGGCGTGGTGACCTTCTACGAGCAGGCGCTCGGCTTCGACTTCACCCCACGGGAAGAGGAGGACCTCGCGGCCTTCCTCAACGCCCTGTAACGCCCGCGGGCGTCACGTGTGCGCCATCACGGGGAAGCGGTGGGGCTCGCGCGACGGGGACAGGTCGCGCACGAACAGGTCCGCTTCCAGGTCCTCGCCGGCCTCCGTCGCCTCCGGCCACCAGCGCTCCGGGGTGAAGCCGAAGTGGATGGAGCGGATGGGACGGTCAATCAGGCGGGGAATCCACGCGCGCAGGTCGAAGGGCCCATGGGCGAAGACGTCATCGAGGTACAGCGTGTCGCCCTCCACGCCCGCGAACACCCACGCGTCGTCCCCCAGCCGCCGCAAGGGCCGCCCGAACCCGCTGGCCGGCTGCCAGGTCGCGATGGTCGAGTAGCCACGCGCGCCAAAGCGCTCCGTCACCGGGAGCCCGTCGCGGGAGAGCGCGGCGAGGCCCGCACGCACCGCCGCATCCTCCGGGTCGAGCGTGGGCGCCGGTGGGCCGTGAGGCACGGCCTCGTGCCCAGCGGCGAACAGCGTCTGCTTCCAGGGCTGGAACCCGAAGCGCGGATAGAACTGACGCACCTTCGGATTGGCGAACAGGATCACCGGCTCGGCGCCACAGGCCTCCAGCGCGGCCTGCATCACCCCGCGCGCCAGGCCCCGCCCCCGGTGTGAGGGAATGCACCCCACGGCGCCCAGCTGCCAGCCCCGCACCTCCTGCCCCTCCAGGAGGAGCCGCATCCGCATCACCGAGGCATTGGCCACCACGCGGCCGTCCTCGAGCATCGCATACGCGCGGTAGTCGTCGTTCCACTCGCCCCACGCGCACCAGCGCCGGAAGTCGGCACGGCCGAACACCTGGGGCACGTAGTCGCAGAACGCGGCCTGCAACCCGGTGTCGTGAGGACCGACTACAACGATTGGTGGCATGGAGTTCAGACCCATGCGTGGACTCTCGCACGGGATGAGCGCGCCGGGTCAATGCTCGCTGGACTGTCCCGGTTGCGTCGCGGGCCCGAACCGCGAGGTCCGGCCCGCGACGCCCTGAGAGGGCTCAGCGCCAGAGGCAGCGCGTGTCGACCCGGTAGAAGTCCGAGTCCGTGAAGGGGTCCCACGTCTGCCGCACGAAGTAGATGTGGCCCAGGTCGCGCGTCACCAGCGGGTGGAACTCATCCTTCTCCGTGTTCACCGCGGGGCCCAGGTTGACGGCCTGGGTCCAGGTGCCCGCGATGTTGAAGCTCAGGTAGAGGTCCCCCAGCCCGTAGCCCCCGGGACGGTTCAGCGAGGCGAAGATCATGACGTGGCCATCCGGGGACACCCACGGGTTGTACTCCCACGAGTCAGGGGTGTTCACCCCGGGGCCCAGGTTCTCCGGGGCGGTGTACTGATTGCCCTGGCGCCGGATGCGATACATGTCGAAGTCCGTCTCGAACGTGCCGCTCGCGAAGTAGACCGTGCCGTCGCGGGTCACGGACGGGTACAGCTCCTCGCGCGTCGAGTTCACGAGCGGGCCCAGGTGCTGGGGCTCACCCCAACCGCCCTGGACGCGGTGCACCACCCAGAGGTCGGTGTCCGCGCGCTCGGGGGCGCCATTCACCGGACGGGTGGACGAGTAGAACAGCGACTGCCCATCCGGCGAGATGAACGGATCCGAGTCCCTGTACGTGCCGGAGAACGACACCACCTCGCCGGGGCCGAAGCGGCCGTTCTTCAGGTGGGTGACGTAGATGGCCTGGTGCGGCGGCGTCGCCGAGTCGACGTGGTAGTACGCCGTCTTCCCGTCCGCGGACAGCGCGAGCCGGTACTCCGAGCGGTCCTCCAGCGAAATCTCCCCGGGGGCGAAGAGGCTCCCGCCCGGCTCGCACTGGGGTCGGCTGAAGGACTGGAGCTCGGCGTCGAGCTCCTGGGCCCCGGCGGTGCCCGACACGGTCACCGCGGAGACGGCGAGCAGGAGGTTGATGGACCACTGCCTGGCGAAACGATGCATGTGCATCTCCTTTGTTGAAGGCACCGTCGCCCGGCAGCGGCGATGCGGTCCAAGGAGATGTGACGAACCGTGGAGGGTCTGGGACGAACGGTGGAAGGCCGCCTACGTCGGCAGCTCCAGCGCCCGCTGCACCTGCGCGCGATAGCTGCGGCCCGACGTCAGCCGGGTGCCATCCCGCAGGATGAACACGTACTCACCGGGAGGCAGCGGCTCCACTTCCTCGATGCGATCCAACCGCACGATGAGCGACCGGTGCGCGCGCAGGAACTGCTTCGGGTCCAGCTTCTCCTCCAGCGCCGCCATCGTCTCGCGCGTGAGGTGCGACTGCTTCCCCACGTGCACGGCGACGTAGTTCCCCTCCGCCGTCAGGTAGTCGATGTCCTCCACCTGGAGGAAGCGCATGCGCCAGCCCACCTTGGCCACCAGCCGCGTCACATAGGGCGCGGCGGGCTTCGGGAGGGTGAGCGACTCCAGCCGCGCGAGCAGCTCCGAATCCAGGCTGGACGGCGCGGCCCGCCGCCGGTCGCGCGCCCGCGCGAGGCTGGTGCGGAAGCGCTCGCGGTCGAAGGGCTTGAGCAGGTAGTCGAGCGCGTTGGCCTCGAACGCCTGCACCGCGAACTCACGGTGCGCCGTCACGAAGATGACCGCGGGCGCGTGCCCGGGAGGCAGCGCGCGCAGGACGCCAAAGCCGTCCTGCCCGGGCATCTGCACGTCCAGGAGGACCAGGTCCGGCCGCTCGGAGCCAATGGCCGCGATGGCTTCGTTGCCGTTGCGGCACTCGCCTACAAGCGCCATGTCGGGCGCCTCGGCCAGCAGGTCCTTCAGGCGCTGGCGGGCGAGCGGCTCGTCGTCGACGATGAGCACGCGCAGGGGGGCGCTCACGGGGAGGGCTCCGTGCGGAAGGGGATGGCGAGCGCCACCGTGGTGCCTCCGCCCACGGCATCCCGCAGCTCCAGCCGGTGGGCGGCGCCGTAGAGCTGCAGCAGGCGCTCGCGGGTGATGCGCAGCCCCCGGCCGCCTCCAGAGCCCCGGGAGACGTCCGCCGGGCTCTCCTTGAGGCCGAGGCCGTCGTCCCGGACCTCCAGGTGCAGCTCGGGGCCCGCGCGCCGAGCGACGAGCGTCACCGTCCCCGGTTCGGTGCCCGGCGCGATGCCGTGCTGGATGGCGTTCTCCACGAGGGGCTGGAGCACCAGGTGGGGGACGTGGGCCGCGAGCGCATCCTGCGCGATGTCATGCTTCACCGTGAGCCGGTCCGCGAAGCGCACGCCCTGGATGTCCAGGTAGGGCTGAAGCGAGCGCAGCTCCTCCTGGAGCGACACCTCCTCCGTGCCCGCGGCGTCGAGCGTGCCGCGCAGCAGGTCGCTCAGCTGGGAGATCATCCGCTCGCTCCCGTGGGGGTCGCGGTGCACGAGCGCGGCGATGGAGTTGAGCGTGTTGAAGAGGAAGTGCGGGTGGAGCTGCGCCTTGAGCGCGTGCAGCTGCGCGCGGGCCAGCTGGGTGTCCCGCAGTTGGAGCTGGTCCGCGTAGTAGACGGCGTTCGCGACAACGAGCACGGTCAGGTAGACGAACGGGTTGACGAGCAGCGCGTGCGAGAGCACGTCCGTGAAGACGGGGCGCTGCGCATACCAGCCGACCCACGGGTCCAGGCCGAAGATGGTCGCCGCGCGGATGAACGCGATGACGACCGCGCCGGCCACGTGGAGCGCGACCCGCGACGCCCAGCGCTGGCGCTCGATGGGGAAGCGCAGCCCGAAATAGAAGATGGCGACGGTGGGCGGGACCCAGAGGAGGTGGGACGTCATCGACGACAGCAGCGCGTGCCGCCAGTCCATCCCCCGCACGGAGTGGTCTTCGCTCGCGGCGGACAGGCCCGCGAGCGTCCAGTAGGCGAGTGCCGCCGCCCACGCCTGCCAGCTTCTGCGACGTCCCATGGCGCGGCACCATGCTTGATGCCGCGCCATTCTTCAACGAAGGGGGCCGTGCTCAGCTCTTCACGACCCCGTCGAAGACGCCGTAGCCACCAGGGATGAAGAAGTCCTTCCCCGGCTCCAGCCCGAAGGCGTTCATCACCGTCGCCGCGATGTCCTGCGAGCGCGGGGCGCGCGACACCCGCGCCCCGTCCTCCTCCACCAGCGCCACCGGCGTCCCCATGGGCGAGCCGTTCATCGTCTCGTCGTACCCGCCGAGCATCTGGTTGCCCTGGATGCCGCCGCCCACCAGCAGGGCGCACGTCGCCGGGTGGTGGTCGCTGCCCTGCTTGGGGAACGTCCGTCCGAAGTCGCTGTAGACATACACGAGCGTCTCATCCAGCAGTGACCGGGCCGGGTCGGACTTGCTGGGCGTGAGGCTCATCTCCAGACACATCCGGCCCACCATCTCCAACGCGATGCGCAGGTGGTTGGCGTGCTGCTGGGGGCCCGTCGAGCTGTGGGTGTCGAAGGAGAAGTTGGCGAAGCTCGACGCCCGCAGGTTCACCGACGTCACCAGGTCGGACTTCAACAGCCGCAGCGCGAAGTCATAGCTGCCCATGGACGCGCCGGTGCCGCACGAGTCCGCGACGCCGATGCACGCTGACCAGTCCACCGGGTAGCTCGCGTTGTTCTTCAGGTGCTCCCACGACGGCGTGTTGCCGAGCACGGAGAGGATGTCGCGGCGCACGGTCCGGCTCGCGCCCTTGTAGGTGTCATAGAGCTGCTCCATCAGCGCGTCGGTGCCGCTGGAGGAGAGGCCGCGCTCGGCGCGCAGGGCCTTGAGGATGGCGGCGTCCACCACCGTGGCGGGCACCGTGCCCGGGAGGGCCGAGCCGTCGAAGGCGAGGTCCGGCACGTCGGTGCGCGTGCGCAGGCCCTTCCAGGCGCTGTCGCGCTTGTCGGACAGCGTGGGCTCCACGGAGGACGCGGAGCGCAGCACCGTCGGGTTCGCCAGCGCGGGCAGCCCGAACGCGTTCGGGAGCTGGCCTCCCAGGCTGACGTTGGGGATGGGCCGGTCGGGGAAGCGGCTGGCCATGGCGTTGGCGATGACGGCCTGCACCGCCGGGGCCCGGAAGCTGGAGCCCGCGACGCCGCACATGCTGGCGACGATGCCGCTCGTGTGCGCGGCCGTGTTCTGGTCCGCCCCCACGAGCAGCGCGGCCTTCTCGAAGAGCCGGTAGGTGGGGTCCGCCCACGCATAGCCCCAGGGACGGTAGGTCTGCTGGTTGTTCACGACGGGGTTCAGGCCCCGCGTGTCGGCCGGGTTGGCCCAGTTCCAGTAGATGGGGCCCCGAAGCCTGCGCGCCGGCCCGGGCGCATCCAGGTCCACCGGGGAGCGGTCGAAGTTCTCCACCTGATCCGGCAGGTAGCCCCAGGGGATGATGCCGCCCTGAGCCGGGGGGATGAACTTCGTGATGCCCGCGCGCGACAGCGGGGCGAAGAAGGACTCCCAATGGAGGCCTCCATCCAGCCAGATGCCGAGCAGCTTGGTGGGGCGTCCCGTGACTGGCGCGGCCGAGGCCGTGGACAGTCCGTAGCGCGCCATGAGTCCCATCTGGGTGGCCCCGAGGGCCAGCTCGAACAGCCTGCGACGTGAGAGCTTCATGGTTGCCCCTTCAGTAGAAGATCCAGTGCGGGTGACGGATGAAGTACGAGCACACGCCCACGTAGGCGGGCTCGGTGTCCGTCGGTGTCGAGAGCGGCACGAAGACGTCCGCGTAGAGCGCGTCCACCTGCGCGTCGGAGAAGCGCTCCCCCAGGAAGTGCAGGGACCAGCGGCGCAGCGTGGCCTTCACGTCCACGGGGTCCGCGGTGCGCTTCGTGCCCGCGGGGAAGAGCGCCACGTTGCCCACCTTGCCAAGGGCCATGCGGCACCACCGCTGGGAGACCTGCGTCAGCGTGAGCGCGAAGGTGGGGGACGTGCTGCGGTCCGGTGAGGTCTGGTTCATCACGGAGCCGCCGCCCAGCCCGTAGAAGCGCTCGGAGGTGGTGTTCTGCCGGGGGGCGGGCACGGCGTCCGGAGGCTGGAGCGGGTAGAGGTCGTCACCGCGGGACTCCGCCATCGGGATGCCGTACTCGCGCGCGACGTTGAAGAAGTCCTCATGGACGAGCCCCAGCTGCTGGTACAGCGCCCGCTGTGCCTGGGTCGCGTTCATGCGGGTGATGCGCGGCGCGGCGGGGTCGGGGCGCGCGTCACGCTGCTGCGCCGTGAGGCCCTGGATCCACGCGCGGACCTCCGCCACGGGCAGCGTCGCCGTGCCTTCGGAGACGAGCTGCGCGTAGGACTTCTCACCAATGGGCATCTGCTTGAACGCGCCGTTGCCCCGGCCCTCCAACAGCCGCACCAACTCGCTGTCGTCGGGGCTGCCCGCCTTCACCAGCCGGGCGTCGGACACCATGAGGCTCTGGAACGCGTCCGCGGAGGCGAAGTAGCCGCGCGTGCCCTGCGCGTGGCAGCCCTCACAGTGCGGCTTGAGGCCCTCCATGACGCGCAGGGTTTCAGCGCTGGCCGGCGTGCCGCAGGCAGCCTGCCCCTGGACGACGGGCGGGGACGCGGCGCCGTCCTTGCCGCACGCGAGCGTTACGGGGAGTGCCAGCAGGAGGAGTGTGAAGTGCTTCATGTCAGCGCCCCCGCCGGAACAGGTTGGACTGGGTGAGTGATTTGACGAACGGGCGGACCTTGCGGCCTCCCGCGAGGAAGCGCTCCACCTGGTCGTCCAGGTAGCCCGCCTCGTTGGCCGGGTCGATGTCGCGGCCCATCACCTGCGCATGCAGGTGGCGCACGACGCAGCGATCAAAGGCCCCCGCCGCGACGATGAGCTTGGCGAAGCCGAGCGGGCCCACCGTCCCATCCCCCTGCTGTCCGAGCAGCGTCTGCTCCGGCGGGAGGAAGTCGATGAAGATCGCCTCGTGGTTCATCTGCTCCTGCGCCTCGGTGACGGGCGTGAGCTTCGTGTCGGTCGCGTACCAGCGGTTCCAGTGGCTGAACGGGTCGCCGCCGTAGGGGTACGCCCCCGTGCGCCACCGCACGGGCCAGTGCCACTCCGTGCCCACGCCGGGCATCAGGTACTTCGCGCCGTAGCCCTCGAACGCCGCGCCCGCCTTCGCGAAGCGCTTGAAGTGGATGGCCGCGGGGTCGAGCCGGCTGTGGCAGTGCTGGCAGGGCCCTTCGGTGCCGGGGTCGCGGCGGTACTCGTTGAACTTCAGGCCCAGGGGCGGAGCGAGGACCTCGCAAGCCAGCGTCTCCAGGGCCCGGGCGCCGCGCACGCGCTCACGGGGGTAGCCCGCGAGGAAGCCCATGCTGGTGAGCATGCCCGCGGCGGGGATGCCGCGCGAAGGGCCGGCCTGGGTGCGCGGGTCGTAGCGGTAGTCGCGCTCGGCGAGGAGGAAGGGATTGCGCGCGGGGACCTGGTACTCGCGCCACGCGAAGGGATCCGTGGGCGCGTGTTCGGGGTCCACCGCCGCACCGGAGAAGCGCGACGGGCGCCACCAGGAGTCGTCGTCGAGCAGGGCCGCCGCGCCGCCCGCGAGCCCCTGCATCACATACGCGGCCTGGAGGTTGGTGGGCGCGACGGAGTAGGTGCCGAGGATGAGGTCCGTCACCGGCCGGTCGTGCCACGCGAGGTGGGCGAAGAGGCGGGCGGGCTCCTCGGAGACGAGCCGCCGCTGGCCCTGCTCGTTGTAGTGCAGGTAGTCCTCGAAGCCGACGTACTGCTGGAAGTCCGCGTGGCAGCGCACGGCGTTCGGGCCACAGCCGCAGGTGCCCTCCGGCCCGGCCGCGGCGCAGGTGACGGCCACGGGGTGGCCGCTGACGCTGATGGTGCCCTGGGCCGACGTGTTGGCCGCGACGCCCACCATCGTCACCGCCGTCCCGGGCGCCCACCACGGCTCCAGGACGGTCTCCTCGACGGGCGAGCCATCCGTCTTCAAGCCGGTGCAAGCCTCGTTGTCGCCGCGGAAGTACTTCCAGGCGCCGGCCTTCGCCGTGCCCGCCGCGCACTGCTGGAGGGCCCGCTGCTGCTGCACGCCGTACTCCGGCGCGTCGGCGGTGCGCGGGGTGAGCGGGATGTTGAGCCAGTCGCGCGCCTGCTCGAACATCGTCCGGTAGAAGATGGGATGCCCGAGCGTCTGGTCGACGAAGGCATCCACGAAGGCCCGCTGCGCGGCGTCGTCGCCCGCGGCCTCCAGCGCGGCGAACTCCTCGTCGGTAGGCGGCGTGCCCCGAAGCGCGAGCGACGTCCGCCGCAGCAGTCGGGTGGGAGCGAGCAGGTCGTTCTTCTCGCCCGCGTCGGTGCCACCCGACGTCGTGGGCTCCTCACAGCCGGCGTCCGTCGAGCCCGAGGGATCCACGGGCGAGTCAGGCGTCCCGCCCACCATGCCGGTACAGCCCGTCCACACGGTGAGTGCGAGGGCACACCAGACAGCGCGTGGCAGGAGTGCGGGCCCGCGACGGGGGGCGGGGCT
>NZ_RAWG01000237.1 GCF_003611735.1 Corallococcus sicarius | reverse complement strand
GGGCCGGGCGCCCGAGCCGGCCTCCCAGGGGCGGCCTTCCACCCTCCAGCCCTGGAAGGCCCCGCCCCGCGTCTTGGGGCCGGGGCGGTGCCGTCAGCAGGGGCTACGAGTCGTAGCCGTAGTAGCCGTCCAGCACGACGACCTTGCGCGTGGCCGGGTAGTAGAGGACGGCGCGCGTGTCGAACTCGTGGCAGTTGTGGCACGGCACGCCCTGCGTGTAGAGCCACGCCTGCACGGTGCCGCCGCCCGCGTAGGCATCAATCGCCTGGAGGAGCGCCGCGCCGTCGCCGTAGTAGTTGTTCGTGAAGAGGATGCTCTGCGCCAGGCCCGCGCGGTCGGTGTACGTGCCGCCCGCGACGTCCGGGAAGGACTGGTCCTGTTCGGCGACCTTGGCGACCACGCCCTGGATGGTGGTGGGCGAGGACGGGCAGGACGGCGTGCGGAACGCGGTGATGGGCTCCAGGCCGTGCCACGCGCCGTTGTTGGAGCCGAGGTTCCAGGCCACCCGGGCGGGCTCCAGCGCCGACGCGTCGATGGCCGTCAGCGACAGCGGCTGGGGCGTGCCCACGTCACACGCGTTGGCCACGTACAGGCAGCGCGTCACCTGGCGGTAGGTGCCACACGAGGAGAAGTCCGTCGTGCCCGTGGGCTTGTTCTGGACGCAGTCGTAGGTGGCGGGCTGGCAGCTGGGCGACGGCCAGACGTCGTACGCATCCCCGGTGGTGAGCGCCAGGCTGGTGACGCGCGCGACCACGCGGCCCGTCTTCTGCGCCGTGCCGCCGGCGGTGAGCGCGGCGTTGAACGTGAGCGGCGTGGTGTGCGGGTCCATCGCCTGGTGCATCGCCGTGTAGTTCCAGTCCAGGTTGAAGGTGTCCGCGTCCACGCGCGCCACGGTGGGCACGCCGTCCGGCGCCGTGACGGTGAGGGCGCTGGCCGCGGCGTCCACGCGGCCCCGGTAGACGAGCGGGTTGTTGCCGTTCACGACGTAGTAGGGCGTGACGTCCGACGACACCCACACGGAGTTGGAGCCCTGGAAGTCATAGAAGCGCGGGGCCACTTCGATGCGCGCGGTGTAGTGCGTGGGCGTGCCCGTGAAGGTGTCCACCGTCACGAACAGCGGCAGGCCGGACAGCACCGAGTTGAGCTCGTGGCCCTCCGGGAGCACCACCTCCAGCCGGCGCTCGCTGATGATGTTCGCCTCGCCGAAGGCGTCGTCGGGCACGTAGCTGAACACGTTGCTCAGGTAGCGGTTCGCCGTCGCGTGCAGCACGAGCGCGCGCACGCCGTTGCGCGTCTCGAAGGTGCCCAGCGTCTCGAAGCTCAGCGTGAGCGACCCCTCCGCCGCGTAGAGCCGCTCCACCGCCGTCGCGCCAGCGGTGGTGGTGCCCGTCGTCTCCACGGCTTCCGTGGACTCCACGGGGGCGGTGGGTTCGGCGACGGGGCCGCTACAAGCGGGCGCGGCGAACGCGACAAGACATGCAAGTCCAAGGGTACGGGAATTCAAGGCGGAGCCTCCGGGGTGGGGAAGCGCCGCATAGCATGTCCGGCTGACATGGGCGGAGGCGCCCAGGTGACAATGTGACAATGGGTGCACGCCCGGATTGAGGGAGGGCAATCAGTGACGGGGGGATGTGCAGGTTGGGTAGGGAGTGCCTGGAAGGCGGCCGCAGCCCGCTGGGCCACCTGAGTGATGCGGAGCTGCTGAAGGATTTGGCCCGGCGCTGGGTGAAGCGCGGCCAGGTCGTGCGCTTCGCCCCCCATTTCAGACGACCTGCTGCGGCGTGTCGCTGCGTCCGCCGACGTGCTGGTGGCGCAGACCGACGGCAGCATGCTGCACATTCGGGGCTTGGAGCCGTAGAAGGAGGTGAAAATCAGCGGGCTATGACAAGGAGACGCTGGCGCGCCCTGGCTCAGCCGAGCGACGCCGTCAGCGCTGGCTGCCAGACGCACGGGAGCGTGATGGTGAACGTGGAGCCGACGCCGGGCACGCTCTGAACCTGGATCGAACCGCCGTGCGACTCCGCAATCCTGCGGCTGATGTACAGGCCGAGCCCCATCCCGCCATAGTTCTTGGACACGCCGCGCTCGAAGCGCTCGAAGATGCGGCCTTGCTGCTCCGGGGCGATACCGATTCCGTGGTCCCTGACCACGAGCCGCGCGCTCCCGGCCTCCCCGCCGACGAAGACCTCGATGGGCTTGCCTGGCCCGAACTTGAGGGCGTTGTGGAGCACGTGGGTCACGACCTGCGCGAGCAGCGCGGCGTCCCACTGCCCCACCACCGGCGCGGCGCACGTGAAGGACACCCTGCAGCGGGCCGCGGTCAGCTCGGGCTCGAGGCGCTCCACCACCCTGCGCACCAGCGCGCCGAGCTCGACCTCGCCGCGCTTCAGCTCCAGCCGTCCCTGCGCGATGCGCGCCACGTCGAGGATCTCCCCGGTGAGCTGCTCGAGCCTGTCGGCTCTGCTCAGCACCCGGCTGAGGCTGCGGTTCAGCAACTCCGCCGAGACGGTCCTCCCGGCCGAGGCCGCGCGGAGCAGGCCCTCCACCGAAAGCCGGAGCGATGTCACCGGCGTGCGGAGCTCGTGCGAGGCCACGGTGAGGAACTCCTCCCGCAGGCGCAGCGCCCGCTGCGTCTCCGCGAGGAGGCGCGCGTTGTCGATGGCCAGCGCCGCGCGGCGGCCCAGCTCCACCGCCAGCTCCACGTCGGCCGTCCCGAACCAGTGCGGAGAGGCCGCCGCGAACGTCAACGCCCCGAGCGGCGTGTCTCGCGCGACCAGCGGCACGATGAGCACGCTCCGCGTGCCTATCTGGTGGATGAGCGCGGCGTGGTGTTCGTCCAGCGTGTAGGAGCGGATCTGCTCGTCGGAGAGGTCCGGCAGGTGGAGGATGGCCCCGCACTGGAGCACGCTCGTCACCGGCGTGGCCGTGCCGATGCGCGCGGGGTATCGCTCCGCAAGCTCACGCAGGAGCGGCTCCTTCCGCGGATCGCGGTGTGCGCCCGCCAGGCGCACGACCGTGCCCCCCTCGTTGAGGTCGATGATCGCCCAGTCGGCGAACGAGCGCGCGCACAGGCGGGTCAGCGCCTCGAACACGCCCACGTAGTCGAGCGTCGAGGAGATGAGCGCGGTCGCCTCTCCGAGCAGGAGCGCACGCCGCCCGGCCGTCTCGGCCTCCACGCGGCCGGCATGCTCGCGCTCGAGGAAGAGCGCGTTCTCGAGCGAGATGGCCGCCTGGGCCGCGAGCAGCTCGAGCGCCAGCAGGCGCTCGGGCGTGAAGCTGCCGGGGACGAGGTCGTTCTCGAGGTAGAGGAAGGCGACGACCTCCGCCTGCCTGCGGACGGGGAGGCAGAGGACTGACCGCGGGCGCGCCTGCGCGAAGTACGGGTCCCCCGAAAACCGCTCCGCGTCGGCGGCCGCGTCGGCAAGCAGCACGTGCTCCCGGGTCCGCTGCGCGTACTGCAGGATGGACGCCGGGACGCGTGCCGCCAGCGCTTGCGCGGCCGGGCTGAACAGCAGGCCCGGCGCCCCCTCCTCGTCCACGGCGGACTCGGCCGCGACCTCGAACTCGCCCTCGCGGGACAGGACCAGGAGGGCCCGGCGCGCCCCGCCTTGCTCGAGGACGACCCGCAAGAGCGTGCGCAAGAGCTGCTCGCGGACCATCTCCCCGGAGATGGTCTGCGAGGCCTTGACCACCGAGAGCAGGTCGAACTGCTCGGGTCGGGCCGCGAAGACGGCCGCGGGGCCGAGCGGAGGTGCCTCGTGAAGGTGCGCGTGGCGCTGTTCAAGCTGACTCACCTTCGCTTCCGCGCCCCACCGGGCGTAACAGTCTCGAGCGTCCCGAAGATAGGCAGCGGTGACGGTCACGAAGCGTCGCTCCCGGTAGAACGCTGCGGCAAGCTCGTTGGCCATGCCCTCCCAGTGGACGAAGCCGTTGGCCCGCGCCGCCCGGATGGCCTCCTCGTAGCGCCGCTCGGCCTGGAGCTCGTCTCCCGTGATTCGGGCGATCTCCGCGGACACGAGGGCGTGCTTCGTGAGGAAGTTCTCCGGGCAGCTCTGGGCCCAGAAGGCGAGCTTCTTGTTGTAGCCCTCGAGCGTCCTCGCGATCTCCCGCTGCTCTGCTTCCGCCCTCCGCGGGTGGATGCGGGCGAGCAGGAGGGCGTGAAAGTAATAGAAGGTCGCCTCCATGGGCATGGCCATCGCGGCGCTGAGCGTCCTCTTCGCTTCGTCCGCGTGATGGAGCGCCTTGGCATCGTCTCCCGCGAGATACGCCGTGATGAGCTTCATCATGTGGAAGAAGACGATGCCGCACCCGAAGGCTGCCTCGGCAATCTTCGCAAGGCACGGGGCCTCCTGGAACGCATCGTCCTCGAAGGAGGTATTCCCGCGGGTCTGTCCCTTCAGGCACGCGAGGAACTGCTGCTCCAGTCGGATCGTCTGGTAGACGGGCTCGTTGCGGGAGTCCCGTGCGAAGGCCGCGTAGCTCCGCGAGAACCTGATGACATCATCAATCGCATCGCCCCGCTCGATGGCCTGCCAGACGATCTCGAACGCGATGAAGTTCGCGAAGACCAGGTCGCCCGCATCCAGGCATGCGAGGAATCCCCGCTCCAGGATGGGGAAGTCCGTGGAGATGGGATGGCTCCAGAAATTGATGTGGTCGCCGTGGAGGTGCAGGACCGTGCCCCGTCGGCTGATGTCCCCGAGCTTCTGGTTGAGCCTGATGGACATCTCCGAGAACTCGTATGCGGCACGAGGGTCATCGTAGAGGGAGACGAGCATGAAGCCGTAGCAGCTGTACCCCACGCAGGACTCGTACGTGTGGCCGAACCGTAGGGAGTGATTGACGAGCTTCAGGATGATGAGCGGGAAGATCTGGGGCCTGCTGCCAATATAGGCGGCAGGGGCCACGTTCGAGAGCAGACCAATGATGGCCCTGACGCGCGGGTCGGTGGCCTCGGCGGCATCCGCGAGGTCCGCGATGCGGCGCCCGCCCAGGTTGACCTTGACTGCCTCCGCCTCGGCACGGGTCGCCTCGCTCAGCACCGCGGCGTCTTCGGGGATGTCCAAACCAAAGAACTGAAGGGCCTTGAGGCCCATCGCCACCGCCTCGTCGTATCTGCCCGCGACGTGGCAGAGCTTCAGGCGGAGTTCGTACACCGTGGACTTGTCGAAGTCGGTCCTCGCTCGGGCAAGGAGGAGGTCGAACAGGGCCTCGGCCTGCTCGAACGCGCCGCCCAGGTACTCGCACTCCGCGCGTTCGGTGAAGAGGGGAAACGCGAAGTCGTAGCGGGACTCCCAGGCATCCTCTGGCAGGAGGTCCGCCGCGACGGCGAGGAAGCTCCTCGCGGAGGCATAGGCGATGGATGCCTTCGCCTTCCTTCCAGCGAGGAAGTCGAGCCTCGCAAGCGCGTCCCTCTCCGCCGGGTCGGTGATGAGGGCGCGGCCGTGGTTGAGCTGGCTGACGACGTCGAAGATGCGCTCCTCGATGCTCCGTGCGTCCAGGCTCGCCAGCAGCAGGCGCCCGATCCGGAGATGGACGCCCTTCTTCCTCTCGTCCTCGATGAGCGCATAGGCCCCCTGCTGGACGCGGTCGTGCAGGAACGTGTAGACGTCGCCCTGCTGAAGCACCAGCCCTTCCCAGACCGCGTCCGAGAGCTCGCGCGCGGCCTGCTCGCCCGACTGGTTGGAGATGACGGCCAGGGTGTGCAGGTTCGTGGTGTTTCCGACGCACGCGGCGAGCTTCAACACCTCCTGTGTGGCAGGTGGGAGGCGTTTGAGCTTCCGCACCATGAGGTCGACGACGTTGTCGGTGAAGCCCTTGGCGTGGATCTTCGCCACGTCCCAGCGCCACCGAGCGGCGCCGCGGTCGAACTCCAGCAGGCCCTCCTCGTGGAGCGTGGTGAGGAACTGAATGGCGAAGAAGGGATTGCCGGCCGTCTTCTCGTGGACGAGGCGGGCCAGGGGCGCGGCGGAGCCGGGGGGGCAGTGCAGGGCATCTGCGATGAACTGTCCCAGATGCTCGACGGTGAGGGGGACGAGGACGATCTCGTGCACGAGCGCGCCGGACTTCCGGATGTTGTCGAGCGTGAGCGCGAGGGGGTGGGAGGGGCCCACCTCGTTGTCGCGGTACGCGCCCAGCAGGAGGAGGTAGCGGGTCTGCGGGTGGAGGACGAGGTCCTCGAGGAGCTTCAAGCTCCCGGAGTCGAGCCACTGGAGGTCGTCGAGGAACAGGGCGAGGGGGTGCTCCTTGCGCGCGAAGACGCTGATGAACTGGCGGAACACCCAGTGGAAGCGGTTCTGCGCCTCGAGCGGAGGGAGGGGAGGAGGCGCGGGCTGCGGGCCGAGGATCAGCTCCACGTGAGGAATGATGTCGATGATGAGCTGCGCGCTCGCGCCGAGCGCCTGCCGCAGCAGCTCCCTCCAGGCTGCCACGCTCGCTTCGCTTTCGGTGAGGATCTGCTCGATCAGCTCGGCGAACGCCTGGGCGAAGGTGGAGTACGGCACGTCGCGTCGGTACTGGTCGAACTTGCCGAAGATGAAGAACCCGCGCTCCTGCACGATGGGCCTGTGCAGCTCACGGACCAGCGAAGACTTGCCAATGCCAGAATACCCTGACACCAGTACGAGCTCCGGGGTCCCCCGCTCGACGGCCCGCTCGAAGGCACGAAGGAGCTCGGTGAGTTCGGCCTCGCGGCCATAGAACTTGTGGGGAAGCTCGAAGCGGTCCGAGACATCGTGCGTTCCCAGGGCAAAGGGCACGAGCGTGCCTCTCGCCTGCCAGTCGGACAGACAGCGCTCGAGGTCGTGCTGGAGCCCGCGCGCGGTCTGGTACCGCTCCTCCGCCAGCTTGGCCAGGAGCTTGAGGACGAGGTCCGAGAGGACGCCCGGAAGGACGGGAACGAGCGCGGAAGGGGCGGGCGGGGTGCGGGCAACGTGGCAGTGCACCCATTCCAGGGGATCGCGCGCATCGAAGGGGAGGCGCCCCGTGAGCAGTTCGTAGAAGGTGACGCCGAGGGCGTAGAGGTCGGAGCGGCTGTCGACGGAGCGGTTCATCCAGCCCGTCTGCTCTGGCGACATGTAGGGGAGCGACCCCTCGATGATCCGAGTGGCGCGGGGAGGGGGCTGCGCACGTGTGCTGCGCGCGGCGATGCTGAAGTTCCAGACCTTGAGCTCGCCACTCCCGGGGGCGAAGAGGATGTTTCCCGGCTTGATCTCCTTGTGGATGACGCCTCGCTCGTGGATGTCAGCGACAACCCCGGCCAGACGCACTGCCAGGCGAAGGAAGTCCCCGACGGGCATCGGCGCGCCCACGAGCTTCTCAAGCGGAGCGCCCGGGAAGTCCTCGAACTCGAGCGCCGGCCGCCCCTCGAACGTCGAGAGGGCGAGCGGCTCGACGACGGCCAGGCCCGCGAGCGCACGCCCCACCTCGTATTCCTTCCTCAGCCGCTCGAGGTCCTGCGGGCGGCTGTGCTCAGGCTCAAGGACCTTGAGGAGGATCGCGCGTCCATCGGTGGTACGCACGGCATGGTGGACGGTCGCCCGGTGCCCCGCCTGGAGCCGATCGCCCAACGCATACGCCTGGAGCTCTGGTTTCATTGTCCTCCCGATACCCCCAAGGTAATCAGGCTGGTGCCGCCCCTCCGGGGACGACAACGGCGACCCGAGCCACGCATGGGAAAGACGGGGCCCTGTTGAGGGGGCGTGCTGGTGCGGAGAGGGAGGAGGGGAGGTCCGCTGACGGGAGCCCAAGGGCCGCGCGCCGGGCCGGCGGAGAGGTGGTGGCGTCCCCTGGCAGGCTGCTGAAGGCGTCAGGCGGGCATGAGCCGGCTACGAACAGCTTGGCCGACCCGACTGCGATCCATGACCCCGGCCCGTTACACGCCCCAGCAGTCCGGTTGGCGGCGCACGACGTGGACGCGCGAGTTGCTGGCGCGCGAGAAGTGGAGCGTCGCGGCCGGGTGCGGGTGTCGCCCGCGACGATGGGACGCGCGCTGGCCTCGGTGGGCGCACGTCGCAAGCGGCCTCGGCGCGTTGAGCTTGTCCGCCAGCCCCTTCAGCGCCGGCTGCCACAGCGACTTGCGCAGCGCGATGCCCCGGGCGTCCGCCTTGTCGAGGCCGCAGACCGCGCGAACGATGTCTTCCTTTGCGCCGCAGAAGAGGTCAAGCCCCTGATGGCCATCGGCGCGAATTTCCTGCTCCAGCCACGGTAGCTCAGAGGGTGTTGTCGAACCCTCATGCAGGGGAGAGCCGCTGCGGCATCCTCCTCGTTCCAGGCTCCTGCTTTGATACTCTTGAGACCTCAAACCCTACTTTCTCGGGCGCGCTCAGATGTCACACGCGCCCTTGCTTACCTCGTAGCCGCCTGGAATGCTTGACGTGAAAAGCCCGGCGCCCGCGAGGGTTTGCCGGGCTTTTCCGTGAAGTACGAAGCCTCTGGGGATCCTCGTCCATTCCTGCTTAGGTCCCGGACAACAGCGCACACCTCGCGTGTGGCTGCCTTCACCCCACGCATCCTCCTCCTCCCCCGAGGCCCCATGTCCCACCGGACGTTTTCTGTCTCCCGACCGCGCAACGCGGCGGCGGTGCTCTTGCTCGTGCTGCTCGCGACCCCCCCCGCTGCCGCCCGTGGGCGCTACTACAACCACTCCGGCAGCATCGAAACGAGTCATCCCGACTGGTTGAGCTGGATGCCCGGCTCGGCGAGCCTCGCTTCCCTGTCGCTGCCGGGCACCCATGACTCCATGGCGTTCACCTCGACGGGCGGCGACCTCACCCAGACCCAATCCCTGAGCCTGAGGGCCCAACTGGACGCGGGGCTCCGGGCCTTGGACATCCGGTGTCGCCACATTGGCGACCGGTTCGCCATCCACCATGGCGTCGTCTACCTGAACGCCAACTTCGACGACGTGTTGACGACCACCACCCAGTTCCTGCGCGACCATCCCGGCGAAACCATTCTCATGCGGGTGAAGGAGGAACACACCCCGGACGGCAATAGCCGGAGCTTCCAACAGACCTTCGAGTGGTATCGCAACCAGCCCGCCTACAGTCCCTATGTCTGGCGAGGCACCCATGTGCCCACGCTCGGGGAGGTGCGCGGCAAGATTGTCATCCTGGACAACTTCGGCGGTGGAGCCTACGGCGTGACCTGGGGTTCGCTGGCCCTCCAGGATGACTGGACCGTGTCCACGATCTTCGACATCGACAACAAGTGGGACAAGGTCCGGGACCACCTGGGGCGGACGAACGCGGGGGCCCCTCCCACGCTTTATGTGAACTTCCTCAGTGGCTCCTCCGTGGCGGCCTTCCCCAACGTGGTGGCCGGAGGCGATGGAATGGCCATCCGGGGTGTCAATGACTACGCCATCGACCACCTGGTGGGCGGCAACGTCCAGCGCGCGGGGGTCCTGATGATGGACTTCCCGGGGGCGGGGCTGATTGACGCCATCCTGGCCCTCAACTACCGGCTGCTCCCCTCCGCCAGCATCCTGCCTGGCGATTTCGGCACCGCCTTCCGGAACATCTCCTACACCCTGGGCGGCGACGCCCAGGCCCGCTGGTATGGCATCCATGCGTTTCTCCAGAATGCCGCCCCGGGGCGCCTCTGGCATGCCCTGGCCTTGAAGGGAAGCTGGGCCGGTTGGATGCACACGGATGGAAGCTACGTCCAATCCGACACCATGGATGACTACACACACCTCGCCTTCACCTCGCGGACGGTGACGAGCGCGGTGAGCAACGGCTTCCTGGGCAGCTTCGTGAACTCCCAGCTCGGAGCCTTCTCGGGTGGCACGGGCGACCGCGCCGCCCAACTGCACGGCCGGGTGAGCTCACGCTTCCCCTTCCAGCTCTGGAGCGTGGTGGTGAAGAAGTCACCCGGGGGGCTCAGCAACTGGGCGTACTCGGACTACGGGACGGGCTACAAGGCGACGCAGGGGGACTACACGTATGCCGTCCAGGCCTACTCCGCCGCGGATGGGGTGTACCTCTACGAGCATGGCCAGTTCGAAGGCAACATCCTGCATCTCACCTCCGGCGTCGGCTTCCTGGGCGACCTGGGCTTCGATGACATCCTGTCCTCCGTGAGGATCCTCGGCCCCTATCGCGCGACCCTCTGCGAACACCCCTCGCGGACGGGCAGGTGCCTCAGCACCACCCAGAGCGTGGGCGACATCAACTCCGTCGCTGGAGGCCCGTGGAACGACCAGGTCTCCTCTGCGGGTATCGACTTCGTCGGAGTCCGCTGAGCCTTCCAGGAGTCTCCAGGTTCAAGACAAGCCCGCGAGCACACCCTCGCGCGGAGGGCGCCGCGACTCCCGACGCCCTCCGCCGTCCCCGGGCGGCCAGCCGGCGGAGGAGCTCGAGTCCGGTGAACCGCAGGTGCGTCGCCCCATCCGGCAGGGCCCGCTTCGACCCCAGCCGCGGCAGCCCCCTCAACCGGGCTGCCGCCTCAAACTGATCCTGCACCCGGTGACAATGGGGTTACGACGACTTCGTGAAGGACTCGCTCCAGGACGGGGCCGCCTTCCGGATGAGCTCCATGAACTCCGCCGGGAGGTCGTCGGACCCGGTGAGCGGGCGGACCTCCATCACGTCGTCATTGCCCATGCCGCCGGGGTAGCGGCGGGCCCACGCGATGGCCTCCTCCTTCGACTTCACCTCCAGCACGTAGAAGCCCCCGATGAGTTCCTTCGTCTCCGCGAAGGGGCCGTCCTTCACGACGGGGTCGCCGCCCTTGAAGACGACGTGCGCGCCGGCCGAGGACGCACTGAGGCCCTCGGAGGCCACCAGCACGCCGGCCTTGTGCATCTCCTCGTTGAATTTCATCTGCGCGATGAAGACCTTTTCGTCGAAGGGCGCGTCGGCCGGGGCGGGCGTGGGCTCCGGGCGGGACGAGCGGGGAATGAGCATGAAGCGCATGGGGTGACTCCTTCTTCGCGGGCGACGAACGATGGGCGGAGGAATCGACAGGGCTCGCCATTTTCTTCACTGGAGGGTGTCGGGGATCTCCGCGAGCGGCAGGAAGCCCCAGCGGGCGCGCTCGGCGTCGGTGACGCTGGGGTCCATGGTGTGCAGGCGCATGGGGCCGGGCGGCGTGCCGGGGGTGCCCCGGTACTGGGTGCCGAAGCGCTGCGGGCGCTCCGCCTTCATCAGCCAGCGGTCCCACGCGGCGGCGGCGAGCCACAGGCCGTCCGGGTGGCCCACCTTCGCGGCCTCCACGCCCATCTGGCGGGCCAGGGCGTAGTCTTCCAGGGTGTTGCCGTGCTGGAAGACGAAGCCCGCGCCGATGAAGTCCGCGCCCGTCTTCAGGGCCTTCGCGGCGATGAGCGCCTTCACGCGCTCGCGCCGGGCCAGGTCGCGCGCGACGAGCCGCCGGAAGTCGTCCTGGGTCGACTTGGGCCCCAGCGCCATGCGGTCGCCCTGGTCCTCCGCGAAGAGCTGCTTCAACTCCGGGTTCGAGCCGGGGAAGGGGTCCGGCATCGACGGGATGCGCTGGAGCAGCGCGGTGAAGCCCGGGTCGTCGCGCAGCGGGGCCAGGTCCTCGTCCTTCTTCAGGGCCTCCACGTCGCGCAGCTCCGGCAGGCCCAGCTCCGCCCCGCGCGTGAGCCAGGTGAGGGCCTGGGCCGGCTGCCCGGCCTGGAGCGCCGCGTAGGCGGCGGCGTTGGCGACCTTGGGGTTGCGGTTGCCGTGGCTCCACACGCTCTCGAAGAGGGCCAGCGCCTCAGGGAGCTTCCCCTTCGACGCGAGCCCCTGCGCGCGCCGGGCGTCCAGCGTTCCCGGCATGGGGGCCACCGGGGGGGCCAGCAGGGGCAGCTCCTGCACGGCGGCGGGTGTCGCCTGGGCCGTGGCGGCTGGAGCGGATTCAACGGCGGGGGCCGGGGCGTGAGCACAGCCCGCGGCGGTGAGGAAGAGCAGGGCGGAAGCGAGGATTCGCATGGCGCGCGACTCTAGCCGCGCCTGGGTCGACCGGGCGACGGGGCGGGCCCCGGCAGGGTGTGCCCGGTGGGTGGCCGGACACGCCCCCCGGGGTCGGACCCGGGTGGTAGACCTGGACGGGCCATGGACGATTCCACCGACAGGGACGGCGACCGACGCCGGGAGCCACGCAAGCCCAAGCCACCCCGCAAGGTGTCGCAGCGCTATCTGGAGAATGCCGCGCTGCACTACCTCAAGCGCTACTCGGCCACGGTCAGCCAGTTGAAGCGCGTGCTGATGCGCAGGGTGGACCGCTCGGTGAAGGCCCACGGCACCGACCGCAAGGAGGCCGTGGGGTGGGTGGACGCGCTCGCGGAGAAGCTCATCCGCAACAACCTCATCAACGATGGGGCCTATGCGCGGACCAAGGCGCACTCGCTGCGCGCTTCGGGCCGCAGCGCGCGCGTCATCACCCAGAAGCTGCGCATGAAGGGCGTGGCCCCGGAGCTGGTGCAGGAGAAGCTGGCGGAGGCCACCGAGGACGTGTCCGAGGACGCCGCCGCCCTCATCTGGGCGCGCAAGAAGCGGCTGGGCCCCTTCCGGCGGGACCCCAGCACGCGCGCGGACAACCGCCAGCGGGACCTGGCGGCGCTCGCGCGCGCGGGCTTCTCCTTCGCCATCGCGAAGCGGATCATCGACGGAACGGCTGACGACGCGCCGCTCCGCCGCTGAGCCGCTCGGGCCCGCGCTACTCCTGGAGCTGCGTGACGGACAGCGCCGGGTCGCTGGCGATGTCGGCCTCCGTGAAGCGCATCTGCACCCACTGCTTCTGGGAGAACATCGCCGTCTGGTCCGCGTACCAGGGCGAGGCCGGGTTGCTGGACTGGGAGTAGGTGAGGACGGACTTCGCCACGGGCCCCGCGTCGGTGAAGGACACGGCCATGATGAAGCTGGAGCCGAGGATGGGCTCGTAGGTGCCGTCCGGCAGCAGGCGGTTGGACATCTGGTTGAAGCAGCCCTCGTCGTGGCTGCAGCCGTGGATGGGGATGAACACGCCGTTCTTCTGCTTGCCCTGCACGGAGCCCGTCGCCGCGTCCGGGGCGATGTTCCGCTCGCGCAGCGTGCGCACGGCGGTGCCCAGCGCCTGGGCCACCTGCGGGTGCAGGGTGTTGAGCACGCGGGGCGTGTTGAGCGGGTCCTCGGCGTTGAAGGGGATGAGGTACGGGCCGCCCGTCACCGCGACCGCGTTGAACATGAACACGCGCCACAGCAGCTCGCCGCGGCTGTCCAGGTTGCCCTTCAGGTCCCACTGCGCGAGCACGGGGCAGGCGGGGCGCAGGTCCTCGAAGGTGCCGTCCGCCATCAGCACGAAGGGCGTGCGGCGGCACAGCGACACCGCGGCGTCGCGCAGCAGCTCCCCGGAGTAGGCGCGGTTGTTGAGCATCACCGTCTGGAGTTGCTCCAGCGTGAAGCGCTGGCCCTCCAGGCCGTCGGTGCCCGCCAGCCGGCCCTGCACCATCTTCAGGCCCAGCCGGGTGCGCAGGCTGCGCACGTTCTTCTCCCCGCCCAGGATGCGCGGGAAGCCGGTGAGCGGAGATGCGGGGTTGGGCAGCCAGTAGCTGTCATTGGAGTTGGTGACGTAGTCGTCGCGCGTGACGCGCGGCAGGCGCGAGGGCCCCAGGATGCCCGGCTCCACCGCGTCCGCGTCGGTGCCCCACGCGCAGTCGGAGCGCGAGCCGTCCAGCACCGGCAGCCCCGCGGACTGGAGGATGAGCAGCGGGATGGGGGACAGCACGCAGCGGGCGAGGTGCGCGTTGGTGACGTGCGGCACGACGCCCTGGTCCGCGTAGAACGAGCGGCCCTGCGCGTCCGCCGCCAGCGTGTTCACCCACGGGATGCCCTGCCAGGTGTCCTGTGCCTGCCGCAACTCCTCCACGTTGGTGGCGCGGTCCATGGCGAAGAAGGCGTCCAGCACGCGCAGGTTGGAGGCGTTGGCGTCGGCGAACGCGTAGCCGGTGAGCCCGTTCCAGGTCATCAGGCCGGCGGGGTACTCCAGCATCGGGCCCAGGTGCGAGCGGTAGAAGGTGTGCTGCCGCGAGGAGAGCGAACCGTCCGGCTCGCGCGCCTGCACCGTCACCGTCTGCGTGGTCATCTGGCGCAGCTGTCCGTCGAACAGGTAGGTGGTGGGGCTGCCGGGGACGAGCTTCAACTCGAACGGCGTGAAGCGGTACGCGGTGGAGACGGTGTGGCTCCAGGCCAGCGTGTCGTTGTGGCCGATGAGGATGGCGGGCACGCCCACGAGGCTGACGCCGCTGACGTTGAGCTTGCCGGGCACGGTGAGGTGCGCCTGGTAGAAGCGCTCCGAGCCCTCCCAGGGGAAGTGCGGGTTGGCCAGCACCATGCCCTTGCCGTTGCGCGTGGCCTGGCTCCCGAGGCCGAAGGCGTTGCTGCCCAGGCCCAGGGACTCCGAGTGGGGAAAGACATTGCGGTCCAGGCTCGCGGGCACGGGCAGCGGCAGGGGCAGCGAGCCGTCCGGCAGGAGCGCCGGGGGCTTCGCGTCCACCAGCGCGTCCAGGAAGAAGCCGGAGCTGGCGAAGAGGCTGAGCTGGTAATAGCGCAGGTACAGGTCGTGCTCGGTGATGGGGCGCACCCAGGCGGCGCCCCGGCAGCGCGGATCCGGCAGCGCGTCCACGCCCGTCTCACGCAGGTAGCGGTTGATGCCGGCGGCGTAGCCGCGCACCAGCTCGCGCGCGTCCTGGGAGGGGCCCAGCGGCGCGGGCTTCGCGAGCAGCGCGTCCACGGTGCCGGCGTCCACGATGGACTGGTAGAAGAAGTCGCTCTTCAGGTTGATCAGGTCGCCGCCCAGCGGCGCCGGGTAGGTGGCGTCCGGCCCGAAGTAGCGCGAGCGCTGCGCGTTCACCGTCACCAGCACGTCCGCCAGCTCGCAGAAGTTGTCCTGCGCGAACGCGTAGCCGTAGCCGTAGCCCAGGCTGGCGAAGTCGTCCGCCAGCACGTGGGGGATGCCGTGCGCGGTGCGCCGGACGGTGGCGGAGAAGCTGCCCGCGCCCAGCTTCACCGTCGCCAGGGTCTCGGCCGGGGGCGGCGTCGCGCGCGGCTCACAGGCGGTGGCCAGGAGCAGCGCCGCCAGCGGCAGCAGCCGGGCACCCCGGTTCCTTCCATCACGTCCAACCATCGAGGGACTCCCTTCACGGAAGAGGAGAAATTCCCTCCTATTTGTAAGAACCGAGCCTTCCTGGATCGCGCGGTGGGAAGGAAGTCGGTCGACGCGTCGGACGACGTGTCGACCGACTTCCTTCCCACCGCGCGATCCAGGAA
>NZ_RAWG01000236.1 GCF_003611735.1 Corallococcus sicarius | reverse complement strand
CACGCGAGGCGAGCACCACCTGGGCGCCGGTGGGGAGGGGCAGCAGCAGGTGGTCCAGGGCGTTGCTGCGCTGGAGTCGCAGGGCGTTGCCCCCGCGCCTGGGGATCCGGTCGTCGTGCCCGAGGTGACCAAGCCCGTGGCTGGAGCGGTCCTGTACACCGGCCGCCCCCCGTTTGAAGGGACCGCGGGAGGCGGGGCCGTGGTGAGCCTGTACATCAAGGACGTGAAGTTGACCGACGTGACCGCCAACGGAGCCGGGAGATGGGTTTTCGACTCCACGGCGATGATTCAGGGGCTGCCACTCGCTGACGGCGTGAACTGGATCCAGGCCAGGACGACGGATGGGACGACGACCTCCGCCTCCACGACCATCATCTTCACCGTGGATACGACGGCGCCCACCAAGCCTACGATTAGCGATCCGGATGTCGATAACCGGCGTGTGAGCAGGGCATCGCTGAGCTTTCGAGGCGCCGCTGAAGCCGGCACCCGGGTGAAGCTGCTGCTGACCAGGGTGACCACGCCGATGGTGGAGAACGAGCTTGCCGAGGTCACCAGCGATGCGGGGGGCAACTGGAGCTTCGCACCGTCCTCTTCCCTGGTCCTGGTGGACGGGGCGTACCGCCTCAAGGTGCGCTCCATCGATGCCGCTGACAGAAGCACTGAGTCCGACCTGCGGCTGTTCGCCTTGGATGGCACGGGGCCGGAAACAACCATCGGCAACAAGCCGGCGGCACTCGTGAATCAGACCACCGCGAACTTCACGTTCACCTCGGAGGCCGACGCCACGTTCGAGTGCCTCCTCGATTACAGCGCGTCCCAGTTCGTGCCCTGCAGCGCCGTGGTGGAATTCGCCAACCTGGCGGAGGGGCCGCACATCCTCCTCGTGCGTGCGAAGGATACGGTGGGCAATCTCGATCCGACCCCCGCGGTTCATCGCTGGGAGGTGGACTCGACAAAGCCTGATGCACCCCTGCTGACAGCGCCGCTGGCTGGCGCCTCCGTGGCGACCCGACAGCCCACGATCTCAGGAACGGCCGAGCCTGGAAGCACGGTGACGATCATCCAGACGGTCCCCTCAGGCGCGGTGCTGGTGACGGCGTTAGCGAGCGCGGGTGGCAGCTGGAGCTGGATCGTCACGCCCCAACTCACGGATGGGACCACGTACACGGTGAAGGCCACTGCGACGGACAAAGCCGGGAACGTGAGTCTTGATTCCGGGCTCCGCTCCTTCACCGTGGATGTCACGGCCCCCAACACGACCCTCGGCTCCGGGCCGCCTGCGCTACACCCGTCGACCAGCGCCACCTTCACATTCAGCTCGATTGAGCCGGGAGCGACCTTCAAGTGCAGTCTCGATGGCGGCGCGTTCGAGACCTGTACCAGCCCGCTCACCAGGACCGTCACGAATGGTCCGCACACAATGCATATCCGGGCCGAGGATGCCGCGGGGAATGTCGATCCCACTCCTGCGGTGTCGTCCTGGACAGCGGATGCCCAGAGCCCTGCGGCCCCTGAGATCAACAGTCCGACGGAGGGGCTCTTCGTGAACACGGTCAGGCCTCTGCTCCAGGGGAGCGCGGAGGCCCTGTCCCAGGTGAAGGTCTCCCTGGATGGCAGCTTGAAGGCCACCGTGACCGCGACCGCGCAAGGCAGCTGGAGCTACGTTCCGGCGACGGATCTGTCGCAGGGCGCGCATACGGCATCCGTCGTCGCGGTGGATGCAGCGGGTAACACCAGCAATCCGTCCGCCACTCGCAACTTCACGGTGGACACCGTTTTGCCGGAGACGACCATCACTGCCTCGCCTGCGCCCATCGTGAATCAGACGACGGCGAACTTCACGTTCACGTCCTCCAAGACGGGCTCGACGTTTGAGTGCCTGCTCGACACCGCCCCAAAGTTCACGGAGTGCGAAACGCCGAAGTCCTACACCGTGACATCCGGGCCGCATGTCCTCTACGTGCGTGCGAAGGACACGGCGGGCAACGTGGATCCGATCCCCGCGGTTCATTCGTGGGAGGTGGATGTCGCTGCTCCTGCGGCACCCCTGGTGTCAGCGCCGCTTGCCGATGCCTATGTGGCGACCCGACTGCCCACGATTTCCGGAACGGCCGAGCCGGGAAGCACGGTGACGATCACCTGGTCATCGCCGTCGTCAGACTCCGTGACGGGGACGGCGGTAGCGAGCACGGGCGGTAGCTGGAGCCTGGTCGTTACGAGCCAGCTCACGGATGGCACCACGTACACGGTGAAGGCGAAGGCGACGGACAAGGCCGGAAACGTGGGGCCTGATTCCGCGCCCCGCTCCTTCACCGTGGATGTCACGGCCCCTGACACGATCCTCGACTCCGGGCCCCCGCCCGCACAGCAGTCGACCACCGCCAACTTCACGTTCCACTCGAACGAAACGGGGGGGACTTTCGAGTGCAGCCTCGACGGCGCGGAGTACGCAGCCTGTTCCAGCCCGCATGTCGCGACGGTCGCCAGTGAAGGACTGCACACCCTGCGCATCCGGGCCAAGGATCGAGCGGGGAACCTGGATCCTTCCCCCGTGACCTCAACGTGGACCGTGGATCAGTCCGCGATATCCACGCTGATCACCCTGATGCCACCGCTGCTGACGAATCAGAAGACAGGCACGTTCAATTTCGAGTCCAACAAGACGGGTGCGACCTACGATTGTAGCCTCGACAGCTCTTCGCCCGGCAACCCGACTTTCGTCACCTGCGTCACCCCCTACCTCACGCCTGCGCTTCCGGACGGCTCGCACACGCTGATCGTCCGCGCGCGTGACGGCGCAGGCAACGTGGATCCGACGCCGGAGAGCTACACCTGGACCGTGGATACCACCGCGCCAACGACGCACATTGAGTCCGGGCCGACCACGGTCAACGGGGGCACGACCAACAGCCCCGAGGCGCGGTTCACCTTCAGCTCCAATGAGTTGAACGTGACCTTCCTCTGCGACCGCTCCTACGAGGCTGATGACAGCAGCCCGGGCACCAGCACGGGCTACAGAGAGTGCCCCGCCAACCATGTCCTGACGAACCTGCTCACGGGTAAGTACACCCTCTCCGTGAAGGCGAAGGATCTGGCCGGGAATGAGACTGAGACCGCGTCCCCAGCGGTCTGGACCTGGTGGGTCAACACCAAGTTCCCAAACACCACCCTCAAGGAGTGCCCCCCGACGGGCACGCCTATCAACACGCTCACGAAAACCTTCACGTTCACGTCCGACAAGGACAACGAACCGCCGCCGACGACGCCCATCACCTTCCAGTGCAGTCTGAACGGGAGCACCTTCGCGCGCTGTGACCCGACCCACTCGGTGACCGTGGTCCGGGACGGCTCGTACACGCTCCGGGTCAAGGCGCGTGATTCGTTGGGCAATGAGGATACCGAACCCGCCGAGTGCACCTGGACCGTTGACACCCAGAGCCCCGACACGGTCCTGGAGCAGCACCCCGCGGCCTTCGAACCGAAGTCCCTGGCCCGGTTCACGTTTGCCTACGAGGGATCCGAGCTTGAAGCAGTCCACTTCGAGTGCAGCCTGGGCTCGGCGCCCTTCACGCCGTGCACCAGTCCCTTCGAGGTGCGCGACCTAGCGGATGCGGCCTACACCATGAACATCCGGGCCGTGGATGCCGCGGGGAACCTGGATGGCAGTCCCGCCACCGCTTCGTGGGTGGTGGATACGGAGGCGCCTCCCGTGCCGGTGATGACGAGTCCTGCTCCTGGGGCGATCGTCGCGGTGACCACCCCGGTCCTGCAGGGCAGCGGCGAGCCCGGCAACCGCGTGAGCGTCGCCCTGCGGAATGGACCCGAGATGGGCGTGGCGCTCGTGGACGCGGCCGGGCGCTGGAGCCTCACCCCCGAGCTGTCGCTGCCGGAGGGCGAGAACGCCCTGCAGCTCCGCGCGGAGGACCCCGCCGGGAACGCGAGCGGGGCGCTCGGGGAGTTCTCCCTCACCGTGGACACACGGTCCCCGGAGACCGGCATCGTGGCGGGACCCGAGGGCCGTGTCCGCACGACGAAGACCACGTTCCAGTTCTCCTCGACGGAGGAGGGCGCGACCTTCGAGTGCAGCCTGGACAACGTGGAGTTCGCGGCGTGCGAGTCCGAGATCTCCTTCGACGTGCTCGAAGGTGGCCACTCGCTCCAGGTGCGCTCCAGGGACCGGGCGGGCAACGTGGACACCTCCCCCGAAACGCGTCAGTGGCGCCTCTCCCTGGGCTCCGACACCCGGACCCTGGGCGGCGGCGTGAGCTGCTCCTCCTCCTCGGGAGGGAGCCTGCCGTTCGGGATGCTGGTGGGGCTCGCGGTGCTGGCGCTGGGGGCGCTCAGGCGGCGCAGGGCCTGACCGCGGCTTCAGCGAGAACGCGTCGTGGACTCGGGGCCGCGCTGGCGGAGCAGCGCGGCGGCCCGGGTCCGGACGCTGGCCATGGGGTGTTCACGGGCCGCGTCCTCCAGCGAGGGCACCGCGGCCTCACCCAGGTCCTTGCGGAGGAAGTCCTGGCAGGTGCCGTGGAACCGGTCGCTGACGAGGCAGCGGATGGCGTTCTGGATGACGACGGGCGCGTTCCGGTACGCGGCGTCGTTGCGCAGCGCCGCCCGGTAGGACGCCACGCCATCCACCCAGCGGAGGTTGTCGAAGTTGACGTTCCCCTCCAGGTAGCGGACGTAGGCGCTCGTCGGGTGCTTCGCGGCCAGCTTCTTCAGCGCCGCCAGCGCCGAGTCCCGCCGCTGCGCCTTGATCAACCGATGGGCCTCGTCGATGCCCGGGAGCTGCTCCACGACAGGCTCCCAGGCCGTGGTGCCCGTGGGAGCCTCCGCCCGTGCCTCCTCACCATCCGGAGCCGCCGCGGACGGGCGCTCCGAGGACACGGGCGCCACGCCGGTGGACCTTGACGCCAGGGCCCACGCGCCAAGGCCTGCCGCGGCCAGGGTGAACACCGCCGCGCCACCCAACACCCGGCGCGAGCGGCTCCAGGCGGGCGGGGCCGCGACGGGGCCGGACGGGCGCGCGGCCTCGGAGGCGACCTGGGGCTCCTTCTTCACAATCTCCGTGGGAGCCACCGGCAGGGACTCAGGAGCCCGGGCTTCGGCAGGAGTTCCCACCGGCGTCACGCGCGGCTGCGCCCGGGCGTTCCGGGTCGCGAGCACCTCCTCACTGGGACGCGCCGGCGTGGGCGAGGAGGGGCGCGGCGTCACGGACGCGACGGGCGCCACGGAGAACACCGCCGGACCCGACCAGGCCCCTTCGAGCGCGGCCAGGAACTCCGTGGCGGACTGGAAGCGGTCCCCCGGGGCCTTCTCCATCGCCTTCGCCAGCGTCGCTTCCAGCTCCGCGGAGAAGCCCGCGTCCGGGGCGGCGTCGCGCAACCGGGGCGGCGTCACCTCGCGCTGCATGCGCAAGAGCTCCGCGTTGCTGGTGGCGTTGAAGGGCTTCTTGCCGGTGAGCAGCTCGTAGAGCAGCACGCCGGTGGCGTACAGGTCCGTGGGCGGACCCACCGGCTCACCGTGGATCTGCTCCGGGGCCATGTAGGACGGAGTCCCCAGCATCATCCCCGACGTGATGCCCGTCACCTCGTCGCGCAGCTTCGCGAGCCCGAAGTCGAGGATGCGCACCTGCTCCCCGAGCCCGACGGCGTGGGTGACGATGATGTTCTCGGGCTTGATGTCCCGGTGGATGATGCCCTGGTCATGCGCATGCGCCAGACCCGCGAGCACCTGCCGCAGGGCGCTCAGGGCCCGGGGCGGCGGCAGCGGACCGTCGCGCAGCAGCCCGCGCAGCGTCTCCCCGGTGACGAAGTCCATCACCATGTACGGCGACTCCTGATCCACGCCGAAGTCGATGACCGACACGCAGCACGGATGGGTGAGGCGGCTCATCGCGCGCGCCTCCACCTGGAAGCGCTTGCGGAAGTCGTCATCCCGCGCCGCCCACGCGTGCAGGAACTTGATGGCGACGGACTTGCCCACCTCCAGCCGCTCGCCCCGGTAGACGACGCCCATGCCTCCCGCCGCGAGCCGCTCGATGATGCGGTAGCGCTCCTGCAACACCGAACCAATGCGTGGATCGGTGACGGACGTAGGCTCGTTCATGGGGTGCGCACGATAACAAGCCCTCGGGACCGAGGGCCGATGGAGAGGAGCTGGCCCTCAGACGTGCCTGCGCGTCACGGACCAGATGAAGCCGTCGTACCAGAAGTGCATCAAGGACACGACGAGCGTGCAGGCCCAGAGCCCTTCCAGGTCCGGGTCCAGCAGCTCGGCACCCACCCCATAGGCGAGCACGGTGCCCAGGAAGAGGGCGAGCGCCGGGACGCGGCTTCGCAGCCGCTCCCGGAGGCGCCTGCCTTCCGTGGCCCACACGAGCGCCAGGTACTGCACCGCGTGGAGGAGGTTCATGATGAAGAACGCCTCCCCCCACGTGTCGAAGCCCCAGCAGTAGATGGAGCACGCACCCGTCGTGACGAGCAGGAACACCTTGTGGAACGAGGGCCGGTAGCCCTGACGCCCCAGGCGCACGGAGGCCACGGCGTAGAACACGAGGAACGCGCCGCCCACGGCCAGCACGGCCAGCGTCCACACGCGGTGGGTGGCCGTCATGCGCGCGGGCACGGAGGCGAGCCACGGCATGCCCACCGCCTTGAACGGCTCGAAGCTGCTGAAGTGATCCAGCATCGTCGCGCCCGCGAGGATGGGCCCCGCGTACAGCAGCTGGTTCAGCCAGAAGTCGAGCCGCCGTCCCGCCTCGGGTGGGTTGCCCTGGTTGCGGTCGTAGATGCGCGCCAGGCCGAACGTCTGCGCTCCCGAGTGCCACACGTCCCAGAACGTCGCGAGCACGGTGGCCGCCACCGCCACCACCGCGGAGCCGCGGATGGCCGCCCACGCCAGCACGGGCACCAGGACGAAGCGCAGCGGGTAGCGCCGGAAGACGCTGGGGTTGCCGTGACTGCGGAAGAGCACCGCGACCAGGTGCGCGTGGATGATGCTGCCCACCAACAGCCCGGACCCCGTGTTCTCCCGCCCGAAGAGGCGCACCGGGGCGTCGCTGAACGCCGTGCCCGAGATGGCGATGCCCAGCCCGAGCGCCAGCAGCGGCGGCAGCAGGAAGAAGACCCAGTCGTAGACGGGCCCGACGATGTAGGGCGAGCGCGAGGGGGCCAGGTGCACCTCGCGCACCGGCTCCACCCGGAGCCCTGGCTCCTCAGCGAGGGCTGGCCGGGGAAGTCCCATGCGCCGCCTCCTCCCTCGCCGTGAGCACCACCCGCTCGCCCAGCTCCTCCACCAGCGCGGCGAGGAAGAGGCTCGCTCCCACCAGCTCCAGCGCCTCCTCCAGATGATCGATGAGCGCGTACACGAGGTTGTCGTTGCCGTGCCGCTCCGTCCACCAGCCCAGGGGCAGCTCCATGATCAGCGCACCGCCCACGTACAGCGCGCCCGCGACGATGAACTGCGCCCGCCGCCGCGAGGAGAGCCGCGCGAGGAAGGGGAGGAACGCGAGCCCCCCGAGCACCACGGCGACCGCCGCCGGCACCACCCAGGTGAAGTACAGCACCCCACCCAGCGAGAGCAGGCCGCCCAGGTGCTCGTGGAGGCCCACGCTCTCGTCCAGCGAGATGTACGCGAACAGGACCGCGAGGGCCCACCAGTGGCGCCGCGCCGGCTCGTGCGTCAGCCCCGCGGCCCGCGCGATGCCCGCGAGCACGAGCGCACACGCCAGCAGCAGCCCTGACGCGTACCAGGTGGGAAGGTTCCGCTCGTAGCTCAGGGACAGGAACTCCACGAGCGGCGCCAGCCTCCGCGTGCCGAGCGCGGAGGCCGCGACCTCCACTCCCATGCCCAGGGCGGTCAGCACGCCCGCCGTCGCGAGCAGCCAGCGGCGCATCATGTGGGAGGCGGGGAGCATCGGAACCGGAGGCCGGAGGTTACCCCGGAGGCCATTCCCGATGCGCGTTGTCGCAGGGTCGAAAAGTTTCGCGCCCGCTGTCTCCGGATGGCACTGGGAGCACCTTCACGGACACCGTGGGTGCGACCCCCAAGAAAGGGTGTGATCGATCCGGGGCGCGCGGGGTCAGGTATCGGATATATCGTCCCCCGACGGAGAACCCCCATGTCACGTAAGAATCTGGCCGGTCTGTCCGCGGTGCTGCTGCTCGTCGCCGCCAGCGCGGCCGAGGCGAAGCAGTGGAAGTACGCTGGACTGCACCCGCGCACCGGGCAGCCCGGGGATGGCCTGTGCCACCTCGAGACGACGCACGTGCACTCGGTGGCGCCGCAGCACGCCGACACGCTCTACCGCACGCGCGACAACGTCTACGTCTTCATCGGTGACCCGACGCCCTTCGGCTACGAGGGCCCCCGGCACTCCTACTACGGGCACCACCCGGTGGTGCTCAACGTCATCATCAACATCGACGTGGACGTGGACGACGTGGAGTACTGCTACCACGACGGGCCGCACTACCACGCCTACGAGCCGCCGCCGCGTCAGGAGTTCGTGGACAAGGAGGACGTCCACTACTACGCGGGCGAGTACCCCGAGGACTACCGGCGGGAGAACCCGAAGCTGGTGCGGGTCAACACGGTCTATCGCAACTGGAACGCGCCGCGCCCGGAGGTGACGTTCGCTCCGCCGCCCCAGTACCGCGGCCCCATCATCAACGTGGGCGTCAACGTGGGCGTGAACGTGAACGTGGGCAGGCCGGCTCCGCCTCCGCCGCCGGGCCGGGACGTCATCATCATCCGGGATGACAACGACCACGACCACGACCACTGCAATCACCACAATCACGGCAAGCACAAGAAGCACAAGAACAAGAAGTTCAAGGGACGGAACTGAGCATGCTGCGCAAGGGATTCCCGCTGGTGGCGCTGCTGCTGGCGGGCTGCTCCAGCAGTGCGGATGACGTGCTGGACGCGTGGAAGGCGGCGGGTGAGACTCCCTCCGGTTTCACCGACGTGGGCGAGAAGCTGCCCGGGGGCAAGTGCAAGGCCGGCAAGGTGAGCGGCCTGGATGCCACGGTGTGCGTCTTCGACAGCGCGGAGAAGGCCCAGAAGGCGGAAGAGGGCGGCTGGGCGCTCGTCGGCACCGCCGTCGGCTCCGCGGTGGTGTCGGGCAAGTGGGTGCTCGTCATCTCCGATCCCCGCAAGGAGGACCCGAGCGGGCGGCGCATGAACGTGCTGGTGAAGGCGTACCAGAAGAAGACGGGCTGAGGCAGGCTGACGGGCATGAAGCGCCCGCTCTGAAGGCGCGCGGGGCCTACTGCGCCGCGGCGGGGTCCATCCAGAAGATCTCCCACTGGTGGCCGTCGAGGTCCTGGAAGCCCCGCTGGTACATGAAGCCCTGATCCATCTTCTCCTTGTACTCGTAGCCGCCCGCCGCCACGGCCTTGTCCAACATCGCGTCGACCTGGGCCCGGCTGTCCATGGAGAGGGAGATGAGCACCTCGGTCACCTTCGTGGCGTCCGCGATCTCCTTCTTCGTGAAGGTCTTGAAGAAGTCCTTCACCAGGAGCATCGCGTAGATGTCCTCGGCGATGATCATGCAGGTGGCGTTGGCGTCGGTGAACTTGGGGTTGAACGTGTAGCCCAGCTTCGTGAAGAAGCCGACCGAGCGGTCGAGCGACTGGACGGGGAGGTTCACGAAGATCTTGGTGGCCATGGTGGGTCTCCTTCGGAATGGGTGAGGGGCGGAATGTCGCCTTCATCCACACGACGAATGTGGCTCCGGGAGATCGACACGGCATTTTCCTTCTTTTTCCCCGGCCCTCCGCCTCAGAGCAGCTTGCCCGGATTGAGGATGCCCCCCGGGTCCAGGGCGGCCTTGACGGTGTGATGCAGGCGCAGGGTCTCCGGGCCGAGCTGGGCGCTCAGGAACGCTCGCTTGAGTGAACCCACGCCATGCTCGCCGGTGATGGTCCCTCCCAGGTCCAGCGCCGCGCGCAGGATGTCGTCGAACGCTTCCTTCGCCCGGGCCATCACCTCCGGGTCCTTCCGGTCGAAGACGACGGTGGGGTGCATGTTCCCGTCGCCCGCGTGCCCGAAGGTCCCGATGCGCACGCCGCGCTGATCCGCGATGCGCTCCACCGCCGCGAGCAGCTCCGGGATGCGGGAGATGGGCACGCCCACGTCGTCCAGCAGCGTCGCGCCCTGCTGCTCCAGCGCGGGAAAGGCCAGCCGCCGCGCTTGCATGAGCAGCTCGCCCTCGGCTTCGTCGGGGGTGTTCATCACGAAGGACGCGCCGGACCGCTCACAGGCCGCCGCCATCAGCCCGAGCTCCTCCTCGCCCTGCGCGCCGCCCGCGTCGGAGCGCGCCAGCAACAAGGCCGCGGCCTGGACGTCCAGGCCCATGGGTTTCCAGGACTCGACGGCGCGCACGGTGGTGCGGTCCATCAGCTCCAGCAGGGACGGGCGCGTCGTCGCCATGATGTCGGAGACGGCGGTGCCCGCGCCCACGAGCGTGGGGAAGGTGGCCAGGAGCGTCGTGGCCCTGGGCGGCCGGGGACGCAGCCGCAGGGTGGCCTCGGTGATGATGCCCAGCGTCCCCTCGGAGCCGACGAAGAGCCGCGTGAGATCATAGCCCGCGACGTTCTTCACGGTGCGCCCGCCGGTGCGCACGACGGAGCCGTCCGCGAGCACCACCTCCAGGCCCAGCACCGCGTCCCCCGTCACGCCGTACTTCACGCAGCACAGGCCGCCCGCGTTGGTCGCCAGGTTGCCGCCGAGGGTGGAGAACTCCCAGCTCGCGGGATCCGGCGCGTACCAGAGCCCCTGTTCGGCCGCGGCGGCCTTCAGCGCGGCGTTGAGCGCGCCGGGCTGGACGACGGCCAACATGCCGCGCCGGTCCACCTCCAGCACGCGGTTCATCCGCAGCAGGGAGACGAGGATGCAGCCCTCGCTGGCGTTCGCGCCTCCTGACAGGCCGGAGCCCGCGCCCCGCGCCACCACCGGGACCCGGAGCGCCGAGGCCACGCGGAGCACGGCCTGCACCTCCTCCGTGGACGCGGGCCGCACGAGCACGCGCGGCATGCCGGAAGGCGCCCACTCCGCCTGGTCGTGCCGATGCGCATCGAGCACGTCCCGGTCGGTGACGAGCGACTCCGCCGGCAACACCTCCGAAAGCGCCCGCACCACGTCCACTGTCACGATAGGCCTCCCAGCTCCCCGGGGAATGAACGCAGGGCAGAGGTCATCCTGCGGTCCGTCCCTCGCGCCCAGCTTGCCCCAGGTCCGCGACCTCCGCGCCTGCGCCCAGGACCTGCGCCAGGAAGGTTCGC
This sequence comes from Corallococcus sicarius, assembly GCF_003611735.1. Taxonomy (GTDB): domain Bacteria; phylum Myxococcota; class Myxococcia; order Myxococcales; family Myxococcaceae; genus Corallococcus; species Corallococcus sicarius. The sequence goes on along the minus strand of NZ_RAWG01000236.1, from coordinate 3,994 downwards.
AGCGCCGCCGCCGCGCGTCGAGCGGCGAGGGCATTGAAGAGGATGCCTGCCTGGGGGTCGTTCGCGCCCTCGAAGGTGAAGGCATGCATCGCGTGGCCGTAGGCCTGGAGCTGCCAGTCGGCGCCCGCGTCGGTCAGCTCCCGGGCGATGGCCAGCACGGCGTCGGGCCGCGCGGTCGGATCCTCCCAGCCGTGCAGCAGGAGGACGCTCGCGGTGATGGGCGGCTGTGCTCCGAAGCTCGGGGGTAGGCTCGGGGGATGGAGCACGCCATGGATGCTCACGGCGCCCGTCAGCCCTTCGGGAGCGCTGCGCGCGAGGTCCAGGGCGCAGAGCCCTCCGAAGCAATAGCCCACCACCGCGATGCGCGTGGGGTCCACCCGGGGATGGCGCTTCGCCGCCTCCAGGCCCGCGAGCATCCTGCGGCGCAGCAGGGCCCGGTCTTCGATGAACGGACCCATGAGGTGTGAGTTGTCTCCCGTCACCTCGCCGCGCACACCCTTCCCATACACATCCAGCGCGAAGCCGACGTAGCCCTGCTCCGCATAGCCCTCCGCCATGGAGCGCATGATGGCGTTCTGCCCATCCCATGCATGGGCAATCAGGACACAGGGCCGTCTGTCTTCGTGGCCGGTGTCATGGGCGGCATACCCCTGACAGATTGTCTCGCCATCGAAGTAGTCGAGCGGCTCCGCATGGATCCGCGAGGAGGAGGAAGACGACATCCGGGTGGCTCCTTTCAAGACAAGCAGCCCCCACGCTGCACGCCTCCGGCTCCGCCGTCTTGAACGAATGCGACATCTTCAGAAGAAGTGCGCGAGCCCCTGGGGGACATCCTCCCGAGCGGGATTGAAGTAGTCGGCGAGCAGGGAGCGGGGCGTCCTGGAGAAACGCCCGGGAGTGCGCCCCAGGTAGCGCCGCCACATGCGGACTTGATGGGCCTGGTCGCTGAAGCCCTCGAACGCATCTCCCTGGCCCGTCTGCGCCGCGAGCAGGCTCGAATGGATCCGATCAAGCGCGAGCAACCGCCGGGGGGAATGCCCGACGTGGTCCCGGAACCAGCGCTCCAGCTGGCGCGTCGACACCGCCACGGCCCGGGCCGCCGCCTCCACGCGCGAGGTCCGCCGCAAGGCATCCCAGGCCCGCGCGAACCGTTCGAACTCCTCCGCGGGCTTCGTCGCGGCCAGGCGTCCGAGCAGCCATGCATCCAGGCGCGCGGCCACCCGGTGGGGCTCCCACGCCGCCGCAAGGTCGTCCGCGAGCCGCCGGGCCGGGCCATCTCCCAGCACGGCGCCCAGCTCCAGCAACTCATCGCTCGCGGCCAGCCCGGTCGCGGGGAAGAGGCGCGCGAGGCCGGCGGGCTTCAGCATGACCATGACGAAGGAGCAGCCCTCGCCGGAGCTCCACGCGCGCGGACGGCTCTGGACCCCCAGCAGCGAGGTTCGCGGCGCCCCTGCCGCGAACTCACTCCCACAGGGCCTGCCAAAATTGATGGTCAACACCGCCGCCGGAGACGGCGTGGTGTCGATGGGCTTCCCCGCATGAGCGCCCTGCAGGTCCTCGATGAACCAGTACCCCATCACCAGGGGCCTCAGTGGCGCGGCGGGAGGTCGCTTGAGGAAGAGCACGGGTCCCCGGTTCTACCATCAGGCCCGGTGCATGCTCCGGGGCCGTGCTGGCACGCGCCCGGGCGCCCGTGAAAACACTCGTCGCCTCGCGGGTCCGCATGGCACGGTTCGACGACGTGAGTGTGGCGCATCCCTCCCTGGCCGTGACGTTCTTCGACGAAGCCCCGCGTCGAGAAGACATGCCCTCACGCCTCGCGAGCCCGTTCCACCCGGGGCCGCCGCACCCCCTGGCGCGGAAGGCAGCGGAGGCCCTCCAGGAGCGGTTGAAACAAGGGCCGTGGGACGCGCTGTGGCAGCCCGGTGGCGGGAAGATGTTCGGCGTGCTCGTCGTCGCGGAGCCGGGAGGACGGCTCGGGTACCTGTGTGCGTTCTCCGGGATGCTGGACGGCGCCTGGAACGTGGAGGGCTTCGCGCCCCCGTTGTTCGACCCCGTCGCGCGTGATGCGTTCCTGCCGGCGGGTGAGGCGGAGCTGGCCGCATGGGGACAGCAGCATGCGGAGTGGGTTCGAAAAGCGGAGCAGGTGCGAACGCAGCTCGCGGCGCTGTCCGCGGAGCCTGAGCGCGCCCTCGCCGGACCGCGGGCGGCGCTGCGAGAGTTCGAGGCCCGCCGCGCCGAAGTCGAACACCTGCGCGCTGAACGCTCCCGCGCCCTGTGGTGGCAGGTGGCCCACAGCTATGTGATTCCCAACGCGCGGGGGGAAAGCCAGCCATTGGCCGCGCTGTTCGCGCCGCGCCCACCGCCGGGAGGGGCCGGGGACTGCGCGGCGCCCAAGCTGCTGGCGCAGGCCTTCCGCCATCACCTGGAACCCCTGGCGCTCGCGGAGTTCTGGTGGGGCGCGCCGCCGCTCGATGGTCGGCGTCAGGCCGGGGCGTACTACCCCGCATGTGAAAGCAAATGCGGCACGGTGCTGCCGTACATGCTGCAAGGCCTGTCGGTGGACCCCGCGCCCCGGAGGGCCTCCGCCATCGACGACCCCCGGCTCCTGCATGAGGACCCATGGCTCCTCGTCGTCGACAAGCCCGTCGGGCTGCCTTCACTGCCCGGGCGCCATGCTCCCGGCCGCGACTCGGTGCTCGTCCGACTCCTGCCGCGCTTCCCGGCCCTGTCCGGCCCCCTCTTCATCCAGGACCTGGAGCCCGAGTCCTCCGGGCTCCTCGTGATTGCACGTGACACCGCGACCCAGGCCGCGCTCCTGCGTCAGTTCGCGCGTCGCGAGGCCGAGCACCGGCACGTCGCCTGGGTTGAAGGGCGCGTGGAGGCAGACGCGGGCCTCATCGAGCTGCCCCTGCGCGGTACGTCCACCGCCCCGCTCGAGGCGTGCGTGGACAGGGTTCACGGCAAGCGGGCCATGACAGCGTGGAAGGCCTTGCGTCACGACGAACGCAGGACGCGGGTGGAGCTGGTGCCCGTGACGCGGCATCCGCACCAGCTGCGCATCCATGCCGCGCACCGCCTGGGATTGGCAGCCCCCATCGTCGGGGACGCGCGCTTCGGCAAGGAGGACACGCGGCTCATGCTCCACGCGGGAGCGCTGAGCTTCACGCATCCCCACACGGGCGAGCGTCTGTCGTTCACGTCCCCCGCGCCGTTCTGGAGTTGAGCAGACCAATGTCATGTCATGGGCACGGTGGGCGTCGGATGCCTCTCACGGACCCCTCCCCAACGTGCCGCATGCTTGCGTGAGGCCTGAAAGGCGAGCAATACCTGGACTTCGTGAAGAGGGGGATCCGTGCTCGACCTGAAGCCTGAACCCGAACCCTGGATGCCCCTCACGGGCGACGAAGAACGCCAGGCGTTGGATCACCCGTGGCCCTCGCCCGCCAGGGGCGGCGTGCGCTTCGTCGTCGAAGGGGACTTCTTCCGCCAGGAGCACGACGCGCGGCTGGAGCTCTACCGCGACCTGTCGGAGCGGATGCTCGCCGTCTTCCGCGAGCTCACGCCCTGGGGCGGCTGGCTCTACGCCCTGGATCCCCATCACGCCTGCTACCGCTTCCACCCGCATGTCCCCTTCGAGCGGGGCGCGTCGCTGCAGGAGATGACCGGCCTCTACACGCGCAAGCACATGGATCAGGTGGAGCGGGGCATCCACCCTCCGGCCTTCGCACCACGCTGGGCCATGGACGTCCACCCGGCGGGGGACCCGGAGCACGTCTTCGCGCCGCCGGACTTCCACTTCGTCTTCGCGGCGCGCTACCGCGTGGGCAACTTCGACGGCCTGGAGGCACCGGGCCGGGGGCCCATCGAGTCGGAGACCTACGAACTGCTGGGACCGCGCCTCATCGCCGCCGTGGACCGGAACCCGCCCGCGCTCTTCCGTCGGGCCCGCAGGGTGGACTCCGAGGACTGACGCGGGGGGAGGCGGGGCTTC
>NZ_RAWG01000235.1 GCF_003611735.1 Corallococcus sicarius | reverse complement strand
GCTCTTCACCCGCTTCAAGGTGTCCGAGTCCGTCCTCTTCACCCACAAGGCCGGCCCCGCCAGGGCGAACCCGCTGCTGCTCCTCCAGGACGGCCGCTTCGTGCGCTACCTCTGCTGCATCCTGTGGGGGAGGGGGCGCGACGACCTCGCCCAGGGGCTCGCCCGCGTCCACCGCGCGCAGCGCCGAACGCACCGCGAGCGCCAGCGCCTCCGCGCCCACGGACCACGTCAGCGTCTCCGGAGCCCCCTCCACGCGGGCGGTCCGCACGAACAGGTGCCCTGTGCGGGGCGCCGCCACGGACACGCGCAGCGCCGCGCCTTCCCGCGTGAACCACAGCACCGCGCGAGCGTCCTGCCGCAGCGCCATCCGCTCCGCCTCACGCCACGCGCCGTCCGGGCGCTGCTCCAGCGAAGGTCCCGCTTCCACCACGAGCACCACCGGCAGGTCGCTGCTCTGCCCACGCACCCGCTCCAGCAGGGCGCGGTCCTCGGGGGCCGCCACGTGCACCACGGCCCGCCAGGGCGCCTCCGCCCATGCGGGCCCTCCCAGCGCCAGCACCAGGGCCAGCACCGCCACGCGCCGCCACGCCAGGACCTCCTTCACGGACATGCCGCAAAACCTACCTTCCAGGGAATTCTTCTGGAAGGACCCCGCCGTGTGGATCGCCTCCTCTCGTGGGGGCAGGCGGCCTTCACCGGAGGCTTGCCCCGGGCCGGGCGAACCCCCCTAATCGCGCGCCATGACACGCCTGCGGGAGTTGCGCTCGGTCCTGAACCTCACCGTCCTCGTGGCGGGGCTGGGGTACTTCGTCGACCTCTTCGACATCACGTTGTTCGGCGTGGTGCGCGTCGCCTCGCTGAAGGACCTGGGCCTCACCGACCCGGCGGACATCCTCGAGAAGGGGCTCTTCATCTACAACGCGCAGATGGCGGGGATGATGGTGGGCGGCCTCTTCTGGGGAATGCTCGGGGACCGCAGGGGCCGCCTGTCGGTGATGTTCGGCTCCATCCTCCTGTACTCGGTGGCGAACCTGGCCAACGCGTTCGCGTGGGACGTGCCCAGCTACGCCGTCTGCCGCTTCTTCGGAGGCCTGGGGCTCGCGGGCGAACTGGGCGCTGCCATCACCCTGGTCGCCGAGTCCCTGCCGAAGGAGAAGCGCGGCCTGGGCACCACGGTGGTCGCCACGCTGGGCATGCTGGGCGTCGTCGTGGCGGCGCTCGTCGCGCAGCGCATGCACTGGAAGACGGCGTACGTGACGGGCGGCCTGCTGGGGCTCGCGCTGCTCTTCACCCGCTTCAAGGTGTCCGAGTCCGTCCTCTTCACCCACAAGGCCGGCCCCGCCAGGGCGAACCCGCTGCTGCTCCTCCAGGACGGCCGCTTCGTGCGCTACCTCTGCTGCATCCTGGTGGGCGTGCCCATCTACTTCACCACCGGCATCCTCTTCGTCTTCGCGCCGGAGTTGACGGCGGGCCTGAACGTCCAGGGCACCGTGACGGCGGGCAACGCCATCCTCTTCGGCAGCGTGGGGCTGACGCTGGGCGACCTGCTGTCCGGCCTCGTGAGTCAGTGGCTCCAGAGCCGCAAGCGCGCGGTGGCGCTGGGGCTGTGCGCCTGGTTCTCGCTGGTGCTGGTGTACGGGCTCGTGCCCGGCCTCACCCCCACGGCCATCTACGGCCTGAGCTTCCTCATCGGCCTGTGCGTGGGCTACTGGGCGGTGCTGGTGACGATGGCCGCCGAGCAGTTCGGCACCAACATCCGCGCCACCGTGGCGACGACGGTGCCCAACTTCGTGCGCGGCAGCGCGGTGCTCGCGGCCAGCGGCTTCGGCTACCTGAAGGGCCACCTCACCGTGGGGCACGCGGCGCTCACCGTGGGCACGGTCTGCTTCGGCCTCGCGCTCGTCGCCCTCACGCGCCTGTCGGAGACGTTCCACCGCGACCTGGACTACGTGGAGTCGCCCGACGCGGCCCGCGCGGGCACGGACTCCCAGCCGGGCCCTGTGGGCTAGGAGCGCGTCAGGCCGGCGGCGGCACGCGCAGCCGCCACGCGAGCACGCGCCCATCCAGGCCCAGCACGAACACCAGCGGCCCGCGCACCACCGGCCGGGTGCGCAGCGACGTGTCCGCGCGCACCGTGAACGCGGGCTTCCAGCCAGGGGCCCTGAGCGCCAGCAGCTGCCCCTCGCGCCCCGACGTGGGCACGAGCAACAGGTCCTCCAGCCCCACCTGCACCCGCCCCAGCAGCGGCGAGGGCAGCGCCACCCGCGCCACCTCCCGGCCATCCGCCGTGGACAGCCCCACGAGCGACGACGGCCCCGCGCCCAGCCACAGCGCGCCCAGGGCCCGCGCGGGAGGCCCCGTCACCCGTTCCGCGAAGCGCTGCTCCCAGCGCGTGCTCCCGTCCTTCACCGACAGCGCCAGCACCCGCCCGGGACGCGTGGCCACGAAGACGGTGTCGCGCTCCGAGTCCAGGCCCACCACGTCCGTCATCGGCTGGGACCAGCGCGCCTCGCCGCTCTCCGGATCCAACGCCCACAGCCCGGAGTCCCCCAGCGCCACCACCAGCACGCCCTCCACCAGCACCGGCGCGGGGTGCGGCGCGCCCTCCGCCTGCACTCCAGGTGCCGTCGACGTGGCGACAGGCGGCACGGAGACCTTCGGCGCCGGCCGCTTCCACCGCACCTGCCCGGACTCCACCGCCAGGGCGAGCACCGCGCCGTCGGGCGCCACCAGGAAGACGGTGCGCTCCGCGTCATCCACCACCGGAGGGGTCAGCACGGGGAAGACGCCCCCCAGGCGCCAGCGCTCCTTGCCGTCCGCCATCGTCACGCAGACGACGTCACCCACCACGGTGCCCGCGATGACCGCGCCCCCGGCGACCACGGGCGCGGCGGCCACCTCGCGGCCCAGTCCGACACGCCACACCGACCTGCCCTCGCGGTCCAGGCGCAGCACCGTGCCTGCCTCGTTGCCCAGGAGGACGCCGTCCGCCAGGGCGACGAGCCCCGTGCGGGACGAGGCGTCACTGGAGAAACGGAAGGCCTCGTCCACCGGCGACCGCTGACACGCCATGACGGCCAGCGTCAACGTCAGGCACGGTAACAGGGGCAGGCGTGGACAGGCGCGAGACGGCATGGTTTGGGGAGGATGACGCAAGCAAGGAACTTCGACCATGCCCACGATTCGTGAAGACGAAACCCCCAACGCCACCGGCATCCCGTCCTCCGCCCGGCGCTCGGACATCATCCCTCCCCCCATGCTCGCGGTGACGGAGGAACTGCTCCACGCGCTGCCCAAGACGGACCTGCACTGCCACCTCGATGGGTCCATGCGACTGAAGACCATCCTGGAGCTGGCCGAGCAGCAGAAGATCAAGCTCATGGCCGACACCGAGGACGGCCTCGCCAAGGCCATCCACATGGGCCAGGTGTGCAAGAGCCTGGAGGAGTACCTCGTCGCGTTCGACGTGACGCTCTCCGTCCTCCAGACGGCCGAGGCCCTCTACCGCGCCGCCTATGAGCTGGCGGTGGACGCCGCCGCGGAGAACGTGCGCTGGCTGGAGGTGCGCTACTCGCCCGCGCTCCACCTCCAGAAGGGCCTGAAGATGACCACCGTCATCGACTCCGTGCTGGAGGGCCTGCGGGCCGCCAAGAAGGAGACGGGCATCAAGTGCGCCGTCATCGTCTGCGGCATCCGCCACATCAACCCCCAGACGTCCATGCGCCTGGCGGAGCTCTCCGTCGCATACAAGAACCGCGGCGTCGTCGGCTTCGACCTGGCGGGCGCGGAGGCGAGCTTCCCCGCGAAGGACCACCTGGACGCCTTCCGCCTCATCCTCAAGAACAACGTCAACTGCACCGCCCACGCGGGCGAGGCCTACGGCCCCGAGTCCATCTCCCAGGCCATCCACTCCCTGGGCTCGCACCGCATCGGCCACGGCACCCGGCTGCGCGAGGACGGCGACCTGCTCAACTACGTCAACGACCACCGCATCCCCATGGAGGTCTGCCCGTCCTCCAACGTCCAGACGGGCGCGGTGCAGTCGCTGGAGTCGCACCCGCTCAAGTTCTATTTCGACTACGGCCTGCGGGTGACCATCAACACCGACAACCGCCTCATCACCGACACCACCGTGACGAAGGAGCTGTGGCTGGCCCACCGCGAGCTGGGCCTGTCGCTGGAGGACCTCACCACCATCATCGTCTCCGGCTTCAAGAGCGCCTTCCTCCCGTTCCGGGAGAAGCAGGACATGCTGCGGCAGGTGAACCAGGAGATCACCACCACGCTCGCCGCCTTCGAGAAGCGCCCCTCGGCGGCGAAGCGCCAGCCGGCCTGAGCCACGCCCCGCGCCGCCCGGTGGAGCCCCCCGGGCGGCGGGTGGTCGTTTGTCCTGGCGCGCGGGGCCCGGGCCTGGGTGGAATGCAGGGATGATGGATGACACCCAAGGCACACCGGACGTTGGCCCCGCTCGCGCGAAGGCGGCCCAGGACCTCTCCGTTCCCGCCATCCTGATGATGGTGATGGGCGGCTTCTGGGTCCTGTACTCGCTCTACGGCATGGTGGGCAGCGCCGGCTCCACCGAGGCGCAGATGGACGCCATCAACACCGTCCTCGCCCAGTACCCGCCGGACCTCCAGGAGAAGATGCGCGGCCTGGTGGCCGCCTTCAGCTCGCCCGGCTTCCGCATCCTCAGCTCGCTGCCCGGGCTGCTGCTCAACGCGGCGGTCGTCTTCGGCGCGTGGAAGATGAAGAACCTGCAGACCTACGGCCTGGCCATGACGGCCGCCATCCTCAGCTGCATCCCCTGCTGCGGACCGTGCTGCGGCCTGGGCATCATCCCGGGCGTCTGGGCGCTGGTGGTGCTCAACCGCGCGGACGTGAAGGCCGCCTTCCGCTAGGGAAGGCAGCCTTCTTCGCGCCTCACGCGCGAAACCGTCAGGTGACCTTCATCCCCTTGGGGATGACGACGACGCCGCCCGAGGTGACATGGAAGCGGCGCTTGTCCTCCGCCGCGTCGTAGCCAATGGTCATCCCGGGCGGAATCTCCACGTTCTTGTCGATGATGGCCCGCTTGATGCGGCACCTGCGGCCGATGGTGACGTTCTCGAAGAGGATGGAGTCCTCCACCTCCGAATACGAGTTCACCCGCACCTTGGGCGACAGCACCGAGCGGTGCACGCTGCCGCCGGAGATGATGCAGCCCTCCGCCACCAGCGAGTCCGTCGCCTTGCCCACGCGCTTGTTGTCCGCGTCCGCGAAGACGAACTTCGCCGGCGGATAGTTGTTGGGCTGCGTGTGGATGGGCCAGCGGTCGTTGTAGAGGTTGAAGATGGGGTCCACCTCCACCAGGTCCATGTTGGACTGGTAGTAGACGTCGATGTTCCCCACGTCGCGCCAGTAGCCGCGCTCCTTCTCCTCCTGGCCGGACAGCGTGTTCTGGGCGAAGTCGTACACGTACACGGGCTCGTGCTTGTACAGCTCGCTGATGATGGACTTGCCGAAGTCGTGCGCGCTCGTCTCGTCCGCGGCGTCCCGCACCACCTGCTTCACCAGCGTGTCGGTGGTGAAGAGGTAGTTGCCCATGGACGCCAGGCACATCTTCGGGTTGCCCGGCATGGGCGGCGGGTCCTTGGGCTTCTCCAGGAACTCGAGCATGCGCCCGTCGGGCCCCACCTTGATGATGCCGAACTCACGCCCCTGCTCGATGGGGACGGGGATGGCCGCCACCGTGCACGCGGCCTTCTGCTCGATGTGGAAGTCCAGCATCTTGCGGACGTCCATCCGGTACACGTGGTCCGCGCCGAAGACGAAGATGTGATCCGGCTCTTCGTCCGTGATGATGTTGAGGTTCTGGTAGATGGCGTCCGCGCTGCCCTTGTACCAGTCCAGGCCGGTGCGCATCTGCGCGGGCACCGCCTCCACGTAGTGGCCCAGGAACGCCGTCATGCGCCACGCGCGCGACAGGTGGTTGTTGAGCGAGTCGCTCTTGTACTGGGTCAGCACCTTCATCCGGTACACGCCGGAGTTGGCGAAGTTGGAGAGCACGAAGTCGATGATGCGGTAGCGCCCTCCGAAGGGGACCGCGGGCTTCGCGCGTTCGCGCGTCAGTGGCTCCAGGCGCGTGCCCGCGCCTCCCGCCAGAATCATGGCCAGCAGCTTTGACATAGGTGCCGGCCACGTTAGCCCCGGTCCGCCATCCCACAATGGCCGTGCGTACCCTGGCGGCCAGAGCGTTGAATGCCCAACCGCCAGGGGGGCCTCCGTCCGACTCTCTTCCCGGTTTCAGGGGATGTAGGAGGACCGACGCCACCTGGCACATCCCCCTGCTTGCGTGGCGTCCCTGGACCCTCCGTGCTAGCGTGGGCGGCGCGATGTCTGGCGACCAAACCCGAGTCACCAAGATCTCCAGCCTCACCCCGGGACCCGAGCGCGGCACGGAGTGCTGTCTCGTGCAGATCCACGGACCGGAGCTGGGCAAGAAGTACGTGCTGGAAGAGACCGAGTTCACCATCGGTCGCGACCAGCACAACCACATCGTGGTGGACCTGGACAACGTGTCCCGCCGCCACGCCCGCATCTGGGGTCGCCAGGGGAAGATGTTCGTGGAGGACCTCCAGTCCACCAACGGCACCTACCTGAACGACCGCGAGGTGCTCCAGGCGCAGCCCCTGCGCAGCGGGGACCTGGTGAAGGTGGGAGGCTCCATCTTCAAGTTCCTCGATGGCGACAACATCGAGACCCAGTACCACGAGACCATCTACACGCTGACCATCGCGGACGGTCTCACCGGCATCAACAACAAGCGCTACTTCCTGGAGTACCTGGAGCGGGAGATGGGCCGCTCGCACCGGTACCAGCGCACGCTGTCGATGTTCATGTTCGACATCGACCACTTCAAGCAGATCAACGACGTGCACGGCCACCTGGCCGGCGACTACGTCCTGCGAGAGCTGGCCCAGTCCATCAAGAAGCTGGTGCGCCGCGAGCAGTGCTTCGCCCGCTACGGCGGCGAGGAGTTCGCCATCGTCATGCCCGAGGACGGGCCGGACAAGGCGCGCATGTTCGCGGAGAAGATCCGCAAGCTGGTGGAGGAGAAGGTCTTCACCTTCGAGGACAAGGAGATTCCGGTCACCATCTCCCTGGGCGTCGCGGAAGTGGCGCCGGAGATGTCGGAGCCCACCCAGTTCATCAAGGTGGCGGACATGAACCTCTACAAGGCCAAGAAGTCGGGCCGCAACCGCGTGGTGGGCTGAAGCACATGGCCTCCGAAGCGGGTGGGCCGTCCTTCCTGGCCCGGTTCCTCCTGGTGCTCCTGGGCGTCGCCTTCTTCGGCGCCGCCTATGTGTGGGCCCGGAAGGACAGCGACCCGCGCGCCGCCCGGCTCGTGGAGCGCATCAGCGGCAAGGCCCCGCAGGGCGCGGCGTCCCCGTAGCAGAGGGACACCGCAGCCGCAGCTCAGGTGCCTTCGCGCGTTCCGGCCAGCAGGCCGCGGGTGCCCGGCAGGCTGCCCGGCGGCATCTTCCCGTAGAGGTACTGCACGGTGTCCAGCAGGGTCTCGTGCACGTCGCGGGCCTTGAAGCCCAGCTCGCGCTCCGCCTTGGCGGGCTCCAGGAAGAACCAGTGCTCGCCAATCTCGACCTCCTGCGGGTCGAGCTTCGACACGGTGCCGCGCACCTTGGCCCACTGCTCCAGGAGCTTGCCGCCCCAGATGTTGAGCTCGCGCGGCAGCTTCATGCGCGGGGCGGGCACGCCGGTGAGGCGCTGGAGCCGGTCGAAGAAGTCCGACAGCGCCATGTTCACGCCCATCAGGTGGCGGCCGTACACCTCGCCCCGGGTGAGCGCCTGCACGAAGGCGTCCGCCGCGTCGCGCGCGTCCACGAAGGACAGGCCGCCGCCGGGCATGGAGGGAATCTCCCGGTTGAGGAACTTCACCACCGTCCAGGTGGACGACAGCCGGTCATCCCCGGGCCCCATCAGCAGGCTGGGGTTCATCACCACGAGCGGGATGGCGTGCTTGCGGCAGTACTCCAGCGCCAGCTTCTCCTCGTAGATTTTGGACAGGTAGTAGGGCCAGTGGGCGACGGTGGTGATGGGGTAGTCGTCGTCCTCCGTCCCCACGCGCTCCTCCTTCGACACCGCGATGGTGCCGGAGGTGGAGCCCAGGATGACGCGCTTGATTCCCGCTTCGCGCACGTCGCGCAGCAGCTCGCGCGTGCAGTCCACGTGCAGCTCGTACATCCGCCGCGCGTCCTTGTTCTGGAAGGAGACGAGCCCCGCCAGGTGGTAGACGGCGTCCACGCCCACGAGCGCGCGGCGCACGGCCTCGCGGTCCTTCAGGTCGCCCTGAAGCACTTCCGTCCCGGCGAAGCCCGCGCCGTTGGGCTTGTTGCGCGCGATGAGGCGCACGTCGTGGCCCGCGGCCACCAGCTTGGGCACCAGGTGCGTGCCCAGAAACCCCGTGCCTCCAGTGACGAGCAGCTTCACGAGTTCTTCCCTCCCGTCAGGGCGCGGGCGGGCGGGGTGAAGTCGCGGTCCTGCCCCACCTGCTCCAGGTCCAGCACCTTGCCCGCGCGCAGGGAGCGCACTGCCTCCTCCGCGATGTGCGTCACGTAGCGGTAGCCCTCCGAGCGCGACATGCCCTGCGCCCGGGCCCTCAGCGACGCGTGCTCCAGCGCCGGGCCCACGTGCACCTCCAGCTCCTTCGTCTTCGGGAACATGGAGCCCTTGGGCAGCGCCTCGTAGGCGCCGTGGATGTAGAGCGGCAGCACGTCCACCCCGTAGGTGAGCGACAGGTAGCCCAGCGTCGGCTTGAACTCCATCAGCTCGCCCGTGGTGGAGCGCGTGCCCTCCGGGAAGATGAGGACGTTGAAGCCCTGGCGGAGCGCTTCACCCGCCACGCGCAGCGACTCGCGCAGGGAGCCCTGCCGGTCGATGGGGATGAGGTGGGTGAAGTTCTCGAACCAGGCGCGCTTGAGCGGCGTGTCGAAGAAGTAGTCGCGCGCGGCCAGCGACACCATGCGCTCGCCCTGCTCGCCCAGCACCACGCGCACCAGCCCCGCGTCCAGGTGGCTGGCGTGGTTGGCGATGACGAGGAAGTTGCGGTTCTGCGGGATGAACGTCTTGCCCGTCACCTTCACGTCGAAGACGCCGCCGTAGAGCACCTTCTGCCCGAAGGACAGGAGCTGCCGGCCCACCGCGGACACGGCCTCGGGGACGGGGATCTCCTTCTCCTCCGCGCGCTCCTGCTCCTTGAGGATGTCGCGAGCGCGGGACTCCTGCGAAGGCCGGCGGCCGGACGCCACCACCAGCTTGCGCAGGTCCTCCACCGTCTGCACCTGCGTCAGGTCTTCAATGGCGGGCAGCGGCACGCCCGCGCCCTCCAACGCCACGGACATCTCCGTGAGCATCAGCGAGTCGAAGCCCAAATCGCCAATGAGCTGCGCATCCGGACGCACGTCCGAAACAGGGCGGTGGCAGACCTCCGCGACGAGCGGGTAGAGCCAGTCCGCCACGCCGCCGGTGGCCGTCGCCTGCGCCTGGGCCTTCTCCTTCACGCGGCCCGCGTTGGCCGCCACGCGGTCCAACCGCTGCAGCTCCTCCACCACGCGCTTGCGCTTCACCTTGCGCGTGGACGTGCGGGGCAGCTCGCCGTCGTAGAAGCGCAAGAGCTTCACGCGCCGGTAGAAGGGCATGCCCGCGCTCACCTTGCGGAAGTGCTCCTCCAGCTCGTGGCGCACCTCCTCGCGCGGACGGTCCTTGAAGTCCGGCACGCAGAGGCACGCCACCTTCTCACCGCCGGACTCGTCCGGCAGGCCGACGATGGACAGCTCCTTCACGTGCTCGTGCTCCTGGTACAGCTCCTCCAGCTCGTCCGGGTAGACGTTCTTGCCGTTGGCGTCGACGATGACGTCCTTGGCGCGGCCCATGAGGTACAGCCGGCCCTCGTCGTCCATGCGGCCCAGGTCGCCGGTGTGCAGCCAGCCTTCCTTGACCACCGACTCGGTGGCCTCGCGGTCGCCGAAGTAGCCGGCCATCACGTTGGGGCCCTTGGCCAGCACCTCGCCAATGCCGTCGTTGTCCGGCGACTGGATGCGGAACTCGATGCCCGGCAGCGCCTTGCCCACCGTGCCCTTGATGCGCTTGTTGGTGGCCTCCGACACCGCCAGCACCGGCGCGGCCTCCGTCAGGCCGTAGCCCTCGCGCATCGTGAAGCCCAGCTCGTGGAAGGCCTGGTGGACTTCTTCCGACAGCGCGGAGCCGCCCGACACCAGCACCTTCACGCGCCCGCCGAACTTGCGGTGCACCGGCCAGAACAGGAGCTTGCCCAGGTTGAGCGAGCTTCGGTTGCGCAGCTCCCCGTTGGCCGCCATCAGCGCCTTGAGCGCCTGCTCCACCACGGGCGGACGCGCCGCCATCTCCTGCGTGATCTTGCGGTGCAAGAGCTGCCAGAGCGCGGGCACGCCAATCATCGCGGTGACGCGGCCCGTCTCGAAGACGTCGCCCAGCCGGTCCGACGTCAGCTCGTCGATGTACGTGATTTCCGCGCCACGCGAGAACGGCGTGAGGAAGCCGGCGGAGAATTCAAACGTGTGGTGCAGGGGCAGCACGGACAGCACGCCGTCGCCCACGCCCACGTTGAACGCGCCCGCGAGCTTGGCCACCAGCGACGTGAAGTTGCGGTGCGTGAGCATCACGCCCTTGGGCGTGCCGGTGGTGCCGGAGGTGAAGATGACGCTCGCCACGTCGTCGGGGGCGGCGGACTTCCTCACGGGCCCGATGCGGTCCGGGTGCGCCGGGTCGCCCGTCATCGCCTCCGCGAGGCTCGTCACGCCGACGCCGTCACCCAGCGCGCTGAAGAGGCCGGGGAAGTCCTCCGCGGCCTGCTCGGACACGAGGCACTGCTTCGCCTCCGCGCGCTTCGCGATGTTGACGACCTCCGCCTCCGTGAGGGCGGGGTCCACGGGAACCACCGTGCAGCCCGCGCGCAGGATGCCGAAGTAGCAGATGGCCCACTCGGGCCGGTTCTCCGACACCAGCAGCACGCGGTCCCCGCGCTGGAGGCCCGCGGCCAAGAGGAAGCTGCCCACGCGCGCGGCGTAGCGGTGCACCTCGCCGAAGGTGAAGCGCTCCTCCTTCTCACCCGCGGCCATGCGGAAGGCCACCCGGTGACGCCACGCGTGCACGGTGGACTCGAACAGCTCCAGCAGGTCGCGCGACGCGGGGATGGCGGTGCGCTTCTCGCGCTCCTCGTCCAGGCCCGGGAACACCCACTTCTCCAGGCCGGGCAGGTGCGTGCCCAGGAAGTACTCGCGCCAGTTGATGCGGTCCGGCGCCCAGTCAATCTTCGCGCGGTCCGCGGGCACCATGCGCTCGTAGACGGAGCGCGTGTTGTCACAGCGGAAGACGTAGCGGTTCTCCCAGAGGAAGGGGAGGAACAGGTCGATGAGGCCGGTGAGGCTGCCCGCCTGCGACTCCACCTCGTCCAGCACCCCGCGCGCCTTGTCCATCATCGCCTGGATGCGCGGCGCGCCCCACGCGGGCCGCACCTCGTCCAGGGTCTTCTTGAGCAGCTTCGCGCCCTTCATCAACATGGGCGCGCTGAGCAGCTGGAACTCCTGCTTGCTCACCGGCTGCGGCTCCAGGCGCGAGCGCAGCGAGTTCACCAGCGAGTTGCCCGTCTCCCGGTTGCGGTAGAAGCGGCGGCGGTACAGGCCCACCAGCTCCACGGAGCGGCTCGCGAGGAACGGGTTCACGTCACCGGAGGCCAGGTGGTAGACGCGGCGCTCCTCCACCTGGATCGCGTGCGCGGTGATGCCCAGCGTGGCGCCCGCCACCTGGTCCACCGGGATGATGTCCAGGATGGCGTGGTCGCCCGCGGGGATGCCGCGCTGACCCTTGATGCCCGCGTACGCCAGCGGCGCGGACGTGGTGAAGCCCTCGTTCCACCCGGGGAACGGGAAGTGCGCCGCGCTCTCCACGATGGAGGGGCGCACGATGGAGTAGCGCAGGCCCGGCGTACCGGCCATCACCTGTTCGCCCAGGTGCTTGGTGTACGTGTACGTGTTGGGCCAGCCCCAGTGCTGCGCGCGCTCCATGCCGGCGCGCACCAGCTCACCGGACAGCCACAGCTTGCGCTCGCGGCCCACGGCGAGCCGCAGCGTCTTCTCGTCGGTGGCGTCGCGGCCCTCCTCCTCCAGCCGGTCCAGCGCCTTCTGGCGGAAGATGGACGTGAGCGCCTTGTCATCCGCCTGCTGGCGCAGGCGGGCCACGGTCTTCTCCGCGTCCGCCAGCTCCTGCTCCAGGCTG
Organism: Corallococcus sicarius; assembly: GCF_003611735.1. GTDB lineage: Bacteria > Myxococcota > Myxococcia > Myxococcales > Myxococcaceae > Corallococcus > Corallococcus sicarius. The sequence goes on along the minus strand of NZ_RAWG01000235.1, from coordinate 2,933 downwards.
AAGTCGCGCCCGTCCATCTCCTCCATCTTCGGGAAGTAGCCCAGCACCTGCTCGTCCTCGAAGACGAGCCCGCTGCGGTTGCCCGCGACGAAGGCGGTGGACATGTGGATGAGCGGCACCGCCCAGCGCAGCGCCAGCGCCACCGCGTTCTTCACGCCGTGGGTGTTGACGTTGAGGCCCACCTCCAGCGACGGGTTGAAGGACACGAGCCCCGCGCAGTTGACGATGGCGTGCACCTGCCCCGTCAGCTTCGCGACGTCCGCCTCCTCCAGGCCCACCCAGGGGTCGGTGATGTCGCCGTCCAGCACGATGCACTTCTCGCGCAGGTACGCCATCGCGCCTTCGTCCCCCAGCCTGTCCCGCAGGGGCTGGAAGGGTTCGCTGGGCGCGACCTTGTCGAAGAAGCGGTGCTCCGCGGACGCGGCGCTGCCCTTGCGCACGACGACATAGACGCGGTCCAGCACGTCGCCGTAGTGGGCCAGCAGCATCGACAGCGTCACCTTGCCCACGAAGCCGGTGGTGCCGACGAAGACGATGCGCTTGCCGGTGAAGACCTCGGTGACGTTCAGCTCGGAGGGCGTGCCCATGTCCGTGTGCGACCCTTTCACTTCACGTCCACCATCACCGTGGGCGCGATGCGCAGCAGGCTGATGGACGCCGAGCGCCCCATGAAGCCGCGCGCCTCTTCAATCGCCTCGGAGAGGGTGTCGGTGCGCTCCCAGCCCAGCAGGGCGGGGACGTGGTTGTTCTCCGCGCCCGCGACAATGACCTTGCCCACGTGCTGGCGGCCGTTCTCGCCCCAGTACCACATGTAGAAGGGGTGCACGCCGTGGTAGGCGTTGCCCTTGCGGTACAGGTGCACGTAGCTGGGGTTCTCCGCGAACTCCTTCTCGTACTTGTGCTCCAGCTTCATGGAGTCCCGCGTCTCCGGCAGCAGCCGGTGGAAGAACTCGATGTAGCTGGGGTGCTGCACGGGGTCGAACTCGTCGTAGGCCGGGTGCAGGAGGATGAGCACGCCGCCCTTCTTCACCAGCGGCACGCCCCGGTTGAGGTTGTAGAAGTAGCCCAGCCCCATCACCTGCACGAGCAGCGGGTTGAGCACCGAGTTGACGCTGTAGGGGCTGACGAACGGGATGGGGAAGATGACGATGTCGCTCTGTCCCTCCACCGGCACCACGTACTGCTTCCAGCTCTGCTCCAGCGTCTTCTGGTGCGTGGGCTCCGTCGCCCCCGCGAACACGCCCGTCACGTCATAGGGCGCGGGGATGGCGTTGAGCACCTTGCGCGCCGCGGCCCGGGGCAGCTTGGACAGCGTGAAGCGCAGGGCCTGGAACTTCAGCCGGTCCGCCTCCGTGTAGTCCTCTTCCTTCTTCGCGAGGAAGTCCGTGGGCGCGCCGAACATGCGGTTGTTCAGCGTGGTCTCGATGTGGAAGACCTTGAGCGTCTGGTCGATGACCGTCCCGATGCGCGTGTTCTTCGTGTAGAGCGCGCTCGCCTTCGGCTCCATGTAGCTGTCGGAGTCGCGGATCGTCTTCGGGTTGTGGTGGTGCCGCAGCGACGCGTAGTTGGTGACGCCCGTGCCCATGGACTTGTGCCCGCCGTTCATGGGCACGAAGTTGATGTTCACGTAGACGATGAGGTCGCTCTCCGCGACGCGGCGGTTCACCGCCACCACCTCGTCGTGGCTCGTGCGCTCCAGCTCCGTGATGCCGTCCGGGTCTTCCGCGTCGTGGTTGTAGTAGCGGTCCGGGTAGTAGGCGTCGAAGATCTTCTCGCCCACCATCCGCTTCATCTCGCCTTCGGTCATCCGGCGGTGGAGCGCGTTGGCGATGACCAGGTGCACGTCATCCACGCCGGAGTCCGCGCACAGCTCCAGCACGACCTCCAGGATGGACTGGCGCACGTCCGGCGTGACCATGGGCGGCAGCGGCACGCTGATGTCGTCGATGACGCAGGTCAGCCGCATCCCGGGGCGCAGCAGCGCGTGCAGCGGGTCCATGCCCTCCGGGTGGTTGATGGCCCAGCGGATGGCGGCCTTCACGTTGGGCACGCCCTCCAGCGGGGGGCGGGGGAAGATGACCCGGGTGCCCACGGGCAGGTCTTCCTGGAGGAAGCCCTCACCGTAGAAGAGCGCCCGCGGGGGGCTGCCCTTCTCCGTGATGACCACCTGGCTTTCCTCGTCGTACAGCTTCTGGAGCGTCTTGAGCGGGCGCATGAGCTTGGGCCGGGGGGGAAGGAGGGGGTTACTTCAGGTCCAGGATGGGCCAGTTGTACGCGCGCGCGAGCGAGCGCAGCCGCAGGTCCGGATTCACCGCGGTGGGCCGTCCGACGACGGCGAGCATGGCGTAGTCGGAGGCGCTGTCCGAGTAGCCGTGGCACTGGTTCAGGGCCAGGCCTTCCTTCTCGCAGTAGGCGCGGATGGCGTTGGCCTTGTTGGCGCCTTCGATGATGGGCGGAATCACCTTGCCGGTGGCCTTGCCGCCCACGAACTGCATCTTGTTGGCGATGACGTCGTCGCAGCCCAGGTGCCGGGCCAGCGGGTGCATGGTGAAGTCCAGTGCTCCGGTGACGAGCACGATGCGGCAGCCGGAACGACGCGCCTCGTCGATGAGGTCCTGCGTCTGCTCATAGAGCGCGGGCTTGAGGACGTCCTCGAACATGTCCTCCGCGATGGTGACCAGCCGGTCCTCGCTGAGCCCCGCGTAGTAGCGGTAGAAGAACTCGTTGAAGGCCTTGCGGTTGAGGGCATCCAGGATGCCGAACACCGGCAACCCCAGGGCGGTCCCCAGGGTGCGGCCCGCGATGCCCCGGAGCGAACCCCGGTTGGTCGCGTAGTACGCATAGACGTGGACGATGTTCGTCCGGACCAGCGTCCCGTCGACGTCGAAGAAGGCCTGTCTCTTATACACATCTGACGCTGCCGACGACTAGTC
>NZ_RAWG01000234.1 GCF_003611735.1 Corallococcus sicarius | reverse complement strand
ACGTGACGGGCACGGTGAAGCTGCCGGAGAACGTCGAGATGGTGATGCCGGGCGACAACATCGCGATCGAGGTGGAACTCATCACCCCGGTGGCGATGGACAAGGAGCTGCGGTTCGCCATTCGTGAGGGTGGCCGTACGGTGGGCGCGGGCGTCGTTGCGGAGATCATCGCCTGATCGGCTTCACGCCGACCAGCTTCCACGGGCACTGAGTTGCCGAGGGGAGGGCTGCTTTTGTAGCCTTCCCCTCTCGCATCTGGTGAAATGAGCCATGCCGAAGGGTAACCGTTCCATCATCTCGCTCGAGTGCACCACGTGCAAAGAGCGGAACTACACGACCACGAAGAACAAGCGGAAGAGCCAGGACAAGCTCGAACTGAGCAAGTTCTGCCCTCGGTGCCGCAAGCACACGGACCACAAGGAAGGCAAGGTCTAGGTCGCGCGTTCCATGAAGGTTTAGGCCAGTAGCTCCAACGGTAGAGCAGCGGTCTCCAAATCCGCGTGTTGGGGGTTCGAATCCCTCCTGGCCTGCCAGCTTCAGTACAGGGACCCCCGGTACCGAGCGGTGCCGGGGGTCCCTGCCTTTTCGCAGTCCAGCTTCCGCAGTCCCTCGTGAGGCACCATGGCGACGGCATCTGAGGCCAGCCAGCAGGCTAACCGCTCGGGCATCGACCCGAAGCGGCTCGTGGTCATCTTCTATCTCGTCGCCGGCATCGTCCTGGCCCTCTTCCTGGAGCATGTCTTCGGGTTGCTCTGGAGCCGGTTCGGCTGGAGTGACGTCGAGCTCTTCGAGGGCCTTGGATGGCGCGTATCGACCCTGGTGGGCTATGTGGTGGCCCTGGGGTTGGTGCTGGCGGCCTACTTCCACCCACGCTCGCATGCCCTGTCCATTGACGTGGCGTCCGAGCTGATGAAGGTCACCTGGCCTTCCTGGTCGGAGACCCGTGCGTCGACCATGGCCGTGGTCGTCGCTTCGCTCGTCGCCGCCGTGCTCCTCTTCTGCATCGACACCGTCGCCTACAACTTGATGGTGGAGTGGCTGCCAGCCCTGTGGGGGAAGCTGTAATGGCGATGAAATGGTTCACGGTCCAGACCTACTCGAACTACGAGAACCAGGCGAAGAAGAACCTGGAGGAGCAGGTCCGTCTCAAGGGGCTGCAGGACCAGCAGCTCATCGGTGAGATCCTCATCCCCATGGAGCAGGTCGTGGAGATGGTGAACGGCGAGAAGAAGACCACCCGCCGCAAGCTCTTCCCGGGCTACATCTTCGTCCAGATGGAGCTCAGCGACACCACCCTGCACCTGGTGAAGAACACCTCCAAGGTGACCGGGTTCCCGGGCGTCGGCCAGAACGAGCAGCCCCGTCCCATGTCGGACGCCGAGGTGGCGCGCATCACCACCCAGGTGGCCGAGGGAGCGCTCAAGCCCAAGCCCAAGGTCCAGTTCGAGGCGAGCGACACGGTGCGAGTCATCGACGGCCCGTTCGCCAACTTCAATGGCACGGTGGAAGAAGTGAACGCGGAGAAGGGTCGGGTCCGGGTGCTCGTCAGCATCTTCGGCCGCGCGACCCCCGTGGAGCTCGATTTCATGCAGGTGGAGAAGACCACCGGCTAAGCAGGCTTTCGCGCCCGGCTGTCGGGTGCGGACAACGGGTGGGAGGGTCACCCCGTCTGGTGACCCGCTGGAACCACCCCATCGAAAGGCAGCAGTCCGCCGATGAAGAAGATCACAGGTCAGGTCAAGTTGCAGATTCCCGCCGGCAAGGCGAACCCCGCCCCGCCGATTGGTCCCGCCCTCGGTCAGCAGGGCGTGAACATCATGGAGTTCTGCAAGCAGTTCAATGCGAAGACGCAGGCAGAGGCGAAGGAAGGTCTCATCATCCCGGTGATCATCACCGTGTATGCGGACCGCTCCTTCACCTTCATCATGAAGACGCCTCCCGCCGCCATCCTCATCAAGAAGGCCGCGGGTCTCCACACGGAGAAGAAGAAGGGTTCGGGCGCGAAGAAGCCGGGCAAGGAGAAGGTGGGGCAGATCACCCGGAAGCAGCTCGAGGAGATCGCCAACAAGAAGATCCAGGACACCACCGCCGCGTCCCTCGAAGCCTGCATGAACACCATTGCTGGCACCGCGCGCTCCATGGGCATCGAAGTCGTCGGCTAGCCCGCCCCCCATCTTTCAAGGATTCCTGCCATGGCTACCAATGGAAAGAAGTTCCGCGCGTCCACCGAGCTGGTCGACCGCAACAAGCGCTACGCCGTCGCCGAGGGCTTCGCGCTGCTGAAGAAGACGGTCGAGGCCCGCGCGACGAAGTACGACCAGACGGTCGATGTCGCCATCAACCTGGGCGTGGACCCGAAGCACGCGGACCAGATGGTCCGTGGCGCCGTGGTGCTCCCGCACGGCACCGGCGCCACCGTGCGCGTGGCCGTGTTCGCCAAGGGTGAGCGCGCCACCGAGGCCGCCAACGCCGGCGCGGACATCGTGGGCGCGGAGGACCTCCAGAAGCGCATCGAGGAGGGCTTCCTCGACTTCGATACCGTCATCGCGACGCCGGACATGATGGGTGTCGTCGGTCGCCTCGGTAAGGTGCTCGGCCCCCGCGGCCTCATGCCCAACCCGAAGGTGGGCACGGTCACGATGGACGTGGCCAAGGCCATCCGCGACTCCAAGGGCGGTAAGGTCGACTTCCGCGCGGAGAAGGCCGGTATCGTCCACGCCAAGATGGGCAAGGCCTCCTTCGAGACGGCCAAGCTCGAGGCCAACTTCAACGCGCTGGTGGACCTGGTGATGAAGCTCAAGCCGGCCACCGCCAAGGGCGTGTACCTGCAGGGCATCGCCATCTCGACCACGATGGGGCCGGGCATCAAGCTCGACACCACCGAGATCCTGGCGCGTCACCGCTAGTCCCGGGGTGTCGGGGCGGGCCGGGAAGGGTGCGCTCCCTGACGGGGAGCGTCAGTCCTGTCGCCTGCCCAACGTCGGTCGCATAGAAAGTGCTGGATCTTTGCGAAAGCCGGGGGTATAGGCCCCCGGCTTTTGCAATTGGAGCGCCATGTCGAGAGACAGGGCGTTCCGACCTGGTTCATGACAGCAGGGACCCGGAAGGGGAGAAGACGCGTCCGTTGGGAACCGGGCAACCGGTCGGGCCGTCCCTCCGCTCCAGGTTCAAACGGCCGCAAGGTCAGCCCTGCCGAGACTGGAGGTGCGGTGTGGTGCCTCTCGGAGGCTCCTCCCTCGCTCTGCCACTTTGGCCCAGGCATCACGCCCGACCGTCAGGTCGGGCCATAAAGGAGGTGAGTCAAGGTGCTGAAGAGCGAGAAGGAAGTGATGATCAAGGAACTCCACGAGAAGTTCGCCCGGACCAAGTCCGCGGTGGTCGCCGAGTTCTCCAAGGTGGACGTGGAGACGGTGACCAAGCTTCGTCGGAAGTTCCGCGAGGGCAAGGTCGAGTACAAGGTCATCAAGAACACGCTGGCGCGCCGTGCCGCTGAGGGCACGTCCGTCTCCGTGATTTCGGATGACTTCACGGGTCCCGTGGCCCTGTGCATCAGCTACGACGACGTGGTGGCTCCTGCCAAGATCCTGATGGATTTCATCAAGGACATGGAGACCATCAAGGTCCGCAGCGCCGTGGTGGACGGCCGCAAGGTCGACGTCAACGGCGTGAAGGCGCTGGCGAAGTTGCCGGGCCTCAACGAGCTCCGAGGGCAGTTGCTCGGAATGCTCAACCAGCCTGCTGGCAAGCTGGTTCGGACCATCGCGGCCCCCGGGTCGCAGCTCGCGCGGGTCATCCAGGCCAACGCGGACAAGTCGAAGCCCGAGTAATCGTCCCGAGAAGTTTTTCTACCGCAACCCCCGCGGCTGAGCTGACCCAATGGGTCGCCGGCCGTTAGTCAACACCAGAAGGACACAGTTCCATGGCTGACCTGAACAAGATTGCCGAAGACCTCTCCTCCCTGACCATCCTGGAGGCCGCTGAGCTCGTGAAGGCCCTCGAGGCCAAGTGGGGCGTTTCCGCCGCGGCCGTTGCCGTTGCCGCGGGTCCTGCCGTTGCCGCCGCTCCTGTCGAGGAGAAGACGGAGTTCAACGTGGTCCTCGCGAACGCGGGCGCCAACAAGATCAACGTCATCAAGGAGATCCGCGCCATCACCGGCCTGGGCCTGAAGGAGGCCAAGGACCTGGTCGAGGGCGCGCCCAAGACGGTCAAGGAAGGCGTCAACAAGGACGACGCCAAGAAGATCAAGGACCAGCTCACCGCGGCTGGCGCCACCGTCGAAGTGAAGTAGTTCCGACAGGGGCTGTCCTGTTCTTCCGGGAAATCCCGGGCAGCCTCCTGACCGGATGAGCAGGCCGGCGTCCCCTTTGCTGGGGCGCCGGCTTTGCCCATTTGACATTTGCCAAATTTCCCGGCGCCGCCGCGCGTTACTGAAGTTTGCCCCGCCCGAGCAGCCGTCTCCGGAGACCGAATGCCGACGCAGATCCAGAACAATTTCCGCGTGCGGAAGACCTTCGCCAAAATCGCGAAGATCATCGACATTCCCAATCTCATCAACATCCAGAAGCAATCCTACGAAAAGTTCCTCCAGGCCGATATTGCCCCGGAGAAGCGCGAGGACCTTGGCCTTCAGGGTGTCTTCAAGTCCGTCTTCCCGATCCGGGACTTCAACGAGACCTCCTCGCTGGAGTTTGTCAGCTATCACCTGGAAAAGCCGAAGTACGACGTCGATGAGTGCCACCAGCGTGGAATGACCTACTCGGCGCCCATCAAGGTCGTCGTGCGCCTGGTCGTGTGGGACAAGGACGAGGAAACTGGCGCCCAGTCGATCCGCGATGTGAAGGAGCAGGAAGTCTACTTCGGCGAAATCCCGCTGATGACCCAGAACGGTACGTTCATCATCAACGGTACCGAACGCGTCGTGGTGAGCCAGCTGCACCGCAGCCCGGGTGCGTTCTTCGACCACGACAAGGGCAAGAGCCACTCGTCGGGCAAGCTGCTCTACAACGCCCGCATCATCCCGTACCGCGGCTCGTGGATCGACTTCGAGTTCGACCACAAGGACCTGCTGTACGTGCGCATCGACCGGCGCCGCAAGCTGCCGGCCACCGTGCTCATCCGCGCCCTGGGCGCCGTCGGTGACACGGCGAAGAAGAACCCGCTCGACTTCAAGGGCTCCACCGAGGAGATCCTCAACTACTACTACGCCACCGAGACCATCTACCTGCAGAGCGCCGCCGACTTCGAGAAGAGCGTCGAGCTGGAGCTCCTGCCGGGTCAGCGCGCCACGCGCGACATCAAGACCAAGTCCGGTGAGTTGATCGTCAAGAAGAACCGCAAGTTCACGCGCGCCGCCATCAAGAAGCTCGAAGCGGCGAAGATGACCAAGCTGCCCATCGACGCGGACGAGCTGTTCACCAAGGTCTCCGCCTACGACGTCGTGGACGAGAACACCGGTGAGGTCATCCTCGAGTGCAACGAGGAGGTCTCGCAGGAGAAGGTGGACGAGCTCCTCAAGCGCGAGATCAAGGAGTTCAAGGTCCTCTTCATCGACAACCTCAACGTGGGTCCGTACCTGCGTGAGACGTTGATGCTGGACAAGATCGAGTCGCCCGAGCAGGCCATCATGGAGATCTACCGGCGCCTGCGCCCGGGTGATCCCCCGACGCCGGAGACGGCGACGAACCTGTTCAGCAACCTGTTCTTCAATCCGGAGCGCTACGACCTGTCCAAGGTCGGCCGCCTCAAGCTGAACTTCAAGTTCAGCCTCGAGGAGCCCCTGGACGGGCAGATCCTCACCAAGCGCGACATCCTGGAGGTCATCCGCTACCTGATCGACCTCAAGAACGGCAAGGGGACGATCGACGACATCGACCACCTGGGCAACCGGCGCGTGCGCGCGGTGGGTGAGCTGCTGGAGAACCAGTACCGCATCGGTCTGGTTCGCATGGAGCGGGCGATCAAGGAGCGCATGAGCCTCCAGGAGATCGAGACGCTCATGCCGCACGATCTCATCAATGCCAAGCCCGTGACGGCGGTCATCAAGGAGTTCTTCGGCTCCAGCCAGCTGTCGCAGTTCATGGATCAGACGAACCCGCTCTCGGAAGTCACGCACAAGCGCCGCCTGTCCGCGCTCGGGCCTGGCGGTCTGACCCGCGAGCGCGCCGGCTTCGAGGTGCGCGACGTGCACCCGACGCACTACGGCCGCATCTGCCCCATCGAGACGCCGGAAGGCCCGAACATCGGCCTCATCGCGTCGCTGTCGACCTATGCGCGCGTCAACGAGTTCGGCTTCGTGGAGACGCCGTACCGCAAGGTGGACGCGGGCAGCGTGACCGCGGACGTGGCCTTCTACTCGGCGCTCGAGGAGGAGAAGCACACCATCGCCCAGGCGAACGCGGAGACGGACAAGAAGGGCAAGTTCGTCAACGCGCTGGTGCAGAGCCGCCGCAGCGGCGAGTTCGTCCAGGTCAAGGCCGAGGACGTGGACCTGATGGACGTGTCCCCGAACCAGCTCGTGTCGGTGGCCGCCTCCCTCATCCCGTTCCTGGAGAACGACGACGCGAACCGCGCGCTCATGGGCTCCAACATGCAGCGTCAGGCCGTGCCGCTGCTGCGCACCGCCGCGCCGCTCGTGGGCACGGGCATTGAAGCCATCGTGGCCCGCGACTCCGGCGTCACCTGCGTGGCGCGCCGCGACGGCATCGTGGAGTCGGTGGACGCCGGCCGCATCGTGGTCAAGGCGGACTCCAACGCGGCCCTGAGCGACGTGTCCAGCGAGGTGGACATCTACAACCTGCTCAAGTACCAGCGCTCCAACCAGAACACGTGCCTCAACCAGAAGCCCATCATCCGCAAGGGTGACCGGGTGAAGAAGGGCGACGTGATCGCGGACGGTCCGGCCACCGAAACGGGTGAGCTGGCGCTGGGACAGAACATCGTCGTCGCGTTCATGCCGTGGCAGGGCTACAACTTCGAAGACTCCATCCTGCTCAGCGAGCGCATCCTCAAGGAGGACGTCTTCACGTCCATCCACATCGAGGAGTTCGAGTGCATCGCGCGCGACACCAAGCTGGGCAAGGAGGAGATCACCCGCGACATCCCGAACGTGGGTGAAGAGGCCCTCAAGGACCTGGACGAGAGCGGCATCATCCGCATCGGCGCCGAGGTGAAGCCCGGCGACGTGCTGGTGGGCAAGATCACTCCGAAGGGCGAGACCCAGCTCTCCCCGGAAGAGAAGCTCCTTCGCGCCATCTTCGGTGAGAAGGCCGGCGACGTGCGCGACAGCTCCCTGCGCGTGCCTCCGGGCGTGGTGGGCACCGTCATCAACGCCAAGGTGTTCAGCCGCAAGGGCGTGGAGAAGGACGAGCGCGCCAAGCAGATCGAGTCCATGGAGGAGGCGAAGCTCCTCAAGGACCAGAACGACGAGATCAAGGTCCTCCAGGACTCTGCCTACAGCCGCCTGCGCGGCCTGGTCCGCGGCAAGGAGGTCCAGGGCAAGCTCGTGGACGACAAGGGGAAGATCCTCCTGAAGAAGGGTGACATCCTCAACGACGAGCTGCTGACCACGGTGCCGTACAAGTACTGGGGTGAGATCTCCGTCGGCGAGCCGCTGGATGCGCGCCTGCGCGACATCTTGCGCAGCCTGGAAGAGACGAAGGAGGCCGTGAAGCTGGCCTTCGGCGAGAAGATCGCGCGCATCAAGAAGGGCGACGAGCTTCCTCCGGGCGTCATCAAGATGGTGAAGGTGTACGTCGCCATCAAGCGCAAGCTGGCGGTGGGCGACAAGATGGCCGGTCGCCACGGCAACAAGGGCGTCGTGTCCCGCGTCCTCCCCGAGGAGGACATGCCGTACCTGGAGGACGGGCGTCCGGTGGACATCGTCCTCAACCCGCTCGGCGTCCCCAGCCGCATGAACATCGGGCAGATCCTCGAGGTCCACCTGGGTTGGGCCGCGAAGGGCGTCGGCGAGCAGCTGCAGCGCTACCTCGACGAGAACTTCAGCGGCGAGCAGCTCAAGAAGCAGCTGAAGGTCGTCTACGACGACAAGGCCTTCGGCGACTTCGTGGACGGCCTGTCCGACCAGGAGGTCCAGGACCTCTGCCGCCGGCTCAAGAAGGGCATCCACGTGGCGACGCCGGTGTTCGACGGCGCCCGCGAGACGGAGCTGCACGCCCTCTTCGACGAGGGCCGGCTGCCGCGCTCGGGCCAGATGGTGCTCTTCGACGGCCGCACGGGTGAGCCGTTCGACCAGAACGTCACCGTGGGCGTGATGTACATGCTCAAGCTGCACCACCTGGTGGACGAGAAGATCCACGCCCGTTCCATCGGGCCCTACTCGCTCGTCACGCAGCAGCCCCTGGGCGGCAAGGCCCAGTTCGGCGGCCAGCGTCTGGGAGAGATGGAAGTATGGGCGATGGAGGCCTACGGCGCGGCGTACACGCTGCAGGAGTTCCTCACCGTCAAGTCGGACGACGTGGTGGGCCGCACGCGCATGTACGAGGCGATCGTCAAGGGCGACAACGTCCTCGAGAGCGGTCTGCCCGAGTCGTTCAACGTGCTCCTCAAGGAGCTCCAGTCGCTGGCCTTGGACGTGGAGTTGCTGGAGAGCGCGCCCCCGGAGCGTCAGCGCAGCTTCGGCGGCGACTTCCTGGGTGGTGGCGACGGCGAGGACCGGAAGTCCGGGACCGAAGCCTAGGCCTTTTTAGCAGCCGGTGCGCCCGCCTGACCGGTCGGTATCGCTTCCTCGTGGAGGGAGCGGCCGACCGGGTGCAGGGCGGGGGCCCGAAACGTTTGGCGCCTTGAGCGCTCATAAGTTTTCGGAGGCAACGTGAAGGACATTTTCAACTTCTTCGAGAAGCCGAAGGACCCGCTGTCGTTCAACGCCATCCGCATCGCGCTGGCGTCGCCCGACAAGATCCGGCAGTGGTCGCACGGCGAGGTGAAGAAGCCGGAGACCATCAACTACCGCACGTTCAAGCCGGAGCGCGACGGCCTGTTCTGCGCGCGCATCTTCGGTCCCGTGAAGGACTACGAGTGCAACTGCGGCAAGTACAAGCGCATGAAGCACCGCGGCGTCGTGTGTGAGAAGTGCGGCGTGGAGGTCATCCAGTCCAAGGTGCGCCGTGAGCGCCTGGGGCACATCACGCTCGCCACGCCCGTGGCCCACATCTGGTTCCTCAAGTCGCTGCCCAGCCGCATCGGCAACCTGCTCGACATCACCCTCAAGGAGATGGAGAAGGTGCTGTACTGCGAGAGCTACATGGTCATCGACCCGAAGGCGACGCCGCTGCAGCGTGGCGAGCTCGTCTCCGAGGAGAAGATGCACCGGCTCTTCCAGGAGCACGGCGAGGACTCGTTCACCGCGGGCATGGGCGGCGAGGCCGTCCGTGAGATGCTCAAGTCCCTGGACGTGGAGAAGCTGTCCGAGGAACTGCGCAAGGACATGCGCGAGACCACCAGCGAGGCGAAGCGGAAGAAGTACGCCAAGCGCCTGAAGGTGGCCGAGGCGTTCCGCGTCTCCGGCAACAAGCCGGAGTGGATGATGCTGGACGTCATCCCGGTCATCCCGCCCGACCTGCGTCCGCTCGTCCCCCTGGACGGTGGCCGCTTCGCGACGTCCGACCTCAACGACCTGTACCGCCGCGTCATCAACCGCAACAACCGCCTCAAGCGGCTCCAGGAGCTCAACGCTCCGGACATCATCATCCGCAACGAGAAGCGGATGCTGCAGGAGGCGGTGGACGCGCTGTTCGACAACGGCCGCCGTGGCAAGACCATCACCGGCCCGAACAAGCGGCCGCTGAAGTCGCTGTCCGACATGCTCAAGGGCAAGCAGGGCCGGTTCCGTCAGAACCTGCTCGGCAAGCGCGTGGACTACTCGGGCCGTTCCGTCATCGTCGTCGGTCCCGAGCTGCGCCTGCACCAGTGCGGCCTGCCGAAGATCATGGCGCTCGAGCTGTTCAAGCCGTTCATCTACAACAAGCTCGAAGAGAAGGGCTACGTCACCACCATCAAGTCGGCGAAGAAGATGGTGGAGAAGGAGCGTCCGGAGGTCTGGGACATCCTCGAGGACGTGATCCGCGAGCACCCGGTGCTCCTCAACCGCGCGCCCACGCTGCACCGCCTGGGCATGCAGGCCTTCGAGCCCGTGCTCATCGAAGGCAAGGCCATCCAGCTGCACCCGCTCGTCTGCGCCGCGTTCAACGCGGACTTCGACGGTGACCAGATGGCCGTGCACGTGCCCCTCTCCATCGAGGCCCAGATGGAAGCGCGCGTGCTGATGATGTCGACGAACAACATCCTCAGCCCCGCGAACGGCAAGCCCATCATCGTCCCGACGCAGGACATGGTGCTCGGCATCTACTACATGACCCGCGCCCGCGAGTTCGCCAACGGCGAAGGCCGCGTGTTCGCGTCGCCGGAGGAGGTGCGCGCTGCGTACGACCACGGCGAGGTGCACCTGCAGGCCAAGGTGGTGTGCCGCATCGACGCCAAGCGCAAGGAGACCACGGTCGGCCGCGTGCTGCTGTGGGAGGTCGTGCCGCGCCGCGTGGGCTTCGACGCCATCAACAAGGTGCTCGACAAGAAGTCGCTCGGTAACCTCATCGACCTCTGCTACCGCCTCACGGGCGAGAAGGAGACGGTGCTGCTGGCCGACCGCATCCGCAGCCTGGGCTACTTCCACGCGACCCGCGCCGGCATCTCCATCGCGCTCAAGGACATGATCATCCCTGCGAAGAAGCAGGAGTTCCTGGACTACGCGCGCAAGGAAGTGGCGGAGATCGAGAACCAGTACCTCGAGGGCCTCATCACCGACGGTGAGCGCTACAACAAGGTCATCGATATCTGGGCGGAGATCACCGAGAAGGTCGCCCAGGAGATGATGCAGCAGATCTCCACCGACGAGGCCACGGGCTACCACGAGGGCGTGCGCACGACGCGCAAGCAGCCGTCGTTCAACCCCATCTACATCATGGCCGACTCGGGCGCGCGCGGCAGCGCCCAGCAGATCCGTCAGCTGGCCGGCATGCGCGGCCTGATGGCCAAGCCCTCCGGTGAAATCATCGAGACGCCCATCACGGCCAACTTCCGTGAAGGCCTCTCCGTGCTCCAGTACTTCATCTCCACGCACGGCGCCCGCAAGGGCCTGGCGGACACGGCGCTCAAGACGGCCAACTCCGGTTACCTCACCCGCCGTCTCGTGGACGTGGCGCAGGACGCCATCATCAACGAGTACGACTGCGGCACCATGGACGGTCTGTTCATTGGCGCCCTGGTCGAAGGCGGAGAGATCATCGAGCCGTTGGGTGAGCGCATCCTGGGCCGCGTGGCCCTGGACGACATCCTCGACCCCGTGACGGGCGAGGTGCTGGTGCGCGCCAACGAGGAGATCGACGAGGAGCGCGTCCGCCGCATCGAGAACAGCGGCCTGGACAAGGTGAAGATCCGCTCGGTGCTCACCTGCCAGGCCAAGCGCGGCATCTGCGTCGAGTGCTACGGCCGTGACCTGGCGCGCGGCCGCAAGGTGTCCGTCGGCGAGGCCGTGGGCGTCATCGCGGCGCAGTCCATCGGTGAGCCGGGTACCCAGCTCACGATGCGCACCTTCCACATCGGTGGTGCGGCGACGCGGCGCGCGGAGCAGTCCAGCCTCGAGAACCGCTACGCGGGCTCCGTGAAGTTCGCGGGCCTGAACACGGTGCAGAAGGCGGACGGCACGTTGGTGGCCATGAACCGCAACGGCGAGCTCGTCGTCGTCGACGAGTCGGGCCGCGAGCGCGAGCGCTACCAGATCATCTACGGCGCCCGCATCCTGGTGAAGGAACACCAGAAGCTGGAGCCGGGCGTGCTCCTGGCCGAGTGGGACCCGTTCGCGATCCCGCTGCTCACGGAAGTGGGCGGTGTCGTGCGCTACGAGGACATCATCGAAGGCGTGACGATGTCCGAGACGCTCGATGAAGTGACGGGCCTGTCGCGCAAGACGGTCATCGAGTCCAAGGATCCGGAGGCGCGTCCGCGCGTCACCATCCGCGACGCGCAGGGCAACGTGAAGGACCTGCCGTCCTCCAAGAACCAGGCGAGCTACTTCCTGCCCCAGGGCGCGATCATCACCGTGAACGACACGGATGAGATCTCCGCGGGCGAGGTCATCGCCAAGGTGCCGCGCGAGACGACGAAGACCAAGGACATCACGGGCGGTCTGCCCCGCGTGGCCGAGCTCTTCGAGGCGCGCAAGCCCAAGGATGCGGCGGCGATCGCGGAGATCGACGGCGTGGTGTCCTTCGGCAAGGACACCAAGGGCAAGCGCAAGCTCATCATCACCCCCGAGGTGAGCGGCGAGCAGCGCGCGGACCTGGCCAAGGAGTACCTGATCTCCAAGGGCAAGAGCATCAACGTCCACTCCGGCGACCGCGTGAAGGCCGGCGAGGCGATGATGGACGGCGCGGCCAACCCGCACGACATCCTGAAGGTGCTGGGCGAGAAGGAACTCGCGCGCTACCTGGTGGACGAAGTGCAGGAGGTCTACCGACTGCAGGGCGTGAAGATCAACGACAAGCACATCGAGACGATCGTCCGGCAGATGCTGCGCCGGGTGCGCGTCACGGACGTGGGCGACACCAACTTCCTGGTCGACGAGCAGGTCGAGAAGTGGGTGTTCGAGGAGGAGAACGAGAAGGTCATGGCCGAGGGCAAGCGCCCGGCCGTGGGTGAGCCGCTGCTGCTCGGCATCACCAAGGCCTCGCTCTCCACCGAGTCGTTCATCTCCTCGGCGTCGTTCCAGGAGACCACGAAGGTGCTCACCGAGGCCGCCATCAACGGCAAGGTGGACTACCTGCGCGGCCTCAAGGAGAACGTCATCATGGGCCGGCTCATCCCCGCCGGCACGGGCCTGCCGAACTACAAGCACCTCGACATCGAGGTGGAGAGCCCCACGGACGAGGTCAACGAGATGGAGGCCGCCCTGGCCGCCACCCACGGAGACACCGGCCCGCTGGCCCCTCCGCCGTCGCGGCCGGACACCCGGTCCACCGACGTCGCCTAGTGCGCTGACGGAGCGTCCCTGACGCTCCGGGAGTCTGCCGCCGTCCTGGTTTCATGCCGGGGCGGCGGCTTTCTCGTTTTGCACAGTTCATCTGACTTCGCCTTGACACCGTGTCGCGGTGCGTTATCTTGACGCATCACGTTATCGGCCCGGGATTCCCCGGGTGGGGGAGAGTCACATGACCACGACGCAGACGAAGACGGCTGAGAAGACGGGTGTCACGCAGAACGTGGAGAGCTTCCTGAAGGGGCAGCTCTCCCATGCGCAGAAGCGGTTCGAGGGTTTGGAAGGGGAGGCCAACAAGGCCTTCAAGGTGCTGGAGACGCGGGGCCAGGAGGCGAAGAAGGAGGTCCAGGCCCTGTGGACGAAGGTGCAGGCCGGTGAGCTGCGCGCGGACCCCCGGGTGCAGGAGCTGACCAAGAAGGTGGACGCGGCGGGCGCGGGGCTGCGCAAGCGTCTGGACGGGCTGCAGGCGAAGGTCGTGGAGGCGGTGGGAGTTGCCAGCCAGTCCCAGGTGCAGCAGATCACCCACGAGCTGGGCCGCCTGTCGAAGAAGCTGGATGTACTGCTGAAGCCCACCCGTCGGGCCCACGGCACGACCAAGAATTCGGGCAGCGCGGCGTCTTCTCCGCGGGCCTGAGCAGCGTTTTCTTCACCCAAGGGGTGTGCTTAGGTGGACGCCCCTTTCGTTTGAATGCCTCGGGTTTCCCGTCATGGATGGGGCCCGGGGCGCTCCCGGAGCGACTTCATGGACAACAATACCGAGGCCCCCCGAGAGAAGACCTCCGTGGCGGAGGCGTTCGAGCGCATCTGGAGCCAGGCGCTCCTGGCGGTGAACACGGCGGAGGAGGAGGCTTCCCGCGCCGTGCAGCGCGTGGCGTCCGTCGCGGGCTGGAGCCAGGATGAGGTGAAGCGTCAGGCGCGGGAGTTCGCCGAGCGGCTGACGGGGCACCGCAAGGACCTGGAGCACAACGTGGAGGAGCGGGTGCGCACGGCGCTCACGCTGCTGAAGCTGCCGCGCCGCGAGGAGTTGCAGGCGTTTGGCAGCCGACTGGAGCGCCTCTCCGAGCGCATCCAGGCCCTGGAGCACCGCAAGTGAGTGGACCCGCCGCCTCGGGCGGCAGGTCGTTGGGAACGCGGTTCTTCGCGGGGCTGCACGCCCTGAGCAGCGGGTGCTCCCGGCTCCCGTTGCTCGCGGGTGTGGCGCTCGTGGTGTCCGCGCGGGTGGTGCCCCTCCTGGAGGAGCCCCCATCCCAGCCCGTGGTCCCCGAGGTGGTGTCGATGGAGTCCGCCTCCGCGGAGGCGGTGCTCATCGACGCGGTGCTGGCCAAGCGCGCCCCGGACCTGGGGCTCACCCTGCGCCGGCGGCTGGGGCAGGCCATTGACGAGGAGGCCCGACGCACCGGGTATGATCCGCTGCTGGTGCTGGCCCTCATCGACGTGGAGTCCGACTTCGAGGAGGAGGCCATCTCCGACAAGGGCGCCCGGGGGCTGATGCAGATCAAGCCCAGCACGCTGCACTTCCTGGCGGAGAAGGAGGGGCTGCGGCTGTCGCGCGAGGAGGTGGTGTCCGATCCCGCCGTCTGCGTGCGGCTGGGCATCCGCTACCTGCGCTCGCTGCAGGGCCGCTTTGGCGGCGACCTGGACCTGGCGCTGATGGCGTACAACGCCGGCCCCACGCGCATCCGGGACGCCCTGAAGGCCGGGGAGCTGGAGAAGTTCCGTCGCTACCCCCGCGCCGTGCAGCGCGACTTCCGCCGCTTCCGTGAAGGACACGGCCTGGGCGGGGACTGGGCGCTCGCGCAGCGGGAGCTGCCGCCCGGGGAGCCCGGCGCGACGCCGACCGCGGCGCCCTGACGCAGGCCCGCGGGACTTCCGGGTGAATGTTCGGGGCGGTGGTGCGCTCCAACCCGGGCCACACTCGCCTTGTCCCGCTCCCCGGGGTGCGCTAAGTCGTTGCAAGCACCCGGGACTGTTGAGGATTCCCTGGAGGGATGCCCCCCATGTCTCGCCCGTCCGCCCGCATCGCGCTCACCCTCGCGGCCACGCTCGTCCCCATGCTGGCCGTGGCCGGCTCCGTCTTCCTCAACGGCGTCAACATCGACAGCGTGAAGAACCAGCGCTTCGAGAAGGCCACCGTCCGCATCGACGCGGAAGGGAACGTCCACATCGACGCGCCGGGCTATGCCGCCCGGGTGACGACCGCGACGCCCGCGCCGCCTCCCAGCGCCACGCCGGCTCCGGCCCCCGCCGCGATGCCGCCGGCCCGCCCCAATGATGCCGGCGTGGCGC
>NZ_RAWG01000233.1 GCF_003611735.1 Corallococcus sicarius | reverse complement strand
CACCCGGAGAGCCCCCAGGGCTCCCGGATGTGAATCAGGCGTTTCTCATAACATGAAACACTGACTTTTAACGACTTGCCGGTTTTGTAACCTATCCCGCTACAAGCCAGCCATTGTTGTAACCTGGCAGGCTACAACCCGGTGATGCCGTAGGGCGTCTCGCTGATGAGGCGGGTGCCGGACTGGAAGTGGGCGGTGTCGCCGCAGCTCGGGAGGGCGGTGAAGCCGGAGCAGGTGACAGCGGCGTGGGCGCGCGTCGTGGAGGTGAAGCAGCGGGCGCCGTCCTCGTTCCACTCGCCCTCCAGGCTCCAGGACTCGGTGTCGCTCTGGACGCCGGCGCCGTCGTAGAGGTTGACCCACTGGCCATCCGTGGTGTGCGACTCGCCGTCGCCGCAGAAGTCCGCGCGCACCATGCGGGTGCAGGCCTGGTGGTGGCCCGCGAGGCTCTGCCCGTCCGCGCCGGTGGCCCACGGCTTGTAGCCAAAGTGCATGCACTTCGCGATGGCGGCGCCCTCGCAGGCGAAGGTGAAGGCGCTGGCGTCCTCGATGCGGGCGCCGCCCTCGCCGGGCACGCCCTGGCGGTAGTCCCAGCGGCCGGCCACCGCGATGGCGGCGGCGTCCTCGCCGTTGGCGTCCTGGCACACCGAGCGCCAGCTGCCGTCGCTGCCCTGGTAGGAGACGCGGTAGGACCACAGGTCGCTGTCCACGCCGGTGCCCTGGGCGATGTTGTCCACGCGCAGGGGCAGGGCGGAGCCGTCACCGAGCCGGCCGGTGAAGCGCGCGCCGGTGAAGGCGGTGCCCGTCACGCGGGTGGTGCCGTCGAAGCCGACGAAGGCCGAGCCCTCCAGCCGCACGCCCGCGAGCACCTTGCCGTTGGCGGAGCGGGCGTCCGCGTAGTCCACGGACACGAGCATGCTGCCCAGCTCGGAGTTGTTGAGGTTGCGGCCGTTCAGGTTGCGGCCATTCAGGTTGCGCCCATTGGGGGACACCATCTCCGCCACCTGCGAGCGCAGGGAGGGAGCCTCGGGCTCCGAAGATTCCGTGCCACAGCCCACTGCCACGACGGCAAGACACGCCGCGACCACTCGCTGCAACGTCTTCATCTGGATGCCCCTTCCCCTGCCCGACCCCGACCCCGCACCGTGCTTCCTGTTCAGAAGGTGGGAATGGGGGGGAGGAGCGGCAACTGGGGCAAGCCCTCACGGGCACTTGCAGCGTCCGGTAGCTTCCACTTGGGAGCGACCCGAGGGCGAATCCCGGGGTTCCCCAGGGGTTCAATCGTTGGGTGATGCTCAGTCCGGGCCGGGGCTCATCCGGGACTCAGGGGCCAGCGCCCGCGGCGGACGCCGGCAGGTCCGCGCACACGCGCAGGCCCACCGCGACGTCGCGCATGGAGGCCTCCGGCAACTCGCGGTTGGTGGAGCGCGCGGAGGTGACAGCGAACGAGTAGCTGCCTCCGCGGGCCACCGGGCGGCCGGGCTCCAGGAACGAGCGCGTCCACTCCCACACGTTGCCGGCCATGTCGTCCGCGCCAAAGGGGCTGCGGGACGCGGGGTGGCTGCCCACGGCGTCCGGGCCGAAGCTGCCCGGCTCCTTGCCGTAGGTGGTGTCCACGTTGGCCTCGTCCGGGGCCAGCCGGTTGCCGTGGGGGTACTCGCGGCCGTCCACGCCGCGCGCGGCGCGCTCCCACTCCAGCTCCGAGCACAGCCGCGCCCCTGGCACGCGCCCGGACGTGTTGAGCCAGGCCGCGTAGGCCTCCGCGTCGGAGAAGGAGATGCCGCTCACCGGGAACTGGCGCCAGTCCTGCTCCCGGCGCTGGGAGCGTTTGGCGTAGCGCAGGGGCTCACCGCTCCGGGCCGTGTAGAGCACCCCACCGGGCTGGAAGCGCAGCCGCCAGCCGCCCGCGTCCTGCTCCAGCGCGAGCACCCCGGCATAGCCGCCGGTCCCCACGCGGGGCTGGCGCCGCTCGCGCTCCGGCGGGGGCAGGGCCGCCAGGTACACCAGCCAGTCCGCGAACGTCGTCTCATGGCGGGCGACGAGGAAGGCCGGCACGGGCACCGGGTGCAGGGGGACGGCGTTGAAGAAGTCGCGCACGCTGGACTCGGCGGCGCTGCCGAAGCGCACCTCGCCCGGGGGCACGTAGGCGAAGCCCGCCGGCAGCGAGCCCGCGCGGGGCAGCGGCAGGACGACGCGCCGCGCCTCACCGCGCTGGAGGAGCAGCGGCTGCACCGCGTCCTCGTGGCCCGGCGCGCGCACGGTGAGCTGGTAGGGGCCGGGCGCCACGGTGACGTCGCTCCACGGCAGCGCGCCCGTGGACGGCACGGGTTCGCCCGCGACCTCCGGGCCTCCGGGCGCGCGTGACAGGGGGCGCAGCTCCGCGGTGGCGCCGGGCACGGCCACGTCCAGGGCCAGCGACAGGCGTGCGGGCGCGTTCCAGCGCTGCCAGCGGAGGCCCTCCGGGTCGTAGAGGCGCAGCCGCTGCAGCAGCGCGGGCAGCACGGGCTCGCGCTCGCTCTCGGCCCACAGGGCGCGCTCGTAGAGGAAGTCCGCCAGCGCGTCGCGCACGTCGGCGCGGCCGGGTGCCAGGGCCAGCGCGCGCTCCAGCCGGTCCGCCACGACGTCGAAGTGGTGGGCCAGCTGGGCCGCGTGTCCGGTGGCCTTCAACCAGCTGCGGTCGCCGTCCGACTTGTGGCCGGAGTCGTAGAGGCGGAAGGCCTCGGCGCGCTCGGCCTGGAGCGCGTCGCGCTCGCCGCGCACGGCGGTCAGCTCCGCGGTGGCCGCGCCCAGCTCCGCGCGCACGCGCCCGTCGAGGATGCGGCGCTCGCGCCACTGGAGGCCCGCGTACACCAGGGCCAGCGACAGGAGGAAGCCCAGCGCCAGCCCCTGCTTCAGGCGCCGGCTGCGCACGCCGGTGCGGCGCGAGGTCTCCAGGAAGGACTGCTCGCGCCGGGTGAGTTCGGACGGCTCCAGCACCGCCGTCTCCGCGAGCTGACGCGGGCCCCAGAGTGACTCGCGCGCGTGGCCCAGGCGCTCCCACTGCGCGGCGGCGGCCTCCAGCCGGGCCTGCACCTCGCGGCGCTCGCCCGCCTCCACCAGCCAGCGCGCCAGCGTGGTCCATCCGGTGAGCAGCGCCTCGTGGGCCAGCTCGTACGCGGTGCCGCCCTCCCCTTCGCGCGCGACGAGCAGGCGCGCGCGCACCAGGGCCTCCAGCGCGGCGCGGTAGCGGGGGTCATCGCCCACGAGCTCGCGGTCCGTCTTGCGCGCGCGGGTGCCATCCGCGGTGACCAGGCGCAGCATCACCCCGCGCGCCGCGGACCGTTGATCCGGCAGCAGGCGGGCCACGGCGGCGTCGGCGTGCCGCGCGAGCGCCCCGGACACGCCGCCCAGCGAATCCAGCGCCGCTTGCGTCATCACGCCCTGGGCCTCGTCGCGAGCGTCCCACAGCTCCGCGAGCGCGAACTGGAGCAGCGGCAGGCCGCCGTCGGAGGCCGCCGTGGAGGCGACGAGTGCATCCACCACGGCCTCGGATTCAAAGCGCACGCCCTTGACGCGCGCGGGGCCGACGATGGCCTCGCGCGTCTCCTCCGGGGTGAGCGCGCGCAGCAGGTACAGCGCGTGCGGCACCTCCGGCCCCAGGCCGGGCACGCCGGTGAGGCGGGTGAGGAAATCGCTGCGCCCGGTGGCCAGGAGCCGCAGTCCGCCGGCCGCCTCCGTGAGCGAGCCCAGCGCGGCGCCCGCGGTCGCGGCCTCTTCGGGAGGCGACAGCGTCACCAGCTCCTCGAGCTGGTCCATGTAGAGCAGCAGGCCGCCCTGGGTGCCCAGCTTCGCGCGGAGCCTCCGGCCAAGGGACGTGGGGTCCTGGCGCAGCGTCTCCGCGAGCGGCTCCTCGCCCACCTCCAGCACCGGGGCGAGCGCGGCGGCGAGCGCGGACACGGGCCTGCGGCCGGGCACGAGCCGCGCGGTGCGCCAGCGCCGGCCGTCCTCCAGCGCGCCGTCGCATACGGCGGGCAGGATGCCGGCGAGGCACAGCGACGACTTGCCCACGCCGGAGTCGCCCGTCATCAGCAGGAAGGCCTCCGCCTTGAGGCGCTCCAGCACGGCGCGCTGTTCACGGCGGCGGCCGAAGAAGAGCGAGCGGTGCTCGGCCTCGAAGGCCTGGAGGCCGCGGTAGGGATTGCCCTCCGGGACGACGACGGGCACCTCCTCGCGCGTCAGGGCCTCCAGCGCGTCGAGCAGCTGCGCGGCGGACGCGTGGCGCTGGCCCGGGTCCCGGCGCAGGCACTTGTCGATGGCGGCGGCGAAGCCGGGGTCCACCGATGGGGCGACCTCCAGGAGGGGCCGCACGTCGCGGGTGCGCACGGCTTCGGACAGCTCGCGCCAGGGCACGTCACGGAAGGGGCCGCGGCCTGCGCACAGCTCGTAGAGCACGACACCCAGCGAGTACACGTCGCTGCGCGCGGTGAGCTCCTCGCCGGCCCAGGCCTCCGGGGACATGTAGTACGGCGTACCCACCAGCGAGCCGCGTGGCAGCGACGGCAGGAAGACGCCATCCAGCGAGCGGGCGCCCAGGGCGGGGCTGGCCTCGGGGTCCCAGTCCGCGGGCAGCTCCGGGGGCGGCATGGGCGCGCGCGGGGCGGAGGGCTCGCTGCTCTCCGCGCGGTCGAGCAGCTTGGCGAGCCCGAAGTCGAGCAGCTTCACCTCGCCGCTCTCGGTGAGCACGGCGTTGCCGGGCTTGATGTCGCGGTGGAGCACGCCCCGGCGGTGGGCGGCGCCCAGCCCCCGGGCCAGGTCCCGGCCAATGCCCAGCGCCCGCTCCCACGACACGGGCCGGGAGAGCCGGTCCAGGCTGACGCCCCGGATGAACTCGGAGATGAGGTACGGCTGATCCTCCAGCTGACCCACGCGGTACAGCGTGACGACGTTGGGGTGCTGGATGCGGGCGGCGGCGCGGGCCTCCACCAGGAAGCGCGCCAGGGCGTTGGACCCCAGCGACGGGATGAACTTCACCGCGACCGGGCGCTCCAGGAGCGTGTCGTGCGCCAGATACACCCGGCCCGTGCGTCCCCGGCCGAGCGGCCGCACGATGCGGTACTCGTCGAACTCCTCCGGAGGAGTCCACGCATCGGATGGGGGGGACGAGGCGGGAGAGCCCACCGGGGTTGCCTACGGCTCCCGCGTCCGGGGGTCAACCCGGGGGCCCGCAGGAGGCCGGCCTGGAGCAGGGCGCCGCACCCGAGTGTCCGCCAGCGGACAGGAGCGGCGACAGGGGTGGTTCACTCCTGACCCGAGCGGGGCTTCGCCTTGCTGGGTTTGAGCATGTTGCGGATCTTGTTCTCCAGGTCCTGCGGCAGGCAGGGCTTGGCGACGAACTCGTCCGCGCCCACGGAGAGGGCGTGTTCGGCGTTGCCAGCGAGCACGTGGCCGGTGAGGGCCATCACCGGGATGTCCCGGGTGCGCAGGTCCTGTTTGATGCGCCGCGTCGCCTCCCAGCCATCCATGATGGGCAAGGACAGGTCCATGAGGATGATGTCCGGCTCCCCCACCTGGGCGCGCTCCACGGCCTCCACGCCGTTGCGGGCGGTGTCGACCTCAAACCCGCAGAATTCCAGGTACTCCGCGTACATCTCGCGGGCATCGTCGAAGTCGTCCACGACGAGGACGCGCTTCTTGGCGTTCACGGGAGCCGGCC
The DNA here is from genome assembly GCF_003611735.1 of Corallococcus sicarius. GTDB lineage: Bacteria > Myxococcota > Myxococcia > Myxococcales > Myxococcaceae > Corallococcus > Corallococcus sicarius. Next base: position 9,707 of record NZ_RAWG01000233.1, on the reverse strand, counting down.
CACCGCTCGCGGTCGGCTCGCTCTCCGGGGATGTCAGGACCGCGTTCTTCATGGAGCAGACGCCTCGCATGCAGGGGAGGGGCAGGATGAATCTAAACACGTTCTTGAAAAAGCGCCCGTTCTCGCAAGATTTCCCTGGACGAAGGGAGAAGGAAGGCGGGTCCGGCGTCCGGTGTGAAACAGGGGGGATGCTGGATGGGGGTGTGGGCGGATGGAGGGTGCTGAGCGTCACTGGTTGACGCGATGCACGTGGACGGCGCTCACGCTGTTGGCGAGTGCTGGGTCGGTTCCTTCAAGCCAGGCGATGACGGGCGCCCTGTCTGCGCTGAGGGCCAGTGAGGGCAGACCCTGCTTCCACATGCCAGGGGCCGGTCGCAGGACTCCGGAGACGTCCTCCCAGCGATCACCGGTCCACTGCCGCACCTGCCCCACCGTGCTCGAAGTCCCAGGTTGAGTGTGAACCTCGGTGAGCAGGGCCATCGGCAAGCCTTGAGCGTCCACGACAATGCCATTGAGGGCCCGTCCATGGGTGCTGAAATCGGAGTCCACAGGCCCGCCCACAGCAAGCCAGGCGCTCCCATTCCACCGCTTGACGAGCGGTCTCCATCGCCCCTCGACCCTCGCCGTGACGCCGACCAAGAGGCTTCCATCAGGATGGAAGACCCGGGCTGTAGGAAAGCCCTCAAGCCCCTCCGAGATATCCTGCCAGGTTGACCCATTCCATCTCACCACGTGGCCAACAGCCGCCCCTTGCGCGTCATTCGCCCCAAACGTAAAGACAGGCCGCCCTGCGGCATCCAGGTCAAAGCCCGGGGAGTAGACATTCCCTGCTCGCGGCACAGGCAGAGGTAGAGCCTTTTCAACCCACGTACTGCCATCCCACTGACGAAGCACGAACTGGTGTTGGGAGCCATTCCGCTCCTCCCATGCAACCACAGGGGCCTGTTGCGTCCCGCTGCTGAAATCCATCCAATCGATCCGCCCCCCTGACAGACTGGAGTTCAGGAACGTGCCCAGGGACTCCCAGGCCGTGCCATTCCATCGTCGAGCGTGAAACTGATTGATACTGCTTTCGAAATACTCGATCCAGGCCACCAGGGGGCGTCCCTCAGTGTCTATCTGAAGCGCGCTGTCCCAGACATTGTTCGTGGCGCCTGACTTCAGCGGGCCGCCGAGATACTCCCACGCATCGCCGTTCCAGCGCTTGACGTGGACACTGCCACGCTGCGCCCAAGCCACGACAGGGCGTGAGTCTCCGCCGATTCGAAGCGAGGTTTGGTCGATGTAGCTGGTCTCCATGCTTCCGACCAGTAACGGCTCTCCGACCAGGAGATAGGACGGGATCATCCACCTCCAATCCCGGGACGTCGCTTCCACCCTGTTCCCCGCCAGATCGGTGACGGCGGCGTCAATCGTGACAGCGACCTGACTGTCCACGGGCAAAGGGGTACGCGGAGAAATCGTCAGCGCCCTTCCATCCCCTGACAGCGACACGTCCGCACTGAATGGCGCGGAGTTCACCGTCAATTGGATGGACTGCGTGCTGACGCTGGAGGCCAGCAGGGGCTCTGAGAACGTCGCATGGATCGCCGTGCCCGCTGGAACAAAGGATGCGGTGTTGGCAGGGGTCTGGGAAGTCATCCTTGGGAGGGTTCGATCCACCGTCACGGTGCGCTCGGGACTCGTGAAGACCTGCGAGTTCCGGGTCGCGCGCACGGCAAGGACATGAGGACCTTCAGCGAGCGACCAGGTCTCCCAGTTCAGCGAATGGGACGCGGAGAACAGGCCCACCGGCGTGCCATCCACCAACAACTCCACACGATCAGGAGAGGGGCCAGTGACCTCCACGCTGACCCGGAGCGTCCCATTGGTGGAACTCCCGGCTTCGGGCGACAGCCAGTTCACCGAGACAGGACGCGCATCCAGGCTTCCTGCATCCGGAAGCGCTCCCGGTTCCAGGTCAGGCACCTGGATGCAGGCCGAGCCCATCATCCACAGCATCAGCAGCAGGCTCTTCGGATTTTTCATGAGTCCGGCGCAGAGCAAGAAGGGATCCATCCCATCACGGGTCCACGCGCTGTTGCATCCCTCGCGAGCCCGTCTCCATTCAAGACGTGGGATCCGGCAGGAGGGACGTGGCCGCGTGTGGGCCCCTCCGCACAGCAAGATGCCCCTGCGAAGCCTGGGCTTCACAGGGGCATCAGGTTCAACTCAGTACCGCCGCGTCAGGACAACACGGCTCGAATCACGGAGCCGGAGCCGCAGTCGGCGCGGGCTGGAGCACGATTCCCGTCGCTTCCAGGTCCACATTCATGGGCTGGCCCCAGATGCTCTCATAGGTCTCGTTGACCCCCTGGTTGGACGCCTGCTTGGAGAAGGCGACGACGATCTTCGCCTGGCCCGGAGCGAGCGCGACGGAGCCGGGGTAGACGAAGGAGAAACGGGTGCTGTAGGTCGACGGCTGGATTCCGAAGACAGGCTTCTCGGCGGGCGTGCGCGTCGCGTAGGGCCCCGTGGGCTCGTTGATGAAGAGCGGGAAGCCCTGGCCGCTGTAGTTGCCGACCTCACCGACCGAGTACTCACCCTTCCTGCCGTTGCCGTCGATGTCCGCATCGAAGAAGACCTGGACATCATAGCCAGACAGATTCTTGAGGGGCGCGCTGAAGCTCACGTAGACCGTCTCGCCAGCATTGAGCTGCGTCGCCGTGGCCGCAGGCGGCAGATCCTTCTCCTGGTAGCGGAGTTCGGCGATGGTCACGGCCTTCGGAGTGGCCTGGCTGCCACCGAAGAAGAAGCCCGTCTGGGTGAGGTTGGTGCCGCCCTCGGCGGACACCGCGCGCACGAAGAGGTTGTACTCCTTGCCCTCCTGGACGACCCCCGCGCCCGGGGAGATGGTCGCCGAGTAGCCGCCGTTGTTCACGGTGGCCGTCACCGGCAGCGACTCCTTCGCGTACTCGTCCGTCAGGCGCACGAGCATGGAGCCCGGCTGCACCGGCTGGTTGAAGTACACGTAGACGGGCTCGCCCGGGCGGACCATGTTGTTGAGGGGATCCGTCGACACGGGAGCCTTGAGGCTGCTCACGTTGCTGCTCTCGATGAAGAGCGCACCACCCTGCGGCCGCGTGTACGGCAGGTTGATGACGCGCGTGACGCTGGTGCTCACGATGGAGCTGCCCGAGTAGCTCGTCACGAAGCCGCCCGTCTCCGGGGCGCCGTCACCGTTGGCGTCCAGCGGGGACACCCACAGGTTGTAGCTGCCATTCAGCCGCGCCAGCTCCGCGCCGGAGGGCACGCCGGTGAACGTCAGCACACCCTGCTCGTCCGCGGTGGCCTCCACGTAGACCTTGCTCACCACGGAGGTGCCCGTCTCGTAGTTGCCCAGGATGATGGAGCCCGCCTTGTCCACCTCCAGCGTGCCCTTCGCGCCCGCGGCCGGACGGCCATCCGGCGTCACCACGTGGAAGCGCAGCGAGCTGTTCAGCTGCGCCAGGGTGATGGGACCAAAGCTCGCGTTGCCGTTGTTGATGGGCACCGTGCCCGCCTCGGCCGGCACCGTCGACGTCGCGCGCAGCGTCGCGTAGCCCGTCTTGCTGAACGTCAGCAGCACCTGCGCCGCCGCCGGCACGTCCGTCATCACGAAGTTGCCGGCCGCGTCCGTCGTCGCCGTCTTGGGCGACGTCTGGCTGCCAATCGTCATGGACACCGTGACGTCCGCGAGCGGCATCAGGTTCGTGCCCAGCACCTGGCCCGACACGGTCCCCTTCGGCGTCGAAGGCACCACCACCGACACGTTGTTCGGATCGCGAATGCCGTCCACGACACCGTCGTTGTTCGCATCGGTCTCGTCGCTGCCGCATCCCCCCACCAGCAGCGGCAATACAGCCATCATCAGAAACTTCTTCATCGTCCCCACCCTTGAATTCGTGACAGAATTTTCACGCCCCAGCAGTTACGAAAGGGCGGAAATCGGACACTCCCTGAGGCGGGGCCATGGCGTCAAGGTGGGGGGAAATTCACCCAGGGGGGTGTTAGGCTGACACGGCATGTCAAACATCAATGACCCCTGCCTGGGCTGCGCCATCGTTCGCGGGGACACCCGCACGACCGGTGGCGTCCTGGCGCGCGCCCCTGGATTCGTGCTTCACGCGGTGGCTTCGCCCAGCCCCGTCTCCGGCTGGGTGGTGCTCACCAGCGAGCAGCACGTGCGCGGCTGATACGACCTGGAAGAGGCGGCCTCGCGCGAGCTGGGGCCCTTCGCCGCCCGGGTGATGCGCGCCCAACGCGAGGTGCTGGGCGCGGAGCACGTGTACGCCTTCGCCATTGGCGACGTGCTGCGCCACTTCCACCTGCACCTGGTCCCCCGCTTCGCGGACACACCCGCGCACCTGCGGGGCCGGGGTGTCTTTGACGCGGCCCCCGGCGAACACCTTCCCGAGGAAGCGTTGGAAGCCGCGGCGCTGCGGCTCGCGACGGCGCTCGCCCGCTGACCCCCGCCGGGCGGGACGCGAGCCAATCCGCTGGCCCTGGCCCCCTGTCATGGACCTGACACGTCATCGGGGGAAGAATGCAGGGCGTCACCATGCGTGTGTCCCTCCTCGGCCCCTGGCTGCTCTCGCTGCTGCTCTTCACCACCGGTCCCGCCCTGGCGGACAACACGGCGGATGAGGCGGACATCGCCTTCGAACTGGGCAACGACGCGTACTCCCACGGCAACTACACCGAAGCGCTGCGCTCGTACTTCACCAGCTACCGGCTGGTGCCCAACCGCAACGTCCTCTTCAACATCGCGCGCTGCTTCGAGGCCCTGGGCAAGTTCAACGAGGCCTACCGCTACTACAACGACCTGCTGGTGGAGGACCTGCCCACCGAGGACGCCGACGAGGTCTCCCGCTCCCTGGAGCGGCTGCGCCCCAAGGTCGCCCTGGTGCGCGTCACCACCAACCCCAAGGGCGCGGACGTCTTCGTGGACCGCACCGACCTGGGCAGCCGGGGCCGCTCGCCGCAGACGCTCGCGCTCACACCGGGCCGCCACAAGGTCCTCGTGCGCAAGGACGGCTACCGCCCCACGGAGTCCATCGTCACCGTCACCAAGGGCCGCGAAGTGCCCTTGGACCTGGACATGGGGCTCATCACCGGCATCGTCGAAATCACCGGCACCCCCGAGGGCGCCGAGCTGCGCGACAGCCCCACCGGCCCCGTCCTGGGCCGCATCCCCGCGAAGCTGCGCCTGTCCCCGGGCCAGCGCGTGCTCCATGTGCGCGCCCCCGGCCACGCTCCCGGCCAGTACGTCCTCGACGTGCCCGCCGAGGGCACCCTGCCGCTCAGCGTCACCCTGAGCGCCCAGACGCGCCCCAGTGGCCGCGTCGTCGTCACGTCCAACCACGACGGCGCCACGGTGCGCGTGGACGGCCGGCCCGCGGGCTTCACCCCCACCGTCGTCACCCTCCAGGAGGGCGAGCACGTGCTGGAGGTGGAGAGCCGCGACGTGCGCCCCGTGCGCCAGAAGGTCACCGTCATCCCCGACAAGGAGGTGAGGGTCCACGCCACCCTGCGCTACGAACCGCCCCCGGTGCGCGCCGCGTCCAAGAGCCTCCTGTCCGTGGACGAGGCCCCCGCCTCCACCACCGTGCTCACGCCGGAGGAGCTGCGCGCCTTTGGCTGGCGCACCCTCGCCGAGGCGCTGGCCGGCGTGCGCGGCTTCTTCCTCACCGACGACCGGACGTACACCTACCTGGGCGTGCGCGGCTTCTCCCCGCCGGGCGACCTCAACACGCGCATCCTCATCCTCTGGGACGGCCACGCGATGAACGACGTGTGGGCCGGCCAGGGCTACGCCGCGCACGACCTCAGCGTGGACCTGGAGGAGGTGGAGCGCATCGAGGTGGTGCGCGGCCCCGGCAGCGCCCTGTACGGCACGGGCGCCTTCTTCGGCGTCATCAACGTCGTGCCCCGCGAGTCGCTGGGCCTGGACCGGCGCCTCGAAATCACCGGCTCCGTGGGCGCGATGGGCTCCACGCGCGTGCACGCCACCACGTCGTGGGAGGACCCCGACCGCTCCGTCCTCTTCAGCCTCGCGGGCATGAAGGCGCGCGGCGCGGACACCACCCTGCTGGGCAACCCCGGCCCCATCGTCACCGGCCTGGACGGCGAACAGGCCGGCACCGGCTCCCTGCGCGTCCGCCTGGGCCACCTGTCCCTCGTCGCCCAGCTCCACGGGCGCAAGAAGGACGTGCCCACCGCGCCCTACGGCACCGTCGTGGGCGCGCAGGGCACCCGCGTGCAGGACGTGCGCGGCTTCGCCGAGGCGAAGTACGAGCGCGCCCTCTCCGAGCGCGTCTCCCTGTCCCTGCGCGGCGCCGTGGACCTGAGCCGCTACGAGGGCCACTGGAACTACGGCGACGACACCCTCCAGGCGAACACCGACTCCGGCGCGGCGGAGTGGCTCACCTCCGAGGCGCGCCTGCTGGTGGGCCTCTTCGAGACGCACCGCCTCACGTTCGGCGTGGAGGGCCAGACCCAGCTGCGCGTGGCCCAGAAGAGCGTGGGCCCCTCGGTGGAGGGGACGCTGGAGACGCGGCGACGCTCGCTGCTGTCCGTGTACGCGCTGGACGAGTGGCGCCTGCACCCGCGCCTGAGCCTGTCGCTGGGCCTGCGCGTGGACAAGTACACCGACCTGGACTCGCTGCCGCTCACGCCGCGCCTGGCCGTCATCGGGCGGCCCTACGACAAGGGCCTCACCAAGCTGGTGATTGGCCGCGCCTTCCGGGCCCCCAACGTCTACGAGCTGTTCTACCAGGACAACTTCCTCACCCAGCGCCCCGCGGAAAGCCTCGTGCCGGAGACCATCACCACCTTCGAGGTGGAGCACTCGCACGACCTGACGAATGATCTGCGCCTGACGGTGGCCGGCTACCACAACCGCATCTCCCAGCTCGTCACGCTCATCACCGAGGCCGCGCCCACGCCCCGCTGCGGCACCCAGGGCTCACCCACCCAGTGCCTCGTGTTCACGAACAACTCCGGCGCGACGTTCGCGTGGGGCGCGGAGGCCGGGCTGCACTGGCAGCCGGGCCGCTGGCTGCTGGTGGACCTGAGCTACTCCTACGTGCGGCTGGCCAATGCCGCCCAGGAAGTGGTGCAGGCCGCGCCCGCGCACCTGGCCTCCGGGCGCTTCCTGCTGCCCGTGGGCAACGGCGACATGCGCATCGCGACCCAGGCCACCTACCAGAGCGCGCGCGTGGACGGCCTCCCCGGCGCCGACAGCGGCGAAGCGCTGCTCTTGGGCTTCGGCGTGTCTGGCGACTATGGCCGGCTGCGCTACTTCGCCGGCGTGAACAACCTGCTCGACACGCGCTATGCCCTCCTCGTGAGCGAGGACTTGTCCTCGGGACCCGTGCCCCAGTACGGCCGCACCTTCAACCTCCAGCTCACCGGCAGCTTCTGATCATCCTCCGCGCCATGGCCGACACGTCGCTCGACTTCATCCACCCCGGACACCCGCTGTACGACGGGGAGCTGGACCTGCGCTTCCGCGTGCTGCGCGAGCCGCTGGGCTTCACCCGCGCGGACGTGAAGTTCCCCTTCGAGGACGACAGCCTCCACCTGGTGGCCCACGCGGACGGCACCGTCCTGGGCTGCGTGCTCTTCCACCCGGAGGACGCGCACGGCGGCCGGCTCTTCCAGATGGCGGTCTCGTCCTCGCTGCAGGGCCAGGGGCTGGGAGCGCGGCTGGTGCGCGCGCTGGAGGAGGAGTTGCGCCGGCGCGGCTTCCGCCACGTGCACCTGCATGCCCGAGCCCCCGTCGTCCCCTTCTACGAGCGGCTGGGCTACGCGGTGTACGGCGAACCCTACGAAGAGGTGGGCATCCCCCACCGCCACATGCAGCGCGACCTCTAGCCACTCAGAGCCCCTCCGGTTTCAGGGGTGCCGTCCGGGCGGGCAGGCCGCGCGGAGCCCCTCCCCTCTTCCCCGGAGCGCGCGCGCGGGGCAGGCTGCGGGCCATGCTTCGACCCCTTCTTCTTGGTGCCGTGCTCGCCCTCGCGGGCTGTGGTGACGACTCTTCCTCGGGCGACCCCGCCAAGGTGACGTACGCCGAGGCCCTCGGCGTGGACCTGGGCGCGATGAACAAGAGCGACACCGGGCTGTACACGCAGGACCTGACGGTGGGCACCGGCGCGGAGGCCGTCGCCGGGAAGATCGTCCAGGTGCACTACTCCGGCTGGCTCCCGGACGGCTCCATGTTCGACAGCAGCCTGCCGCGCGGCGAGCCCTTCTCCTTCAACCTCGGCCAGGGCCGCGTCATCGACGGCTGGGACCAGGGCGTCGCCGGGATGCGCGTGGGCGGCAAGCGCAAGCTCGTCATCCCCTCGGACCTGGGCTACGGCAGCCGGGGCTCTCCGCCCGTCATCCCCAGCGACTCCGTGCTCGTCTTCGACGTGCAACTGCTCGCCGTCTACTGACGCGCGCGCAGGGCCTGGCGTAGAGACGCCTTCAGACGCCGGGCGTCCCACCGCCGGACACCGGCGGCGGGGGCGGCACGCGCTTCTTCTGCAGCAGCGAGCGCCCCTTGGGCCCCTTCAGCGCCACGCCCAGCAGCATCGTCGCGGGCAGCATCATGCCCAGGCCCTGGGTGAGGTCCTTGGGCGGATGGGTCGCCACGCCCAGCACCATGCCGGTGAAGAGCAGGCCACAGACCAGCCGCAGGATGAAGGCGTTCACGCGTGACTCCCGGAATCAGGACGCCGGGAGCATAGCGCGCGGCGCCCCGCCGCGCCGTCCGTTAAGGTGGCCCCGTGAGCCCCCCGAAACGCTTCCAGCCCGGGTATGACCCGCCCGCACGTTCGCGCGACACCGCGCTCCTGTTCGCCGCGCGAGGCATGGACCTGCTCGTGTCCGACAACGACGGCCAGCTCGCCCTGCCCCGGGGCGCGGCCCTGCCGGAGCTCGCTGGCAACGCCCACTTCCTCGGCGTGCTCGACGACACCGACTGCTACGCCGTGCCGCTGCCCGGGGACTTCACGCCGCCTGAAGGGATGAAGCCCGTCCCCGCCCGCTCGCTCTACAAGCAGGTGGACGAGGTGACGTTCGCCGTGGCCGGCCGCGCGCTGTCCATCGCGGAGTGGGAGGTGAACCACCGCTTCTGCGGCCGGTGTGGCGGCCCCACGCAGCTCGTCGCGGGCGAGCGCGCGCGCCGCTGCCCGGTGGACCACACGCCGTTCTATCCGCGCATCTCACCCGCGGTCATCGTGCTCATCACCCGCGGCGACCAGATGCTGCTCGCGCGCAACGCCACCTTCCCGGAGCCGTTCTTCAGCACCGTGGCGGGCTTCGTGGATCCGGGCGAGTCCCTGGAGGAGACCGTCCATCGCGAGGTGAAGGAGGAGGTGGGGGTGGACCTGAAGGACCTCACCTACTTCGGCAGCCAGCCGTGGCCGTTTGGCCGCTCGCTCATGGTGGGCTTCATGGCCGAGTACGCGGGCGGCGACATCACCGTGGACGGCAAGGAGATCGCCGAGGCCCGGTGGTTCGACGTGGACGAGCTGCCGCGCATCCCGCCCCGGCTGAGCATCGCGCGCCACCTCATCGACACCTTCATCGACCGGGTGAAGGCCCGGCGCGGCCTGCCTCCAGGCCAGCGGCCTTGAAGCCAGGGCCTGGCGCCCGCCCCGGAATTCCCCGCCCTCCCGGGTGCGTTCGTCCCTGGATGC
>NZ_RAWG01000232.1 GCF_003611735.1 Corallococcus sicarius | reverse complement strand
ATAGGCTCCGGTCTCGGGGGCTCGGAGATGTGTAGAAGAGACAGGGAAGGCCTGGAGGGGCGCGCCCGGGAGCAGCAGCGGTGCGGGGGCGAGGACGAGGCAGGCGCCAGCGAGGAGGGAGGCGAAGACTTCGCAGACGGAGGCGTCGAAGGAGGGGGAGGCGAACTGGAGGACGCGGGAGGAAGGGGCGAAGCCGTGGCGCAGGACGGCGGCCTGGGCGGTGTTGCACAGGCCGCGGTGGTGCAGGAGGGTGCCCTTGGGCCTGCCGGTGGAGCCGGAGGTGTAGATGACGTAGGCGAGGTGGTCCGGCAGGACGCGGGAGGCGGGCGCGTGCGTGGGCTGACGGGCGATGGCCCCCCAGTCCTCGTCCAGGCACACCACCTGCTCACCCTGGGAGGGCAGCTCGTCGGCGATGGCGGAGAGGGTGAGGAGGATGGGCGCGGCCGCGTCGCGCAGGATGAAGGCGATGCGTTCGGGGGGATGTCCGGGATCCAGGGGCAGGAAGGCGCCTCCGGCCTTGAGGATGCCGAGCATGCCGATGATCAGCTCCGGCGAGCGCTCGCAGCACAGGCCGACAGGCGTGTCCGGACCCACGCCCGACTGGCGCAGGTGGTGCGCGAGCTGGTTGGCGCGGGAGTCCAGCTCCCGGTAGCTGAGCGTGGTGCCCTGGCACTCCAGCGCGGGGGCGTCGGGCGTGAGCGCGACCTGGGCCTCGAAGAGGTGGTGCGCGCAGGTGTCCTGCGTGAAGTCGACGCGCGAGTCGTTCCACGCCACCAGCATGCGCTGACGCTCGTCGGGCGACAGCAGCGTGAGGTCCCCCAGCCGGCCTTCGGGGGCCTCCAGCAGCTGCTCCAGGGCGGTGCGCCACTGGCCCAGCAGCAGCTGGATGGTGGCCTCGCTGAAGCGCTCCGTTTCGTACGACAGCATCAGCACCGTCGCGTCCTGGGGCATCACGCAGGCGGAGAGGGGATAGTTGGTCCGGTCGATGAGCTCGACGTCATCCATCTGCAGCCGCTGGGCCTGCTCCATCACCCCGGCGGCCAGCGGGTAGTTCTCGAAGACGAGGATGCTCTCGAAGAGCGCCGTGCCGCGCGGCACCTGGCTCCAGCCCTGCACCTGCACCAGCGGGCTGTGTTCGAACCGACGCAGCTCCAGCTGCTGCTCCTGGAGCTGCTGGAGCCACGGCAGCAGCGCCTCTTGCGAGGGGAGGCGCACGCGGACCGGCAGCGTGTTGATGAACATGCCCACCATGCCCTCCACGCCGGGCAGCGTGGGAGGACGGCCCGACACGGTGGCGCCGAAGACGACGTCGTCCACGCCGGCATGGCGGCCGAGCACGAGCCCCCACGTGGCCTGCGCCAGGGTGTTCAGCGTGACGCGGTGGCGGCGGGTGAAGGCCTGGAGCGCCTCCGTCATCGCGTCGGGCAGGCGCAGCTTCCGCTCCTTTACCTCCGACACGCCCCCGGCCCGCCCGGCCAAAGCTCCGGACTCCGGCAGCGGCGTGGGGGTCGTGAAGCCGGAGAGCGTCTGGCGCCACCAGGCCTCGGCCTCACCCAGGTCCTGCTGCTTCAGCCAGGAGATGTAGGCCCGGTACTCCGGCGCCCGCTCCCGCTGGAGCGACGGGCCCTGCTCGAGCGCGTCGTAGCGGGCGAACAGCTCCTCGAACAGCAGCCCCACGCTCCAGCCATCCAGCAGCAGGTGGTGGAAGCTCCAGTGGCAGCGCCACTCGCCCTCCGCCACCCGCACCATGGCCATCCGCGACGGTGGCGAGCGCACCAGGTCGAAGCCCCGGGCCCGGTCCTCGTCCCGCAGGGCGTCGCGCCGCGCCTGCTGCTCCGCGGAGTCGAGCCCGCGCCAGTCGTGCTCCGTCCACTCCAGCTCCACCTTCGCGCGCACCACCTGGAGCGGCTGGGGGACACCCTCCCAGAGGAAGGACGTGCGGAGGATGGCGTTGTGCTCCACCAGCTCGCGCCAGGCGCGCTGGAGCCGGGGCATGTCCACCCTGCCGCGGAACGTCCACGCGAGCTGTTCGAAGTACACGCCCGAGCCGGGGCTGAGCCGTGCGTGGAAGAGCATGCCCTCCTGCACCGGCGAGAGCGGATAGAGGTCCTCCAGGTCTGGAATCTGCTCCAGCACCTTCTCCATCGCGTGCCGGTCCAGCTCCGAAAGCGACAGGTCCACCTGGGGCACGCGGGATGCGCGCTGCGCGCGGTGCTCCGCGAGCAGCGCCCTCAGGGCCTCCAGGTAGCCGTGGGCGAGCGACTCGATGGTGCCCCGCTCGTGGAGGTTCTCGCTGTACGTCCAGGACAGCTCCAGCCGGCCCTGGAACACCCCGCCGTTGATCTCCAGCAGGTGGGAGCGGGGGCCCTGGTCGCTCTGCGCGGGGCCGCTCGGTTCGGAGGCCAGCGCGAAGAGCGCCGTGCCTGACGCGAGCGTGTCCAGCTGCCCCAGGTAGTTGAAGAGCACCTGGGCCCGGGGCCAGGCCTGGAGCCGCCGCGAGTGCTCATCCCGCCGCAGGTACGTCAGCAGTCCGTGGCCCAGCCCGCGCCCCGGTACCGCGCGCAGCGCCCTGGCGACCCGGCGCAGCGTGAGGAGCGGCGCATCCGAGGGGGCGGCCTCCAACGACAGGGGCGACATCGCGGTGAACCAGCCCACGGTGCGGGAGAGGTCCACGTCGTCGAAGAGTTCCTCGCGGCCGTGCCCCTCGCGGTCGACCCGCAGTCGGGGCTGCCCCGTCCACCGCGCGAACGCGAGGACGAGCGCGGTCAACAGCACGTCGTCCACCTGCGCGCGGAAGGTGGCCAGCGCCTCCTGGAGCAGGACGCGCGTCTCCTCTGCTTCGAGCCGGACGGTGAGCGTGCGGGCCGACGCCAGCGTGTTGTCCCCCGTCTTGTCGACGGGCAGCGGGCGCATGGTCGGAGGCGGACCCGCGAGCCAGAACGGCAGCTCGCGCTCCATGGCCTCCGAGCGCGCGTGGGCCTCCAGCCGCTCCGCCCACGTCTTGAAGGACGTCGTCTTGGGCGGCAGCGCCAGGGCCTCGCCCCGGCCCAGCTGCTGGTAGGCCGCCTCCAGGTCCTCCAGCACGTACCTCCAGGACACCGCGTCCACCACCAGGTGGTGGACCACCAGCAGCAGCCGCTGGGTGAGGCCCTCGCCCCGGTCGAAGAGCGCGGCCTGGACCAGCGGGCCCTGTGTCAGCTCCAGCCCGCGCTGCACGTGGGCCGCCGCGTGCTCCAGGGCCTCGGCCCGCGCGTCCTCGGGCAGGTGCGACAGGTCCACCTGGCACAGCGCCGCCGTGGCCTCCGGTCCGGCGACGTGCTGCTCCCAGCCCGACGCCGTGCGGGTGAAGCGCATCCGGAGCGCGTCGTGGTGCCGCGTCACGTGGCCCAACGCCTGCTCCAGCCGCGCGGCGTCCAGGCGCTCGAGAGGCTCCAGCAGCAGGGACTGGTTGAAGTGGTGGGGTTGGGGTGAGCCCTGCTCGAAGAACGCGTGCTGGATGGGCGTGAGCGGCACGGAGCCGGTGACGGGCCCCTGCTCGTCCAGGCGGGACACACCCGGTGTCACCACCGCGGCCAGTTCGGCGATGGTCTGGTGCCGGAAGAGCTGCTTCGGGGTGACGCGCAGGCCGGCCTGCCGGGCGCGGCTGCTGACCTGCATGCTGCTGATGGAGTCGCCGCCCAGCTCGAAGAAGTTGTCGTGGATGCCGATGTCGTCGCGCCGCAGGACAGAGGCCCAGACGGCGACCAGGGTCTGCTCCACGGGCGTCCGCGGCGCCGTGGCGGCCCGCGCGATGGAGACGGGCTCCGGTGCCGGCAGGGCCCGGCGGTCCACCTTGCCGTTGACGGTGAGCGGCAGCGACTCCAGCGCCACGTACACCGTGGGCACCATGTACTCCGGGAGCCGCTGCTCCGCGAGCGCGCGCAGGGCCGCGGGCTCCAGCCGCTCACCCGCCGCCGGGACGACGTAGGCCGTAAGCCTCGGGTGGCCCGGCGAGTCCTCGCGCACCGCGACGACGGCCCTGCCCACCGTGGGGTGCCGCGCGAGCGCCGCTTCGATTTCACCCAGCTCGATGCGGAAGCCGCGCAGCTTCACCTGGAAGTCGACGCGGCCCAGGAAGTCCAGCTCGCCCGTGGCCAGCCAGCGGGCCCGGTCTCCCGTGCGGTACATCCGCTCGCCTGGGGTCGCGCCGAAGGGGTTGGGGAGGAACCGCTCGGCGGTGAGCTCCGCCCGGCCCAGGTAGCCCCGGGCGAGCCCCGCGCCGCCGATGTACAGCTCTCCCGGCACGCCGAGGGGCACGGGGCTCAGGTGCGCGTCCAGCACGTACGCGCGCGCGTTGGCGAGCGGTCCGCCCAGCGTGGAGCGTGCCGCGCCCCGCACCCGGCGGCAGGTGGAATCCACCGTGCACTCGGTGGGGCCGTAGACGTTGAAGCAGTCGATGCGGGGATGGGTGGCCAGGGTCGCCCACAGCGCGGCGTCCACGGCCTCGCCGCCCACCAGCACCCGCAGCGGCCGCTTCGCACCCAGGCCTTCCTCCAGCAGCAGGCGCAGGTGCGACGGCGAGCAGTCCAGCACGTCCACGGCGTGGCGCTCCAGCCACGCCACCAGCAGCGCGGCGTCTGCTCGCGCCTCCTGGGGCACCACGCACAGCGCGTGTCCGTCCGCGAGCTGGACGAGCTGCTGCACGGAGGCGTCGAAGACGAGCGGGGCGTTGAGGGTGACGCGCAGCGGGCCCCGTCGCTCCGCGGGCGCGAGGTTCGAAAGCGCGCCGCGCAGGTTCATCACCGACGCGTGCTGGACCATCACCCCCTTGGGCCAGCCGGTGGAGCCCGACGTGTAGATGACGTAGGCCAGCTGCTCCGCGCGGCCTGCGTCCGGCAGCGCGGACGCGCTCTCACGGCCGAGCGCCTCCCGCACGCCCGGGTCGTCCAGGCACACGACGGCCCCTCCCGGCGCGTCGAAGCGCGGCGCGAGGTGCCCCTGGGTCACGACGAGCCGGGCCCCGCTGTCCTGCACCACGAAGGCCTGGCGCTCGCGCGGGTAGGCCGGATCGATGGGGACGTAGGCCGCGCCCGTCTTGAGGATGGCCAGCACGGCCACCACCTGGTCCACCCCGCGCTCCAGGCACAGGCCCACGCGCGCCTCCGGACCGGCGCCCTGCCGCAGCAGGTGCCACGCGAGGCGGTTGGCGTGCGCGTCCAGCTCCCGGAAGCTGAGCGTCCGGGTGTCGTCGAGGACGGCGAGCGCGTCCGGCGTGCGGAGGGCCTGGGCCTCGATGGCGTGGTGGAGGCAGTCCTCGCCCGGGAAGGTCGCGTGCGTGGCGTTCCACTCACGCAGCAACTGGTGCGCCTCCGCCTCCGGGAGCAGCGGGAGGCGGGAGAGGGGCAGGGCCGGCTGTGCGACGGCGGCGCGCAGCAGGTGCTGGAGGTGCCCGGCCATGCGCTCCAGCGTCGGGGCGTCGAAGAGGTCCGCGTTGTACTCGAACGCGCCGCTCAGCCCTTCGGGCGTCACGGACAGGAAGAGCGTGAGGTCGAACTTGGAGGTGCGCTGCTCCACGCCCAGCGGACGCAGGGTGAGGTCCGGCAGCGCGAGCGCCTGCTGCGTGTCCTGGTCGTGGACGAACATCACCTGGAAGAGGGGCGGACGGCTGAGGTCACGCGCCGGCCGCAGGGCCTCCACGAGCCGCTCGAAGGGCAGGTCCTGGTGGGCATAGGCGCCCAGCGTCGTCTCGCGCACCTGGGCCAGCAGCTCGCGGAAGGAGGGGTCGCCGCCCAGCCGCGCGCGCAGCACCAGCGAGTTGACGAACAGGCCGATGAGGTCCTCCGACTCCGCCACGTTCCGGCCCGCGATGGGAGAGCCGACGCTGACGTCGTCCTGGCCCGAATAGCGGTGCAGCAGCACCTGGAAGGCGGCGAGCAGCAGCATGAAGGGCGTGACGCCCTCGCGCTGGCACAGCTGCCTCACGGCCAGGGCCAGCTCCCCGGGCATGCGCACCGGGACGGTGGCGCCCCGGAAGGTCTGGATCGCCGGGCGCGGCCTGTCGGTGGGCAGGTCCAGGACGGGCGCCGCACCCGAGAGCTGCTGGCGCCACCAGTCGAGCTGCGCGTCCAGCGCCGGGCCTCGCAGCCAGCCGCGCTGCCAGGCCGCGAAGTCGGCGTACTGGAACGCCAGCTCCGGCAACGGCGAGGGCTGGCCGGCGTGGAAGGCCGCGTAGAGCGCCCCCATCTCCCGCACGAGCAGGCCCATGGACCAGCCGTCGGACACGATGTGGTGCAACGTCAGGACCAGCACGTACCGCCGCGGCTCCAGGCGCAGCAGGCGCGCGCGCTGGAGCGGGCCCGTGGCCAGCGCGAAGGGGCGCTGGGCCTCCTCGGTGGCGAGGCGCAGGGCCTCGGGCAGCCGCTCGGCGTCGGGCAGGTGGCCCAGGTCCACCTGCTCCAGCGCGCCCGGTGCGCTGGGCGCGACGCGCACGAAGGGCCCCGCGTCATCGACGTGGAACGTCGTGCGCAGCGACTCGTGACGGCGGAGCACCTCGGACAAGGCCCTCTCGAGCGCCCCGGCGTCCAGCGCGCCCTCCAGCAGCACCACCGCGGGGATGTTGTAGAGCGGGCTGTCCGGCTCCAGCTCTTCCAGGAACAGCAGCCGCTGCTGGGCGAAGGAGGGCACGAGGCGTTCCTCGCGCGAGGTCCGCTCCAGCGGGGGCCGGTGCACGCCCTGGCCCCGGGCGATGGCGGCCTCCACGGCGACGGAGAGCCCCGCCACCGTGGGCGCGTCGAACAGCTCGCGCAGGGGCAGCTCCACCTGGAAGACCTTGCGGATTCGCGACAGGACCTGGGTGGTGAGCAGCGAGTGGCCGCCCAGCTCGAAGAAGTCGTCGTGCAGCCCCACGCGCTCCACGCGCAGGAGCTCCGACCACACGTCCGCGAGCTGCCGCTGCACGTCGGTGCGGGGGGCGGCGTACTCGCGCACGCGCCCCGCACCCTGGACGGGGGCGGGCAGGGCCGCGCGGTCCAGCTTGCCGTTGGGCGTGAGCGGCAGCGCGTCCAGCACGACGAACGCGGACGGCACCATGTAGTCGGGCAGCGCGTCCTTCAGCGCGCGGCGGAGGGCCGCGACGTCCAGGGGCTGGCCCGGCGCGGGGACGACGTAGGCCACGAGCCGCTTGTCACCCGGCACGTCCTCGCGCACGAGCACGACGGCGTCCTTCACCTCCGGACGGCCCCTCACCCCGGCCTCCACCTCGCCGGGCTCGATGCGGAAGCCGCGCACCTTCACCTGCGCGTCCGCCCGGCCCAGGTAGGCGAGCTGGCCGTCCGCGCGGAAGCGCACCACGTCCCCCGTGCGGTACAGCCGCTGTCCGCCGCCCGTGGCGAAGGGGTGCGGGACGAAGCGCTCGGCCGTCAGCGCCGGCCGGTCCAGGTAGCCCCGCGCCAGCCCCGCGCCGCCCAGGTACAGCTCGCCCCGGACGCCGGGAGGCACCGGCTCCAGCCGCGGGTCGAGCACGTACACCTCCACGTGGCCCAGCGGACGGCCGATGGGGGGCGCGTCGCCTCCGGCCACGCACTCCGCCAGCGTCGCCACCACCGTGCCCTCCGTGGGGCCGTAGGTGTTGAAGAAGCGCCGCCCCGCGCCCCAGCGCGCCACCAGCTCGGCGGGGCACGCCTCGCCGCCGGAGATGACGACGCGCAGCGCGGGCAGGTCCTCCGAGGGCGTCGCCGCGAGGACCGCGGGCGTCAGGCTCACCACGGTGATGGCGGCCTGCCGCAGGTGCTCCTGGAGCGGTGGGCCCGGGGCCAGCGCCTCCGCGGGCGCGAGGCAGAGCGTGGCGCCCGACGTCAGCGTGGTGAAGATCTCCTCCACGGAGATGTCGAAGCTGGTGTTCGCGAACTGGAGCATCCGGCTTCCCGGGCCCACGCCGTAGAGGGGCGTCTCCGCGGCCACCAGGGTGCACGCCGCGCGGTGCTCGATGAGCACGCCCTTGGGCCTGCCGGTGGAGCCGGAGGTGTAGATGACATACGCGACGTGCCCGGGACCGACGTCGGAGGGCCGCGCATCCCCCGGCTCGCGGGCGATGCGCTCCCAGTCCGAGTCCAGGCAGAGCACCCGGGCCGTGTGTTCGGGGAGCCCCTCGCGAAGCCGCTGCTGGGTCAGCAGCACCGGCGCGGCGCTGTCCTCCAGCAGCAGGGCGAGCCGCTCCCGGGGCAGCGCGGGATCCATGGGCACGTAGGCGCCGCCCGCCTGGAGGATGCCCAGCATGCCGACGATGAGCTCCAGCGAGCGCTCCAGGCACAGGCCCACGCGCACGTCGGGGCCCACCCCCAGCGCGCGCAGGTGCCCCGCGAGCTGACGCGCCCGCGCATCCAGCTCCAAGTACGTGAGCGACTGCTCCTGGAAGACGAGCGCCACCGCGTCGGGGGTGCGCGCCACCTGCGCCTCGAAGAGCGTGTGCAGGCACGTCTCCAGCGCGGGCCGCGCGGGGGCGTTGCTCCACGCGCGCAGGACCTGGTGCCGCTCCGGCTCCCCCATCAACGGCAGCGTCCACACCCGCCGCGACGGGTCCGCCACCAGGCCCTCCACCAGCGCGAGGTAGCGCTCGCCGAGGCGGGTGACGGTGGCCGCGTCGAAGAGGTCGGTGCTGTATTCAAAGAGCCCCACCAGCCCCTGCTCATGCGGGGCCAGCGACAGGCTCAGGTCGAACATGGACGTGCCCGGGTGCAGATCCAGGGGGCTCAGCGTCAGCCCGGCGAGCCCCTCCTGGCCCGAGGCCCGGGACGTGTTCTGCAGGTTGAACATCACCTGGAAGAGCGGCGTGCGGCTCAGGTGTCGCTCCGGCTGGAGCGCCTCCACCAGCGTTTCGAAGGGGAGGTCCTGGTGGGCGTAGGCGCCCAGGCACACCTCCCGCACGCGGCGCAGCAGCTCGCGGAAGGACGGGTCGCCGGAGAGGTCCGTGCGCAGCACGAGCGTGTTGATGAAGAAGCCGATGAGCCCCTCCGTCTCGCGCCGGTTGCGGCCGGCGATGGGCGTGCCCACCACCAGGTCCTCCTGGGCGGCATGGCGCGCGAGGAGCAGCTTGAAGACGGCCAGCAGCGCCATGAACGGCGTCACGCCCTCCTGGCCGCAGAGGGCCTCCAGCTTCCGCTGCACGGCCGCGGGCAGCAGGAAGGAGTGCGTGGCGCCCCGCTGCGTGAGCGTGGCCGGGCGCGGCCGGTCCGACGGCAGCTCCAGCACGGGGAGCGCTCCACCCAGGTGCTGCTTCCAGTAGTCGAGCTGCGTGCGCAGCACGTCGCCCTGGAGCCAGCCGCGCTGCCACGCGGCGAAGTCGGCGTACTGGAGGGGCAGGGGCGCAAGCGTGGCGGTCGTCCCCGAGAGCCGCGCGGCGTAGAAGGTCACCGCCTCCCGCACGAGGACCTCCAGGGACCAGCCGTCGGAGATGATGTGGTGCATCGTCAGGAGCAGCAGGTGCTCCCGCTCCGCCAGCCGCACCAGCCCCACGCGCAGCAGCGGACCGCGCTCCAGGTCGAAGGGACGCTGGGCCTCCTGCTCCGCCAGCCGCAGCGCCTCCGCCTCGCGCGCGTCCTCGGGCAGCGCGCGCAGGTCCACGAGCGCCACCTTCGGCTCCAGCGACGGCAGGATGACCTGGAAGGGCTGCCCGTCCCGCTCCGTGAAGACGGTGCGCAGCGCTTCGTGCCGCCGCACCAGCTGGGCGAGGCCGTATTCGAGCGCGGCCACGTCCACCGCGCCGCGCATGCGGAAGGCGGCGGGGTTGTTGTACAGCGCCGTGTCCGGCTGCAGCCGCTCCAGGAACCACAGCCGCTGCTGGGCGAACGAGAGGGGCGCGGGCTGGGACGGGTCGCGCGGGGGCACCGCTGGCGCCGCCGTCGTCGTCCCGGCCGTGGCCCTGGCGGCCTCCTGCTCCGCCAGCCGGCGCAGCAGCAGCGCGCGCTTCTCCGGGGGCAGGTTGGCGATCCGCTGCTCGATGTCACTCATGTCTGTTCACTCCAACTCGGCCAGGAGGGCTTCGAGCGCCTGCGCGTCGGCGGACGCCGCCTTGTGCTTGACGATGCTCAGCGCGAGCGCGGCGATGGTGGGGGATTCGAAGAGGCCGCGCAGGGACAGGTCCACCCGGTACAGCTCGCGCACGCGCGACAGCACCTGGGTGCCCAGCAGCGAGTGGCCGCCCAGCTCGAAGAAGTCGTCCTCCACGCCGAGCCCCTCGATGCCGAGCAGCTCCTCCCAGCACGCGGCGAGCGCCTGCTCCACGTCGTCGCGCGGCGCCACGTACCGGGTGGCCAGGGCCGGACGCGGGTGCCGGGCGCCCACCTTCTTCGGGGTGGGCAGCGCCGCGGCCTGGAGCCAGCGGGCGGCCTGCGTGGGCAGGTCCGTGGTGCAGAGGGCCCAGCGCGCGGAGGCGGGCGCGTCCAGGAGCCGGAGGAAGGCCTCGAGCCCCTCGGAGAAGGCCAGGGCGTGTTCGGTGGGAGCCCCCTCCGCGGTGTGCCAGCCGGGCCAGTTCACGCTCAGCCACGGTGTGCCTCCGGTGCGCGAGCGCGCGGCCGCGAAGGCGTCCAGGAAGGCATTGGCCGCCGCGTACGCGCTGAAGCCCAGGCCGCCCAGCACGGAGGACAGCGAGGACTGGAGCAGCACGAAGTCCAGGGACAGGTCCCTCAGCGCGTCGTGCAGGGCCCGGGTGCCGTGGACCTTCGCCTGGAACTGCTCCTCGCACCGCGCCGGGGTCGCCTCCCGCGCGAGGAGGAAGGTCTCCCCGCCCACGCTGCCCGCCGAGTGGATGACGCCGTGCAGCTCCCCGAAGCGCGCCAGCGCCCCCGCCACGGCCGCTTCCAGCTGCTCGCGCCGGGCGACGTCCGCGCGCACCAGCAGCACCTCCGCGCCCCGCTGTTCGAGCTTCAGGAGCCGCTCCAGCGTCTGGCGGATTCCGTCTTGCGCGTCGTGCGCGCGGACGTAGTCCTCCCAGTCGGAGCGCTCGGGCATGGCGGTGCGGCCCACCAGCACCAGGCGGGCCCGCGCCTGCTGGAAGAGCACCTCCGCCTGGGCCAGACCGATGCGGCCCAGGCCTCCGGTGATGAGATAGACGCCGCGCTCGCGCAGCAGCGCCGGGCGGCCCTGCGGCGCGGGAAGTCGCACGGGCTCGAAGGACTCCCGCCAGCGCTGTCCCGAGCGGTAGGCCACCGCCATCCCGTCCACCGGCGCGCGGAGTTCGTCCGCGAGCCGCGCCACCAGCCGCTCCTCTTCGGGCCCGCCGAACTCCGGCGGCACCACGTCGATGGTGCGGCAGCGCAGACAGGGCTCCTCTTGCGGCAGCACCTTGCACGGACCCAGCGCCGTGGCCTGGCCCGGCTCCAGGGGCTCGCCGCCCGTGACGTCCTGCGCGCCTCGGGTGAGGACGTTCAGCTCGAAGGGCCCCTGGGCCTCATGGGCCAGCAGCGCCCGGGCGAGGAAGAGCAGCCCGTGGAAGCCGGCGAGCCCGTCCGTGTCGCGGCCCAGGCCCGCCAGGTGGACGATGCGCCGGGGGACGCCCCCGTCGGCCTGGAGCGCGGACAGCAGCGTTGCGTGCTGCTCCGGCTGCCGGACGTCGAGCGTGTACTGGCGTTCGCCCTGGCGGTGGAAGCCGTCGCCCGGGCTCACCGTCACCACGTCCTCGCCCTGGTTCACCAGGTGCGCGGCCAACCGCGCGCCAAGCTCCGCGTCGTCGAGCAGCACCAGCCACCGGCCGGGCTCCGACGTCGCCGGCGCGGCGGGCGGCAGGGCCCGCTTCCACACCGGCCGGTAGAACCAGTCCGCGGCGTCCTTCCGCGCGGGGACGCCCCCGGACGGAAGGGCGGCGGCGGGAGTGCCCGCGTCAATCCAGTAGCGCTGGCGCTGGAAGGGATAGGTGGGCAGCGGCACCCGCCGCGTCGAACCGTGAAGCCTCTGTGCCTTCAGCTGGACGCCCACCATCCACAGGCGGCCCGCGGCCTCCAGCAGCACCGCGAGGTCCGGCGTGGTGTCCTGGGGACGCCGCATGGAGGTGAGCATCGCGCGCCCCACGGCGAGGGGGCCGGCCTGCCGGGCCAGCAGCGTCAACGTCTGACCGGGGCCCACTTCCAGGAACACGCGCTCGGGCTCCTGGAGCAGCGCGCCCAGGGCGTCCGCGAAGCGCACCGGCTGGCGCAGGTGCTCCACCCAGTAGCGCGGGTCGGTGGCCTGCTCCGCCGTCACCCACGCGCCCGTGACGTTGGAGAGGTAGGGGAGCTTCGGCGGCGACAGCCGCGTCTGGCGCACGCGGGCCTCGAACGCGTCGAGGATGGGCGCCATCATCACCGAGTGGAAGGCGTGCGAGGTGTGCAGCCGCCGGTGCTCCACGCCGCGCTCCCGCAGCCGGGCTTCCAGGGCCTCCACCTCGGGCAGGGGGCCCGAGGCGACGCACAGAGAGGGCGCGTTGACGGCCGCCAGCGACAGGCCGCTGCCGAGCAATGGACGCAGGGCTTCCTCGCCCAGCGCCACGGAGAGCATGGCGCCCCCGGGCAGGGCCCGCATGAGCTGACCGCGGGCCGCCACCAGCGCGAGCGCGTCCTCCAGCGACAGCACGTCCGCGAGGCAGGCCGCGACGTACTCGCCCACGCTGTGGCCCAGCATGGCCCGCGGGCGCACGCCCAGGGACATCCACAGGCGCGCGAGCGCGTACGAGGTGACGAACAGGGCCGGCTGCGCGAGCGCCGTGTCCCGCAGGCGCTCGTGGGCCTGCTCCTGGAGTCCTTCGGGGGGGTAGAGCACTTCGCGCAGATCCAGGCCGAGCACGGGCTGGAGCAGCTCGCAGCAGCGGTCCACGTGCTTGCGGAAGACGGGCTCGGACGCGTACAGGCCCTGGCCCATGCCGGCGTGCTGCGCGCCCTGTCCCGGGAAGAGGAAGACGACGGGGCTGTCCCCGCTCCGGGACTCCAGGGTGAGCAGCCGCCGTGCGTCGCGCGACGTCAGGCCCTGACGCGCGTCCTCCACGCCCTGGCAGACCAGGATGCGCCGGTGTTCGAAGCGCCGCCGGCCGGCATGGAGCGTGTGGGCCACGTCGGCCAGCGCCACGTCCG
Source organism: Corallococcus sicarius (assembly GCF_003611735.1). Taxonomy (GTDB): domain Bacteria; phylum Myxococcota; class Myxococcia; order Myxococcales; family Myxococcaceae; genus Corallococcus; species Corallococcus sicarius. The sequence continues at coordinate 2,401 of NZ_RAWG01000232.1, read as the reverse complement.
GGTCGCGCTCCAGCCATGCCGCGAGCCCGTCCGTCGCCGCCTCCAGCGCCTGCTCCGTGCGGGCTGACAGCATCAGCACGTGCCAGGGGCGCGTGTCCCCGGTGCGCTGCGCCTGCGGCGCCTGCTCCAGCACCACGTGCGCGTTGGTGCCCCCCATGCCGAAGGAGCTCACGCCCGCGCGCCGGGGCACGCCGTGCGGAGCCCAGTCGCGCGCCTCGGTGACGACCTGGAAGGGGCCCCGGCCGAAGTCGGCCAGCGGGCCCGGCCGCTTGAAATGCAGGCTGGGCGGGAGCTTGCCGTGCTGGAGCGCCAGCACCGTCTTCATCAGCCCCGCCACGCCCGCCGCCGCGTCCAGGTGCCCGATGTTCGGCTTGAGCGAGCCCAGCGCGCACGCGCCCGCGGAGGCCGGCCGCTGCTGGAAGGCCTGGTTGAGCGCGGACAGCTCGATGGGGTCTCCCAGCGCGGTGCCGGTGCCGTGGGCCTCCACGTACTGGATGTCCGCGGGCGTCAGGCCGGACACGCCGAGCGCCTCGGTGATGACCGCCGCCTGTCCCTCCACGCTCGGCGCGGTGAAGCCCACCTTCGAGGCGCCGTCGTTGTTCAGCGCCGACGCGCGGATGACGGCGAGCACGGTGTCGCCATCCTCGAGCGCCCGCTCCAGCGGCTTGAGCACCACCAGCCCGACGCCGGAGCCCGCGACGGTGCCCTGGGCCTCCGCGTCGAAGGCGCGGCAGTGCCCGTCCGGCGAGGCGATGGAGCCCGGCTGGGGCAGGTAGCCCACCCGGTGGGGCACGGGGATGGAGACCCCGCCCGCGAGCGCCACGTCCAGCTCCCCGTTCAGCAGGGCCTGGCAGGCCAGGTGCACCGCCACCAGCGAGGTGGAGCAGGCCGTCTGCACGGTGAGGCTGGGGCCCTTGAGGTCCAGCAGGTACGAGGCGCGCGTGGCCAGGTAGTCCTTGTCATTGGCGAGGGTGAGCGCCTGGGCGCCCACGGCGCGGATCAGCTCCGGCCGCGACAGCAGGTTCGACAGCAGATAGCTGCTGGCGCTGGCGCCCGCGAAGACGCCGATGGAGAGCGCGTCCCGCGCGTCGGCGTACCCCGCCCGTTCGAGGGCCTCCCAGGCGCACTCCAGGAAGAAGCGCTGCTGCGGATCCAGCAGCTCCGCCTCGCGCGGCGTCAGACCGAAGAAGCCGGCGTCGAACAGCTCCACGCCGTCCAGGAAGAAGCCGGAGCGGACGTAGTGGGGCTCGGCCCGCAGCTCCCGCGCGACGCCCGCCGCCTCCAGCTCCTCGTCGGTGAGGACGGTGCGCGCCTCCACGCCGTGGAGCAGGTTGCGCCAGAAGGTCTCCAGGTCGGGGGCGCCGGGAAAGCGCCCCGCCATGCCGATGATGGCGATGCCCTCGTGCCGGGCCGGCTGCGCGTCACTCATCCTGATCATCCTCACTGGGGGAGCGGTGGGTCCGCGACGGCGCGCGCTGTCCGGCACGCTCGCGCCGGGCCTGCACGCGGCGCTGGCCCTTCTCCTCGGTGGAGGGGCGCTCGTCGGCGTGGGAGAGGTGCGCGGCCAGCGCCCCCACCGTGGGGTACTGGAAGAGATCCGCCAGCGAGACGTCGAGGCCCAACACCCCGCGCAGCTTGCCGTGGACCTGGACGATGGACAGGGAGTTGCCTCCCAGGTCGAAGAAGCGCTCGTCGCGCCCGACGCGGTCCACCCGGAGCTGCTCCTGCCAGATGCGCGCGATGGAGCGCTCCAGCTCGGTGCCCGGCTCGACGTAGCTCGCCTGCGCACGCAGTTGCAGGCCCTCCGGAGCGGGCAGCGCCGCGCGGTGGACCTTGCCCGCGGCGGTGAGCGGGAGCGCGTCCAGGAGAACGAAGGCGGCCGGGACCATGAAGGAGGGGAGGCGCTGCTCGAGGAAGGCGCGCAGCTCCGCGGGCTGCGGGGCCTGGGAGGCGGTGAAGTAGGCGACGAGGCGCTTGTCACCGGGCGAGTCCTCGCGCAGCAGGAGGGCGACGTCGGTGAGGAGGGGGTGAAGGCGCAAGGCGGCCTCGACTTCGCCCAACTCGATGCGGATGCCGCGCAGCTTCACCTGGTCATCGAGGCGGCCGAGGAACTGGAGGCCGCCGTCGGGGAGCCAGCGGGCCCTGTCGCCCGTGCGGTAGAGGCGGGCCCCCGGGGTGGTGCTGAAGGGGTGCGGCAGGAAGCGCTCGGCGGTGAGGGAGGGCTGGCCGAGGTAGCCACGAGCGAGGCCGACGCCGGAGATGAAGAGCTCACCAGGAGCGCCGAGGGGGACGGGGCGCAAGCGGGCGTCGAGGACGAAGAGGGCGGTGTTGGGCCAGGGGGTGCCGACTATCTCTTATACACATCTGACGCTGCCGACGACTAGTCGAGTGTAGAACTCGG
>NZ_RAWG01000231.1 GCF_003611735.1 Corallococcus sicarius | reverse complement strand
GGGTGGGCGGGCGCTCCCGGCTGTCCTGGGTGGACACCACCCAGCCTGACGCTGGCGTCTTCCAGGAGCGCACGTGGGCCCCGGTGAACGGGCTCTCCGGCGCGCGCACGCTGGTGGTGGGCGGGGTCGCGGTGGCGGCGACCGCGTCCTCGATGAAGACATTCCACCTGCCCTATCCGGTGACGGTGGGCACGGTGCCGCTGCCCGGTGGCGAACTGCCTCCCGGGGGCACGGTGTCGGTGACGCTGTCGCCCGTGATGCCGCCGACGGCAGCCGCGGCGAGCACCCTGGTGGTCAAGGCCGTGGGAAGCGAAACGGCGGTGCCCGGCTCGGTCGTGGGCACGGGCTGGTTCCGGGGCTTCACGCCCGAGCCGTCGCTCACGGTGGGAGCGGTGTACGTCGCCGAGGCGCACCTGGCGGCCTCGGGCGTGGTGGGAGGCCATTTGCGGGGCGCCTGGCGCTTCCCGGTGGTGGGGGGCGCGGACGGCACCGAGATAGCACTGACCGGCATCGCGCCCGACCACGGGGACGTGGCGGGCGGAACGTCGGTCGTGCTCACGGGCTCGAATCTGGAGGCCGTGTCGAAGGTCTACTTCGGCGGCAAGGGTGTCGTGCCCGGAGCGGACCGTTCCGCGGTCTTGTTGCGGGTCGTCACGCCGGCCGCGGACGTGGCAGGTCCGGTGGCGGTGGAGCTGGAGACCACGACGCAGAAGTGGCTGCGGTGGGACGGGGCGTTCGCCTATGTGGCGCAGCCCTTCGTGAGCGGCGTGATGCCCGCCACGGTGTCGCTCGAGGGTGGGACGGTCACCTTCAGCGGTGGGCGCTTCACGCGCGGGCTCTCCGTCTTCGAGGCCGCGACCCCGGTGAAGATCCTCGCTTTGACGGGGACCTCGCTGACGGTGGAGATCGCGGCGGGCCCCGCGGGGCCGGTGGCCCTGCGGCTGGAACAGCCCGGCACCCCGGCGGTGTCGCTCGGCGCGCTGGTGAGTCGCGCGGACCTGCGTCCGCCCGCCGTGGTGTCGTGGTCTCCGACCGGGACCCAGGGGGGGCAGAGCGTGCCGGTGGCGTCGCAGTTCACGGTCCGGTTCGACGAAGCCATCGCCCCGGCGAGTGCCGCGCAGGCGAAGCTCCAGCGGACGGTCACGGGGCTCGCGGTCGCGGCGACGGTGACGGTGGATCCGGATGGCAGGGGCCTCACGCTGGTGCCGTCCGAGCCGCTGCTGCAGACGACGCGGTACATGCTGAGCGTGGCGGGGGTCACGGACCTCCTGGGCAACGCCCTCGTGCAGGGCGGCACGGCGAGCTTCCGCACGGTGGATGGCGTGAAGCCCGTGGTGGAGATCGTGGTGAAGGGCTCCTCCCGCCCGGTGGTGGCGGGGGATCGCTTCAGCGCGCAGACGCCCTGGACCTTCGAGGTCCGCGCGACGGATGACTCCGGCGCGGTCAGCGCGCGCAAGCTGTCCCTGGACGGCGTCGACCTGACGGGGAGCAACGGCAGCTTCACCTACACGTGGCCCGCGGAGAAGGTGGACACCTCGTCGCAACTGGTGGCCTGGGCACAGGATGCGGCCGGCAACACCGAACAGACGCCGCCGGTGACGGTGCAGGTGGTGAACGACCTGCCGCCGACGGTCGTCTTCACGGAGCCCGGAGTCGCGGCGCTCACCCTGGAAGAGGGCGCGCCCCTCAATGTCGTCGTGTCCGCCACGGACAACACGCAGGTGCGCAGCCTGGAGCTGCGGCTCGACGACGCCTCCCTGAAGTTCGTCACGGCGCCCACCGGGCCGCTGACCTACACGCTGAAGGCGCCCAGGGTGGTTTCAGGGCCGGAGGTGCATGTGCTCACGGCGCGTGCCCTGGACGACGCCCAGCTTCTGGGCAGCACCGCGCCCGTGATGCTCACGGTGACCCCGGACACCACCGCGCCAGCGGTGACGTTCCTGTGGCCGAGCACCGACGCCCGCGTGGTCTCCGGCACGTCCATGGAGTTGCGCGTGAGCGCCACGGACACGAATGCCGTGACGTCCGTCCGCTTCGTGAAGGATGGCGAGGACCTGGGGACGCTGAGCGGACCGACGTGGCGGATGCGCTGGAACGCCCCCACGGTGACGGTGCCAACCCCCGTGACGTTGGTGGCCCGCGCCCGGGATGCTCGAGGCAACGAGGGGACCGCGACCCGGACGGTGACGGTGGAGCCGGTCTCCTCGCCGCAGATCGCCTTCGCCTATCCGTCGGCCGGGTCGAGCTACGTCGAGGGAACCCAGGTGTCTGTCAGGGCCGAGGCGGTCGCGCCCGCGGGGATCAAGGAAGTGCGTCTGGCGCTGGAGGGCCAGGAGGTCGTAGCCACCAGGCTGGTGGGCTCTTCGCTTTGGGACGCCACCTTCACGGCCCCCGCCGTGGGGGTCGAAGGTGGCGTCGCGACCGTGAGGGCCGTGGTCCGGGACGAAGCCGGAGTCGAGAGCACGTCAATCCGGCAGATCAAGGTGACGAACAGCAACGCCCAGACGCCGACCGTCGCGCTGCCGGTCGACCTGGAGGGTCCCGTCTTCGCCGGAGGGGCCTCGGCTTCAGCACGGGCCACCGCCAGCATGGGCGCCACGGTCCATCAGCAACTCTTCGTGGCGGATGGCGGCATCGCCACCGGTTCGGAAGGGGATGTGTTGCCGTGGGGGCCGGAGGGTGCCCCGGTCCGGTTCGTGGCCCAGGCTTCGTCGCTGGGGGGCACGGTGAGCGCTGAAGCCCCGGGCACGCTGGCGGTCTTCGCGCAGGGCCCGGCGATGCACTCCACGCTGGACGGTGTCGAAGCGGCGACCGCCCTGGCGCTCCAGGGCGAGTTCCTCTTCGTGCTCCGGAATGACGCGGGCGGCGGCGCACGGGTGGAGCGCCGGGCTCGCGCGGATGGGGCGCTGGCGTCGCAGCGGAGCCTGGAGGGCGAGCCCCTGGGCCTCGCCGTCAGGGGTGACCGCGTGGCGGTCGTGCTGCGTTCGGCGGGAATGGGGACCCTGGCGCTGCTGTCGGCGACGGACCTGTCGACCGTGGGCAGTGTGGCCCTTCGGCGCGAGCCCTCTTCCGTGGGCGCGTTCCGGGGCGGCTTCGCCGTCGGGACCGACGAAGGACTGGAGTTGTTGGATCCAGAGGGCGCGTGGCGCGCGCGGCTGCCGTTGGGGAACGTGACGGCGCTGTCCCTCCACGGCGATTGGCTCTACGCGCTGGCGGGCGGCTTCCTGCACGGGGTCGACCTGACGGTGCCTCCCGCGCCGAAGCGGGTGGCCTGGGTGCAGACCGCGGGGGGGGCCGTCACGGCCGTGGGCGCCGAGCGGGCCTGCGTGGTGGGGACGGCGGTCCGCTGCTTCACCCGCGCGGGTGACACGCTGACGCTGGCCGGGGAGAAGACGCTGGGGATTCCGGCGGCGTCCGTGACGGCGCTCGGACCCTGGCTGCTGGCGGGCTCCGACACTGGAATGACGGTGCTGGATGCCCGGGCCGCGCCCCGGGTGGCCGGACGGTATCCGGCGATGCAGGGACATCTGGTGACTTCGGGCAACACCGTCTTCGCGGCGAAGGGAAGCCTGTTGTCCCGGCTGGTCCTGGCTCGCGGTCCGGCCTCGCCGCAGGTGACGCTCAGCCTGCCTGACACCGCTGCACCGGGGGCACGACTGGCGCTCACGGCGACGGTGTCCGACGGGGTGGAGCCGCTCAATGCCTTCACCGCCGAGCTGGCGGTCGACGGGCACGTGGTGGAGGCGCTCGACAACGCGCTGCCGACGTCGGTGGACCTGCCCGTCGCGGCGGGTGATGTGCAGGTGACGCTGCGGGTGCGGGACCTCGCGGGCAACACGGGGACGGCTTCGCGGACGGTGACGCGGGTGGACGCGGGTGTCGGGCCGACGCTCGTGGCGCTGGAGGTTCCCTCCGAGGTGTGGGAGGGCGCCGAATTCCCGGTGCGCCCGGTGGCGGTCTCTCCGAACCAGGTGGCCCGCGTGGAGGTGTCCGTCGCCGGGGGAGCGTCCGGGGTCTTCACCGCGCCCGCCTGGGCCGGGACGTTGCGCGCCCCGCAGGTTTCGGCTGACGACCTGGTCACCGTCACGGCCGTGGCGGTGGATTCACAGGGCCGGTCCGGTCCTCCGAAGTCGGTCCAGCTCCAGGTGCGAAACGATACCGGGTCGGCCCCGGTCCTCGGGCCCCTGGAGCTCGTGGCGGCGGGCTCCATCCTGGAGGGGACGCGCGTGGGCGTGCTCGCCACGACGACGCCCGCGTCGGTCCGGGAGGTCCGCTTCCGGGTCGGCATCGTGGGACAGCCGCTCGTGGAGCAGCAGCGCGTGGTGGGCTCGCCCTACGTGGCGTCGCTGCTGATGCCCCAGGTGACGGGAAGCACGACGGTCCGGGTCGAAGCGGTCGCGGTGGATGCCGCCGGACGCGAATCCGCGCCCGTGACGAGGGACCTCATCGTGGTGGATGACGCCACGCCTCCCGTGGTGACGGTCACCGTGGAGCCGACGGCGGGGCGCATCGCCGCGGGCAGCCCGATGCTGACGCGGGTGACGGCGACGGACGCGGGGGGCGTGTCGCGCATCCAGCAGGTCCTGTCGCTGGACGGTCTCCCGGTGGCTTCGGGCAGCGGGGTGCTCCGCTATGTCGTGCCGTCCGAGACGCTGCCCGGTGCCCTCCTGAGGTTGACGGTCACGGTCACCGACCGCGCGGGCCTCACGTCGCTGGTGCCGGCGAAGGAGTGGAGGGTCGTCACGTCCCTCTCGCCGCCGCCGGGACAGGTCTTCACGCAGGGCTTCGCGGGCGCCGAGCAACTCGAGCTGGTCGGCGACCGGGTCTTCGTCCGCACGGCCACGGGCTTCGAGGTGGGGCAATTGACGCGGGGGCCGACACCTTCGCTCACGCACCTGGGACGCTTCACGTCCACCGTGCGGCCCCGGTCGATCGCGGTGCAGGGAGACCGGGTCCTCGTGGCCTATGGGGCCACGGGATTGGACGTCGTGGACGTGGCCTCGCCTGCGTCCCCGAGGACCGTGGGGCATGTGAACCTCTCCCTCGACAAGGTCGTCACGTACGCGGGCGGGGCCTATGCATCGGCGGGACCGGAGTCCTTGAATCTCCCGTACTCCCTCGACCTTGAAGACCCCGCGCGGCCGGTGGCGACACCGGTCTACTACTTGCTCGGCAGCAGCATCCTGCTCGCGGCGGAGGTGGATGGGTTCATCTACAACATCGGTGGCAATGGGGTCCGGATGGGCTTCCGGATCGGGCGTTGGCCCGGGGGCACGCCTCCTACGACCGCGTACATGACGCTGCTGACGGGAGAGCGGGTGGTCGCGGCCGAGCGGGATGGCAACCGGCTCGTGGCGGCGACGGACCGGCTGCTGCGTGTCGATGAGTTCTGGGAGGGCGGCGACTTCTCCGTTCCGCTCGCGGCTCCGGCGCGCGCGATGCAAGTGGCGCAGGGCCTGGCCTATGTCCTGTGTGACGACGGCTTCCTGCGAATCATCGACGTGCGCGAGCCCAGGTCGCTGGCCATCCTGGCCACCTCGGCCCTGGACGCCAGGGACGTGGCGGTCTCCGGCGGCGTGATGCTGGCGGCGAGCGCGGCGGGGGTGGAGCTGCGCGTGCTTCCCCTGGGGCAGGAATCGGTGAGTGCCACGGCCTCCGCGACCTACGCCACCGCGCCGCCGCCGCTCGGCCTGACGGCCTTCCACGAGGGCGTCCTCGTCGCGGCGGGAACCGCGGGCATCCGGCAACTGGGATTGTCCAGGCCCGGTGAGCTGGAGGTCCTCCCGGGCAGTGCGTCGGCGGGAATGACCCAGGTGGAGCGTGCGGGAGGGGAGCTGTACTTCCTGTCCAACGGGTCGGTCAGCCGCGGGGTGGATCGGGGCAACGGAACCTTCGATGTCACGGGTCAGTCGGCCCTCGGCCCGCTGGGTGTGGTCACGCGCTTCAGCGCGGCCGTCGGGCGGATCTGGGGAATCAACGGCCAGACGGTTTCCAGCATGACCCTGTTGCCGGACGGCAGTCCTGCTTCGCTCGCCATGTCCTCCAGTGCGCTGGACGTGTCGGGCGAGGAGCGGCACGCGGCGGTGGCTCTCGGCACGGCGGGATGGACGCTCGTGGGGGTGGACGGCTCGGGCACGCTGCGCCGACGGGCGACGCATGCGGAGCTTCCGGTCCAGGCGGTGGCCCTGGATGACACGTTGCTGGTGACCGGAAACACCTCGGGTCTGACGACCTGGCGGGTGACGGACGACGGCGGAGTCCCGCGGGCCACCGTGCCCACCGCGGGCGCCGTGGTCCGCATCCGGCTTCACGGGCGTCTGGCCGTCGTGAGCGAAGCGGCGCAGGGCGTGCAACTCTTCGACCTGGAGGACCCGGATGCCCCGCGGCTGGTGGGCAGCGTCCCGGCGGGTCGTGCGGTGGATGCCATCCTGGTCGGTTCGGATCTGGTGGTCGCGGATGCCTTCCTGGGCGTCCGTCGCTTCCCGGTCGAGTCCCTGCGGGCCGCGCCGTCGGTGCGCATTGCACTGCCCCTGCCCGGGACCGAAGTCGTCGCCGGGTCGGAATACCTGGTGATGGCGGCCGCCTCCGGCTTCGCGCTGAACGACACCGAGCTGTGGGTGAACGGACGCCCGGTGGGCGTGCTGGATGACGTCGATTCGAAGGCGATGCTGCAGGTGCCTGCCGGCAGCAGCGCGGGGTCCGAGGTGTCGCTCCAGTTGCGGGTGCGCTCCGCCAATGGCACGTCCGCGTTCTCCGAGCCCGTGAGCCTCCGTGTCACCGTGCCGGTGACGTCGCAGCCGGCACCGACCCTCGCGATCGCCTACCCCACGGGGACCTCCTTCGTCTCGGGAGAGGTCGCCAAGGTGTACGTGACCGCGTACGACGTCGTCGCTCCTGGGCGGGTGCGGTTGTTCCTGGGCGACAGGTACCTGGATGAAGCCCTCACGACCGGTGGGAATCCCAATGCGACGTTCACCGTACGGATGCCCGTGGTGCAGAGCCCCGTGACGGAGCTGCTCCGCGTGGAGCTCCTCGATGGGGCCGGCCGGTCCGCCTCGGCGCAGAGCACGGTGACCCTCACGCCGACGCCCATGTTCACGACCGCGCCCACCGGTCTTCCGTCCGTGGTCCGCGCCCTGCCGTTCGTGAACCTCCTCCAGAGCGACAACTTCGGCTGGGGCCATGGCCCGTACACCCTGGAGTTGCTGGTGGACGGCGTCGCGGTGGCGACGAGCGAGGTCCTGACGAAGAACCCCGCCGCGACGAACGTCAGCTTCGCCCTGCGCATCCCGAGGGAGCGCATCGGGCAGAAGCTCTCGCTGACCCTTCGGGTCAGGGACCCGCAGGGGCGCTCCCTGGGGGCCCCGCGGGAATACACGGTCCTGGATGACGGGGAGCCTCCGGTGGTCCAGACGCTCGTCGCGCCTGCGTCGGCCCGTTCTGGAGATGTCATCTCGGTGTCCACGTCGGCGACCGACCCCAATGGGGATCTCGCGTCGCTGACGCTGTTGGCGAACGGGTTGCAAGTGGCTACCACGACGCACTGGAGCCTGGACGCAGAACTCGTGGTGCCTGGGGCCGCCTCTCCCGGGCAGATGGCTCTCACGGTGGTGGCCTTGGATCTGGGAGGGCGGCAGACCCAAAGGTCCGTGACGGTGCAGGTCCAGCCCAACCTGCCGCCTGAGGTGAAGCTGAAGGCGGTGTCGACTCCCCTCCACGAGGGCTACTCGCAGGAGTTCTGCATGGAGGTGGACGACAGCTCCAGGCTCGCGAGCGTGGAGTTGCGTTTGAACGGCACCGTCATCGCGCAGGCGGACGACTGCATCAATGTGGACTGCTCGTCCTTGTGCATGACCGTTCCGGTGCCTCCGTCCGCGGCAGTCCTGTCCGCGATGGCGGTGGATGTCCTGGGATTGAGCGACAGCGTCGAGGCCACCTATCCGGTGGGCGCCAACCTGCCGCCTCGCGTCTCCCTGGAACAGAGCTATCTGGTCGCCGGGAGGACCCTTTTCATCCGGGGCCGCGTGTCGGATGAGCTGCCCTCGCTGGCATGGGCCGAGTTCAGCCTGGATGGGAGCCTTTACACGCATCTCGACGATCCGGAGCCCATCAGCGACGTGCCGCTCACTGTGGCCGCGGGAGGACCGCGTGTTCTCACGCTGGAGGCGATGGATCACTCGGGACTGCGTGCGAGTGTTTCACGCAGCCTTGACGTGCTGCCTTCGGGTTCGGGCGAGTCCTGCCTGCTCCCCGTTCCGCTCAAGGACCCGCTGACCTATCTAGCCTCTGCGGCCGTAGCGGATGCTCCCTGGGACTGCTCTACAGGCAACCATGGAACATGGGTTTCGCTGCCATTCGATGGGCCCGTGGAAAGGCTGACCTTCGAAGCTCACGGTCATGCGGTCGTCATGAACGCGTGCGGTGATTCTTCCTCGCGGTGTGTCTATGAGGGTGAGCCGCTGAAGACGTTGACGGCCCTTCCAGCGGGTGCACGCATCTTCGTCGAGAGTACCAACTGGTCCGACACATCCACCCTCCGGCTCATCAGCGCGCGGCTGGGACAGGGGGCGAAGTGCGATCCTGCGTCCGTGGACTTCGTCTGTGCCGCGGGAACCTGTGCGGAGGATGCGCAGGGGGGGCACCGCTGCCAGTTGCCGGCGTGCACGGATGGTGTCGACAACGAAGAAACGCCGGATGGACGGGTGGACTATCCGTTCGACCCGGGCTGTACGTCACTCGAGGACACCTCGGAAGAGGACCCGGATCCGTTGCCCGCCTGTTCGAATGGCGGCGACGATGACCTGGACCTGCTCAAGGACTTCCCCCAGGACCCGGCCTGTGGCTCCGCGGCCGGAGCACAAGAGGTGCCTGGGGACGGAGACAGTTGTGTGGCGCCAGCAACCATCACTTCCCGCGTGACGTCGGTGCCGCTGGCGAACGCATCCAGCGACCTCCTTCTGACTTGCTCGCCCGCGGCTCCTGATCGCGTCTACGGCTTCCATTTCCCAGGTGCAGGATATGTCCATGCCAAGGCGACCTCTGCCCATGTGTCCCTGCGCTCGCTGTGTGGCCGAGAAAGCTCCGAATTGAGCTGTGACGGGTCCGAGCATGGCTCGGGGGAGGTGGGGGCGGATCTCGACGAAGGCACCTATTTCGTCCTGGTCAGTGGCACCGAGGATGCGGAACTCGTCATGACAGGCACCCTCAATCCTGGCTCCAGATGCGACCCCACCATGTCCTGGCTCCAATGCGAATCCGGCTCCTATTGCCTGCCCACGGGGGGCGAGCTGCGGTGCCGTGAGGCTGCATGCAGCGATGGTCTGAACAATGAGGATGGGGACGTACTGACGGACTACCCAAAGGACCCGGGCTGCACCTCACGCGGGGATGACGACGAGAGGGATCTGCCCGTTGCGCCGGAGTGCGCCAACAACCTGGATGACGACGGCCTTCACGGCGAGGACTGGCCAGCGGATCCGGGGTGCGGATCCGCTGGGGGACAGACCGAGGGAGGCGGCGACGGTGAGAGCTGCGCGGGGCCTCAGGTCATCACGACCGAGTCCACCCCGGTCATGCTGGTAGGCGCGACGCACGACGAGAAACTTGGCTGTGGAGCGCCTGATCCCGACCGTGTGTTTGGTCTACGCCTGCCAGGCCAAGCCTTCATCGATGTCGAGGCGCTCCACGCCTCATTGGCCTTGCGGTCGTACGCTTGTGATAGGAGCTCCCGGCTCTGCTCCTCCGCATCCGGTGGTATGCAGGACGGGGGCACGTTTGCCCGTGAACTGCCGGATGGAGGCATCCCTTCGGGAGGAGTGCCCGATGGGGGAACGCTGGATGGCGGAAGCTGGGTGGCGGGGACGCCCGGAGGCGAATCCCTGCCGGGGGGCACGGAACTCCAGGGGCTCTCGGATGCAGGCACCCCCAGCAGGTTGTCGCTGAGGGCGTACGCGGGAGAATCGGTTTTCATCCTCGTCAGTGGGACGCAGGACACGACGCTTCGGGTCAGCGGGACCTTCTACTCGGGTGAGCGCTGCGACCCCTCCCGGCCGTGGTTCCGCTGTCAGGAAGACGAGTCCTGCCAGGCGGATGGCGCGGAGTTCCGGTGCGTTGCTCCGGCGTCCCCGGCATCGCCCGTCGGGCGCGAAGGACCGTCCACCAAGGCCCTCAAGCCTCGGCAGGTCCCGGAGCGAAAGGACGCCGGAACTTCCGTGCCGGGCCTCCAGCCTCCCGAGGAAGCTTCGCTTCCTCCAGGCTCCGGAGCGCCCCTGGCGTCGGTGGAGGTCGGGGAGGGCCGGAGGGCCCCGGCGGACGACCAGCGCTGGAATGACATGATGGTACAGGATTGCGGTGATGGTGACTGCGCGGGCGCTGCCGTCTGCCAGTCCTCTGGAGGCGGACAGTGAAGCGGGGGCTGGTCTGGGGAGCGTTGGTGCTGGCGGGTTGCGGGTCGGTGGCGTGCGGATCGCGGGACGAGGTGGCCCGGGTCGGGGACACGTCGGTGTCCCGCGCGGAGGTGGTGTTGCAGCAGCAGGGGGGCGGAACGCTGGAGACCGCGCTGGACGCGGTGGTGGACCGGACGTTGCTGGCGGAGGCCGCGCGGCGCGAAGGCCTGCTCAAGGAGCCGCTGCTCGCGGCGCGCGTGGAGGCGGCCCGGCGCGAGGTGCTCGCCCACGCGTACGTGGAGGCGTTGGGCGTCAAGGCTTCGACGGAGGAGGCCCTGCGGCAGCGCTACACGTCGCAGAAGGAAGCCCTCACGCAGCGTGAGGTGCACGTGGCCCACATCGTCGTGTATGTGCAGCCCCAGGCGACCGAGCGGGAACGCGTGGAGGCCCAGGCCCGCATCAACAAGGTCTATGCGCGCGTGGTCGGCGGTGAGGACTTCGCGGTGGTGGCGCAGGAGGCCTCGGAGGATCCTGCGACAGGCTCCCGGGGGGGAGACCTGGGGGTGGTTCGCGAAGGGCAGGTGGATCCCCGCTTCTTCGCCGCTGTGGCGGAGCTGAAGCCGGGGGCGCCCTCCGCGCCGTTCGCGACCGCGTTCGGGCTGCATGTGGCGCGGGCATTGGAAGCCCCGCGCACGGTGGTGCCCTCCTTCGAAGAGGTGCGCGGCGTGCTCGCGGCGCAGGCCCGCCATGAGGCGGTGGAAGCGCGGATGAAAGAGCTGCGACAGGACATCACCGTGAAGCGCCATCCAGAGCGGCTGTCCGCTGAAACGACGTCCGTGCGGTCCGAAGGGGAGTCCCGATGAACGGGGGGATGCGAAGCACGTGGCTCTGGGGGGCCCTGGCGCTGACGGTCGTGGTCGGATGCGGCAAGCAGCCGCAAGTCCAGGAGGCCTCCCCGAAGCCCGTGGACACGTCGCCTTCGCGGGCCGCGCTGGCCCCGGGGCTCGTCCAGGCCTGCGCGCCGGTGGAGCCGGTGACGACGAACGCCTCGTGGCGCGGTGGCACCCTGGTGGTCGCGGGCGGGGCCGAGGGCAGCGCGCAGATCCCCGGTGCGGTCGGGGAGCAGGCCCTGCTGGTCGTCCAGAACGGCGACGGCAGGGGCCAGAACGCGGTGCAGTCGGCCGAGGTCACCCTGGATGGGGCCACGGTGCTGACGCTCGCCCCGGGCACGCCCCTCGCGGTGCGCCGCGTGGTGCTGGACGCGCCCAACCTCCTGGCGGTGTCCGCCACCGGCGGAGGCCAGGTGCGCACGTCGGTCGCGGCGCTGACGAACCTGCCGTGCGTGATGACGAACGTGGTGGCGCAGGTGGGCAGCGCGCCACCGGCGGAGGCCACCTTCGCGCCGAAGAGCGCGGAGACGCTGGGCATCCTGATGGTGGACCTGTCCGGGGAAGGCACCACCGCGCAGGTCCTGCTCAACGGCGTGGACATGCTCGCGGCCGTTCCGGAGGCCGAGCGCCGGACCTTCACCGTGGCCGTCCCCCTGCAGGCCAGCAACACCCTGAAGGTGACGGTGCAGGGGGCCGACGGGGCCAGCGCGCGCGCGTCGGTGTTCGACGCGGATTCAATGCCCCCGGCGCTGACCCTGCGCGAGCCGGAGCCCGGCGCGTACTTCCCGACGTCGCCGGTGGTCTTCTCCGGACGGTTCGGGGCGGACACGAAGGAGGTCTTCGTCAACGGACAGACGGCGGCGATCGTCGGACAGAATGGCTTCCGCTCCGAGGTTGCGCTCAGCGAAGGCATCAACGCCATCACCACGGTGATCCACGACTCGTGCGGCAACATCGCCCGGGAGTGCCGGCCCGTCGTGCTGGACGCGCAGTCCCCCGTCCTCGAAATCACCGGGGTCACCGAGGGGCTGGTCACCCAGGGGCCCGTCATCCCGACCTGGACCGTCACGGGTGGGGACTCGCCCGTCGTCACCGCGAGCCTGAACGGGGCCCCCTTCGTCAGCGGGCAGTCCGTCCTGCTCCAGAACGACTACGAACTCCTGGTGCGCGCTGAGGACGCCCAGGGTCGGGTCACCCTGAAGCGGCTCCGCTTCGCGGTGCGCACCTCGCCTCCGACCGTGGTGGTCACCGGCGTCGTGGATCAGCAGGTGTTGCCAGGCCCGGTCACCATCCGGGTGGAGGTCACCAGCCCCTACACCGAAGCATTAACCATCACCCTCGACAATAAGCCCTTCGAGAATGATTCGGTGGTGTCCGTTTCCGGTCCCCACACGCTGCGCATCGTGGCCCGAGACGCCGCGTACAACTACAACGTCCAGACCCTCTACTTCACCATCAACGCCCCCCCCATCCTGGCGCTGGTGTCCCCCGCGAATGGTTCCGTGACGAACCAGTCCGAGGTCGAGCTGGTGGTCAGGGCGACGGACGACGCCGCCGTGGGGGAAGTGAAGGTGGGGGAGAGGTCGCTGGTCCTGGGCGTGGATGGGAACCACCGCGCCACGGTCCCGCTGGTCGAAGGCAGCAACGTCCTGCAGGTGGTGGCCTACGACGCGCTGGGCGGCACTGGCACGCTCGCGGTGCAACTCGTCAGGGACAGCCACCCGCCCGACCTGGTGGTGGATGCGCCGGCGGACGACGCGATCATGAACTCGGCCACGGTGACGATCACCGGCACGGTGACGGATGAGACCCCGGTGACGTTGACGGTGGCGGGCACGCCGGTGACCCCCGACGCGCAGGGTGCCTTCTCCGCGCAAGCGCCGCTCGTGAGCGGCCTCAACACCCTGGTCATCGTGGCGACGGACGCCGCGGGAAACCCGACGGTCATCTCGCGCAAGGTGACGCGCAGCTCGGCGCTGCCCACGCTCGTCGTGACGGATCCGCCGGAGGGCTATGTCTTCACCGCGAGCAATGTCACGGTGCGCGGCGAGGCGTCGTCGCCCGACCCCACGGATACACCCGGGGTGACGGTGAATGGGAATACGGCGGTGGTCCACGCCGACGGCACCTTCGCCTACGTCCTCTCGGTGCCGGTCGGTGACCTGAGCGTCGTCGTCCGGGCGACGGACAAGCACGGCGCCTTCACGGAGAAGGCGCTCCTGCTCCATCGGCTGCCCGGAGGGACGGATGCGGGGACGCAGCCGTCGCAGGACGGCGGGACGCAGCCGTCGCAGGACGGTGGCCCCGCGTCGGGGACGGATGCGGGCCCGGCCTTCGAGCTGGATGCGGGGGCGCCGGAGCCCCAGCCCGCGCCGACGTTGGTCGTGGACTCGCCCGACGATGGCGCGGTGCTGGGAGGGGCGCGCTTCGCGGTGACGGGACAGGTGGAAGGCGGGGAGCTGCCGCTCCAGGTGACGGTGAACGGCTTGCCCGCGGCGGTGGCGTCGCGGCACTTCAGCGTGTCGGTCGCGCTGCTCGAAGGGCCCCAGACGCTGACCCTGGTGGTGAAGGACGCCCTGGGCCGCGTCGCCTCGGCGGTTCGGGACGTGTCGGTGGACAGGACCGCGCCGTCGCTCGTCCTCACGCAGCCCACGACGAATCCCGCCACGGTGACGCAGAGTCCCTTCCTGTTGAAGGGCACCGCTGGGGACGCGCACCTGGCGCGGGTGACGGTGGGGGGCGTGGCGGCGACGGTGGTGGCCGGGAGCTTCGCGGTGCCGGTGACGCTGCAGGCGGGCTCGAACACCCTCGTGGTGGTGGCGGAGGACCTGGCGGGCAACGTTCGCGTGCGCAACCAGGTGCTGAACATCATCAGCGTGCCGCCGCAGGTGACCGTGCTCGCTCCCGCGGACGGCACCGAGGCGGCGACGGACGAAATCGACGTGCGCGTCCAGGTGAGCGGGGGCGCGGCGCCGGTGACGGTGTCCATTGGCACCATGCCGGCCACGGAGGTCTCTCCGGGGGTGTACCAGTCCAAGGTGGCGCTCGCGCTGGGCGCGAACACCATCGACGTGACGGCGACGGACGCCAACGGCGTGTCGGGCTTCGCGAGCATCGCGGTGCGCTACCGCGACGTGGAGCAGGAGCCGCTGGCGGTGTCGGGCGTGGCCCCTGCGTCGGGCAGCACGGGTGTGGAAACGGACGCGCTCGTGAGCGTGTCCTTCAACAAGCCGGTGGATGCCGCGACGGCGCCGAGCCACTTCGAGGTGCGGGCGCGGGGCGCGAAGCTGGAGGGTGGCTACTCGGTGGCGCCCGGTGGGCAGACGGTGACGTTCATCGCGCGCGAGGCCCTGCCGGCCGGTGAGCGCATCTACGTCAGGGTCCAGGGGGCGGAGGCCGCGCAAGGGCCGGATCAGGGCACGACGTTCGCCAGTGAGTTCACCGTCCGCCGTCCGCTGACGGTGGTGCGCGGCGTGGTGCTGGACGAACGCCAGCTGCCGCTGTCCGGCGTGCGGGTGGAGGTGGTGGGGCAGGCGGGACGGTCCACGCGCACGGGGCCGGATGGCAACTGGGCGCTGCTGGGGGTGCACGGCGGCCAGCAGGTGGTGGTGCGCTACGAGGGGGGAGCCACGTCGGACGGCAGGTCGCTGCCCACGGTGCGCCGTCAACTCTTCGTGACGGAGGCGCAGGAGACGCAGGACCGGCCGCTGATGTTGTTCCCGGTGGACGGCGCGTCGGCGCAGCCGGTGAACGGCGCGGCCGGCGGGGCGTTGACCTTCAACGGCACCCAGGACGCGCTGCGCTTCGACGTGGCGCCCGGCGGACTGGCCTTCGCGGACGGCACGACGGAGGGCGTCCTCACGGTGACGGAGCTTCCGCCCCACGGGCGTCCGGTGCCCATGGAGGACCGGGCATCCGTGGCGGCGCTGTGGCAACTGGGCCCCGCGCGCGTGCAGTTCCTCAAGCCGTTGACGCGGCTGACCCTGCCCAACCGGACGCGGCTGCCGGCCGGGCGGATGGCGGTGCTGATCGCATTCGACGAGCGGCGTCTGGCGCTCAAGCGCGTGGGCTTCGCCCACGTGAGCGCGGATGAGAAGTCGTTGGTGTCGGAGGGGCCGGTGGCCTCGGCCTCGTTCGACTTCTTCGGCTACATGGAGATCACCCCCGCGCAGCAGCTCGAAGTGGAAGCCGCGCTGGCCCGGGCGGACGGAACGCCGGGGGGCGGTGGTGGTGGCGGC
>NZ_RAWG01000230.1 GCF_003611735.1 Corallococcus sicarius | reverse complement strand
CCCCTCCTCCCCGCTCCGCCGTGGTTGGCGCGCGCTGGCCCTGAGCCTGGCGGCGCTCGCCACCGGCTGTGGCGCTGACGACGCGCCAATGCCGTCCGAAGCGACGGCGCGTGCGCAGGCGCTCGAAGCGCTGCCCACGAGCTGTCTGGACATCAAGACCGCCTCGCCCGAGGCCCCGGATGGCGACTACACGCTGTATGTCTCTGGCGACGCCTCCGCGCCCTGGACCGCGTATTGCCATGGCATGGCCGGCACCCCGGCCGAATACCTCACGCTGACGCAGGCGGGCGCCAATTCCTCGCAATACCTCGCGGGGGGCGCGTCGTACGGGACCACGGTGCGGACCACCTTCAGCCGGCTGCGCATCAACCCCGCCACGCTGAAGGTGAACACGGCGGATCAGACGTTCGCGACCTCCACGGGGTCGCTCCGGCACAGCAACTCGCAGGTCCTGGTGACGTCCATGTCCTACGGCGTGGCCATGTCCTGCAACCGGACGCTGTCGCAGGGCAACATCGACCTGCGGGGCACGCCGTTCGCGGTGCCCACGGGGCAGCTCGTGCCCTGGGGCGGCAGCATGGCGGGCACGGGCGCCGTCTCCAGCGAGGCGGATCAGGTCGTGAGCCTGTCGGGCGGAGGCTACTGCGGCTTCGTGGGGCTCGCGGGCATCGTGAATCCCTACAACCAGGGGGGCGGCCTGCTCCAACTCCAGTACCGCCAGGGCGACCGGCCCTCGAGCTGCCAGGACATCAAGACGGCGCACCCGGAGGCCACGGACGGCAACTACACGCTGTTCGTGAACAAGGACCCCGCCAGGCCGTGGAGCGCGTGGTGCCGTGACATGGCCGGCACGCCGACCGACTACCTCAACCTGTCGCGCACGGGCGACAACGTCAATTACTCGCAGTACACGGCAGGGGGCGTCTCACCGGGCACGAACGTGCGGACCGTCTTCACGCGGCTGCGCATCAACCCCGTCACGCTGCGGGTGGACACGTCGGATCAGACCTACTCGTGGTCCTCCGGGTCCATCCTGCACGGCAATCAGTTCCCGGTGACATCCATGCCCTACGCGGCGGCGATGACGTGCAGCGCCGTGGGGCCAGGCAACATCGACCTGCGCGGGACGCCCTTCGCGGTGCCCGTGAACCAGCTCGGCCGGGGCGGCTTCAACTTCGAGCCCTCCTCCATCCTCTTCAGCAACAACAACCAGGTGGTCGACCTTCGTGCCACGGGGCAGTGCGGCTGGATTGCCACGATGGGCGCCTACAACCCCGTCAATCAGAACGGCCTGTCCCTGCTGCTGACGTACTCCGTCCCGCAGTAGCGCACGGCTCAGCGCGGGGCGCTTCGCGGTGCGAGCGGCTCGGGGTTGGACAGCAGGCCGTCCAGGACCCCGTAGCTGTAGAGCGCCGCGAAGGCATAGGCCCCCACCAGATAGGAGACGTTGAGCTTCCGGGCCGTGGGGGCGTCGTTGGCGGAGTAGCGACCGTCGGAGCCCCGCAGCGCCAGCGCCGTGCCCAGGGAGATGGCGGACACGGCGAAGGTCGTCCCCTGCGTCACCGCCAGCACGGTGCCCTTCGTCGTCCGGCCGTGCTGGAGGTGCCCCACGCCGAACGGCACCAGGTACCAGCCCTTCGACGCCGACTGGATTGTGGGAGCTGGAGGCAGGAGCACGGGCGGGCGGCGTTCGGTGGCGCGTTGGGTGATGCGCTCCCGTCGCAGGACGTTGACCCGTTCGACGAAGGCGATGAAGTCCGGTGGATACACCAGCGGATCCAGCTTCGCGTCGGCGTCCAGCGCGAGCCCCTCCACCACCTCCTGCTCCGCGCGCGGCAGGTCCTCCTGCGCGTGGCAGGTCGCGGCGAGGAGCAGGTGGGCTTCGGCTTCGTCCGCGCGCTGGGGCAACTGGAGGGGCTGGAGCAGCGCCTCCAACGCGGTGCGCGCCCCCGCCAGGTCTCCGGACTGGTAGGCCTCGCGAGCGGGGCCCAGCGCGGAGGACGACGCCAACACCAGGGCCACGATGAGGGCCTTCACGGAGGCGCCTCCAGCACCACCGTGGTCCGGCTGCCCGCCACCGCCTCCACCGTCTGTCGCAACACGTTGCCTCCAGGTCCCCGGGCGGACACGACATGCCCGCCGTGCGGGAGCTTCACGGGCCCGCCCAGCGGCGCCACGCCCACCTCCACGCCATCAACGAAGACGCGCGCCGCTGCCGGCGCGACGATGGTCACCTCCGCATCGAGGACCCGGAGCGAGACGTCACGGGAGACGGTCTCTCCGGCCGCGACCTGGAGGACCTCCTCCACGGGCTCACACAGCGGGTTGTGGAAGCGCAGGCGGTGCGTCCCGGGTGACAGGCGCACCTCGCGGAGCCGGGGCGTGTAGCCCCGGCTCTGGCCGTCCACGAAGACCTCCGCCCAGGGGCGCGTCACCACGGTCAGGGTCGCGGCGTCCTGGGCGTTGGCGCCTGGGCCCGGGGCGGAGGCCACGGGGCTGGACGACGGCGCTTCCGTAGGCGTCGGAGCGGTCCCGGTACTCGGGCCCGTGGGGCCGGAAGGTGTTGGCGCCGTCGGCGAGGGCCGCCGGGGAGCTCCGGGGCGAGGCGTCGGGGCCTGACCCGCGAACGCCTCGGGTGCCTTCTCCACCGTCCTGGAGGGGTTCCCCGCAGCAGGGTCCGTCACCATCGTCGCGAGAGGGTCTCCAGCGTCCGGTGCCGTCGCCTTGGAGGGGTTCTCCGCCGCTCCCATGGACTCCTCCGGCGCCCGCCGCGCGCTCCATCCCCACACGCCCAGGAAGGCCAACAGCGCCCCCAGCACCGCGCTCCCCACGAACACCCTCATCCGCCGGTTGCGAGGCCGCGTCCGCAGCAACGCCAGCACTTCAAGAGCGCCGGGCCGGAGCGTCAGGGCCGCGTTGAGACACCGGGCCGCCTGGGCCCCCTGCCCCGCCTCCAGCAGCGCGCGACCTTCCCCCAGCAGCCGTTGGAACCGCTCCTCGCGCCAGCGTGCGACAGAGCCCTCCGGGTCCT
Source organism: Corallococcus sicarius (assembly GCF_003611735.1). Taxonomy (GTDB): domain Bacteria; phylum Myxococcota; class Myxococcia; order Myxococcales; family Myxococcaceae; genus Corallococcus; species Corallococcus sicarius. The sequence continues at coordinate 12,530 of NZ_RAWG01000230.1, read as the reverse complement.
GGAAGAAGACCCGCGACGCCTCGGCCGGAGCGCCCACCAGCGACCGCGCCACCGTCTCCAGGCACGCCGCCAGCTCCGCGCCATCCGCGGGCCGGTCGCGAGCATCGCGCGCGAGGCACCGCTCCACGAGCGCCGCCAACGCCGGAGGCGTGCCCGGCACCACGGTCGACAACGACGGCGCATCCCGCGTCATCACCGAGACCGCCAGCCGTGCGCTCCCCTCACCCGCGTGCGGCGTCGTGCCCGCGCACAGCTCAAACAAGAGGACACCCGCCGCGTAGACATCCGACGCCGGGGACCAGGCGCCGGTGTCGATGCGCTCGGGCGCCATGTACGCCAGCGAGCCGATGACGGCGCCGGTGCTCGTCAAGCGCACCTGGTCGGCCAGCGCGGCGATGCCGAAGTCCGCCAGCTTCAGCGGGCCGCCCCGGGCCACCAGCACGTTGTCCGGCTTGACGTCCCGGTGCACCACGCCGCGCGCATGCGCCGCCTCCAGCGCCCGGGCCAGATCCCAGCCCAGCAGCGCGGCGGCCTCCGGCGGCACGGGGGCAAGCCTTCGCGCCAGGTCGCGCAGGTTCTCACCCTGCACCCATTCACAGACCAGGAAGGGGCCGCGCACGGCGTCCTCCCCAAAGTCATACACCTCCAGCACGTTGGGGTGCTTGAGCGACGCCACCACCTCCGCCTCCTGGCGGAAGCGCTCCGCGAAGCGCGCCTCCAGGCCGGCGTGCAGCACCTTCACGGCCACCCGCCGTGACAACCGGAGGTCGCGGGCCAGGTAGACCGTGGCCATCCCGCCCCGCCCCAACTCCTGCTCCAACTGGTAGCGGCCCGCCAGCAGTTCGCCCGTCATCGCGAGGGCCTCATGGCTGTCGGCACACGCGCAGGGTGCTGAGCGGAATCAACTGGCACCCGCCGGGCTCGCCCCCCGGACACTCCGCGTCCGCCTGACAGGGTTGATGGCATTTCTTCGCGCCGTCCGTGTCCGCGCAGAAGCCACACCGGGCGCACTCCAGGGAGCTCTCGCAGAACCGGCCCAGGGTCTCCGGAGTCAGGCCCTCGCACGTCTCGATGCACTGGGACTCCGGCCCGCAGAGGTACCCCGTGGGGCACCCCGAACTGCACGGCCTCGCGCAGCGGCCCTCGCGACAGAACGCGAGCGGAGGGCACGAGACGGAATCCGGGCACGGCTGCGTCAGGCGGAGCCCGGGCTCGCACTGACCAAAGGCGTCATCACAGCGCTGCCCCTCCGGACACTCCCGGTCGCCAAGACACGCGAGCACACAGCCCTGCCCCGTGCAGCCCGCGTCCGCCTCCTCCCGGACCTGGATGTCGAGCGGGCAGCCAGGACCCATCCACAAGACGAGCAACGCGAGGCGGAGGGTGACAGGCAGACGCATGGGGGCCGGCCAGGAGTACTCCAGACCGAGGGAGGATGAACAGCCCATGGGCGTCAGTCCTCCTCCCCCAGGTAGCGGAACACCGAGCGCAGGCCGATGCCCAGCGCCCGCGCCGCGTCCTTCTTGCTGCCCCCACTCCTCGCGATGGCCTCGCGCACGTAGCGCAGCACGAAGGCGTCACGGGCGGCGTCCAGGGGCAACAGCGGCGTCGCGTCCGCCTCCAGGTCCAGGTCCTCGACGCCGATCAGCTCTCCCGAACTCAAGATGGACGCGCGCCGCACCCGCGACACCAGCTCGCGGACGTTGCCCGGGAAGGGATGGCCGCGCAGGGCCTCGGTGGCCTTCTGGGTGAAGCCCCGGGCCCGGCCGCCCTCCTGTTTCAAGACATGGTGGGCAATGAGCAACACGTCGTCGCCGCGCTCGCGCAGGGCGGGGACCTCCAGGCGCACCTCGTCCAGGCGGAAGAGCAGGTCCTCGCGGAAGGCACCCCGGGCCACGAGCGCCTTGAGCGGCTGATGCGTGGCCGCCAGGACGCGCATGTCCACCTTGCGGGGACGGTGCTCCCCCAGCCGCGTCACCTCGTGCTCCTGGACCACGCGCAGCAGGCGCGACTGGAGCGGCAGGGGCATGTCCCCGATCTCATCCAGGAAGAGCGTGCCGCCATCCGCCGCCTCCACCAGCCCCGCACGGTCCGCGCCCGCACCGGAGAACGCGCCGCGCACGTGCCCGAAGAGCTCACGCTCGATGAGGGACTCCGGAAGCGCCGCGCAGTTGATGGCCACCAGCCGTCCCCGCCGACCACTGCGACGGTGGAGCGCGCGGGCCACCTCCTCCTTGCCCGTGCCCGTCTCCCCCTGGATGAGGACGTGGAGGGACGTGGGCCCCAGCCGCTCCACCTGCCGGTAGAGGGCTCGCATGGCGGGGGACTCTCCAATGAGCCCCTCGAAGGTGGCCGCGGCGATCCGCTGCGTGAGGCTGTCCACGTGCGCGCGCAGCTCGGTCAGCTCCCGCGACGTGGCCAGCAGCAGGGCCGCGAGCGACGACAGCGCCACGGCCTCCTCCAGGTCCCGCAAGGAGAATGCAGGACTGCCCAGGCGCCGCCCCAGGTACACGGCACACAGGGGCGCCGTCCCCGCACGCAACGGGAGCACCAGCGCGGAGGTGAGGCGCAGGGCCACGACGCTGGGAGCCCCCGCCAGGGACGCCTCCGCCGCGACGTCAGGCACCCACACCGGAGCCCCCGAGCCCACGACCTGATCCACCAGGCTGTCCGCCACCACCGCGGCCGGCACGGAGCCGGTGGCCACCAGCACCTGACGCTGCTCGCCTTCCACGGACACGAGGAAGCCCACGTCCGCGGAGGTGACATCCGCGATGCCCCGCAGGGTCACCTCCAGCAGCTCCGAGGCAGGGCGCTGCACGAGCAGCCGGGACGCGAAGTCCGTCAGCACCGGCAGCAGCCGCGAGGAGGGAGCCGCCGGCGCGTCCGCCTGCGTCGTGGGCCGGGCCTCTTCGGAAGACTCCAGCGTGAGTGAAACGCGCCCGACGACGAAGGACTCCCCCGGGGCCAGGGGCGACAGCTCCACGCGCTTGCCACGAACGCGCACGTCGCAGCCCGGGCTCGCGGCGGACACCGTCCAGCCGCGCGCGTCACGAAAGAGCAGCGCGTGGCTGGGCTTCACGCCAGACGCGGTGAGGACGACGTCACAGGCAGGGTCGGAGCCCACCGACACCACCGGCTTCTCCAACGCGAAGGGTCGGCCGTCCTGCAGGGTCAGAAAGAAACGCATGGGGCGCCGAGTCTAGCCCCACGTTAAACTTCCACCTTCACCCCGGGGCGCCCGCCATCCTGGGTTGGATCCAATCACTTGCAGGGTTGGAGCCGCTCAAGGGAGACGAATGGCTCGGGAATGCGTGGCCCGACTCGGCCATTGAACCACCCGCAGTGAACCGCTATAAGGTCGCGGAAAACGGGGATAGGTCCGACAGGCTCCTGGAGCGGGAATGGACAAGGCAACACGAGACGCGGCGACCGCTCGAGTGCGTGACTTCTACGACGGCCCGGCGGACACCATCTACAAGACGACCTGGGGTGAGAACCTCCACCTGGGGCTGCCGCGTGCGGAAGGTGACTCGCAGCAACACGCCATGGTCCATACCACCGAGCGGATGGCGGCTGCCGTTCGCCTGGACGCGAACACCCGGGTGCTGGACCTGGGCAGCGGCTACGGCGGCCCAGCGCGCCAGCTGGCGGAACATCATGGCTGCCACGTCGTGGGACTGAACCTGAGCCCGGTGGAGATCGCCGAAGCCGAGCGCCAGACACAGACGTCCAAGGCCCGTGAGCGCATCCGCTACGCGCAGGGCGACTTTCATGAGCTTCCGTTCGAGGCGGAAACTTTTGACATTGTCTGGAGTCAGGACTCGCTGATGTACGGCGCGGACAAGCCGCGCATCCTGCGCGAGGCCTTCCGTGTGCTCAAGCCGGGGGGGGCCTTTGACTTCACCGACATCCTCGCGAACCACGGGCTGTCGCCAGAGCAGCGCGAGCGGCTCTACGCCCGCGTCCGGACGCCCGAGATGTGGGACGTCAACCGCTATGCCCAGGAATTGATCGCCGCGGGCTTCATGCTCCAGCGCATTGAAGACTGGTCAGAGCACGTGGCGGCGAGCTACGCGGCGGCGCGGGCCCAGACGCTCGCGAACCGGGGGGAGCTGACCCAGCAGGTCGGAGATGAGCTCATCAACCGAACCCTGGACGGCCTCGCATTCTGGGTCGACATGGCGCAGCGTGGAAATGTCGGTTGGGCGCTGTTCGTTGCCCGGAAGCCGTCAGGAAAGAACCAGGGCGAATAGCTCCACCAGCACGCCCGCGGGGGAGCGGACATAGCCGATGTTCAGCTTGCGTCCCGCAATCAGCACCTCGCTGATGCTCGTGCGGAACGTGGTCTCGGGGAAGCGTTTGTATGCAGCCGCGCACGAGCTGCACAGCAGGGCAATCTCCGAGACGCCGTCCATGTCGGTGAAGTGGGGAACGGTATACGGAACTGCGTGGAGGAGGATGTATCGCGGTCCCGCGGGGGGAACGTAGGGATCGTGCCGCAGGACGACGAGGTCCTTGTCGGCATGGACTGCCTTGAAGCCAAGACGCTGCCAGAACGCGTGCTCCGCGACCACGTCCTCCACCGGGACGACCACGGCGTTCACCGCCCGGTAGCCATTGATCAAGGAAGCCAGCTCCGCGAATGAGAAACCCTGACGCGCTTTCGGAGAAAGTTCCCGCAGGGCCTCCTTGACGGCTTCAATGTTGTGCTCGGGCGCGAACTCCCAGGGAATCAAGGCCCCGGGCCTCGGCGTCACCACCGGGTACTCGATGAGCTCCAGGTCCACGCTCGCCTCCCTGGCGTGCAGGGAAATAGCGAAGGCAGGGTGCCGGTTGGTTGCGACTTCGTCCAGGCAGCTCAAGGTTGTGATGGCGCGCTGGACGTGTGTCTCTTGATACGCGGGACTCAACAACCCGCGTGCCATATCAAGCGATTCGACGGTAATACCGAGATGATGCAATCGAAATATCATCAGTGCGTTGTAGCGACATAGCAAAGCGTTCGCAAATGAGGGGGCCAGGGGATTGACATGTCTTTTTTGTTAATCTAGAAAGAATCGTATTTCAGAGAACACTTGTTTCAATGGCCCATTGCGCCTGTTCTCAATCGCCCTCCCCGATCCACGACACCTGGCTTTCTCCTCTAGAGAGAGTGAGACGAAGACATGATTTCCGGTGGTCCATGATCTGGGTCAGGTCTGCCTGCCCGGTCGGAATCCGTATCGCCGCGCGGCTCGCGCATTCAACAGACGTGTATCTCTCCGCCCCGCGCGCACGGGTCGCTGAAGCACGGGCGGCGGTTGTCTCCCTGCTGGGCCATGATCCGGGTAAGCGTCTCCAGGTCCAGCCCGAGGGGCTCGCGCCCACCCTCACGGGTTCGGTCGCGATGTCTGGCAATGAAATCTGGCACGTCACATCTCCAGGCATGGATGACAGGGATGACCTTGTCGATCACGCCCCTGGCGCCGGAGTCATCTCCAGACACTTTGAACTGGAACCCGTGGCGTCGGGGCCCGACACGCTCGTCCCCACTGCGTTCTCCCGGCTCCTCCAGTCCCTGGATGAAACGCTCCGGGAGGTCCGGAGCCGGGAGCCGGGCTACTTCGGGCAGCGTCCGCTCCAGAGCACGCTCCCCGCGAACGTGCGCTTCCTCAGTGCGGCGAGCGCGGCGGACGCGGTCCTCGCGGCGAGCTCCGGCCCTCCCGGGCGCTACCGCATCGTGGCTTCCGCGAACAGCGGCCCCTCCCGCCTGGGCGAGCTCCTGGGCGGTGCCTACGGCGTCGACCTGCGCCTGGGGGCCGCGCCGTCCGCCCTCTCGGCGGTCGACCGCCTCTTCGAGTCCAGGACGGAAGCGGCCCGGAGTGCCTTCACCTCGGCCCGTACGGCGCTCACGGAGCACGTCCGGCCCGCGGATGCCGTCAGCCCCGCGGAGCTGATGGACCTGGCGTCCGCCTGGCACCGCCACCACTCCGACACGCACGACGCCGAGCGCGCACGCCTCACCGGCCTCCCTGCGGTGCCGCAGCGGGGCGTGCCGAGCGGAGGGAGCACGAGCATCCAGGTCTTCGGTGAGACGGGCCCGTACGTCGTCATCGTCAACGCCATCGCGCAGGACCCCGGATACTGGCTGCGCTTCATCCACCTGCTGGCCCGGGACCATCGCGTGGTCATCTGGCAGCTGAAGTCCCTCCGCGAAGACGGACAGGTCGCCACGCTGGACGACTATGACCGGGAGCTCGCGGCCATCATCGACACGGCGACGGAGGGGCCGGTGCACCTCATCGGGTGGTGTACGGGGCCCAAGCTGTGCACGCGGTACGCCCTCGCCCATCCGCAGCGCGTCGCATCCATGGTCTTCCTCGCCGGGAACTACCGTCCCTTCGGCGATGCGAGCCTCGACACGCCCTACGAACGCGCGCTGGAGAAGGTCTTCCAGCTGCTGAGCCGCTCGCCCGGCATGGCCCCGCTCGTGCGGACCACCATCGCGGACGCCGTGAACGCCGGGCGCACGCAGTCGGATTCAGGGTCGGACTTCGGAGCGGAGGTGCTCGGGCGCATTGATCCCAGCCTCATGCCGTACATCATGGGGCCGTACGCCACGAACGAGTCGACCCTCCAGTACGCGAAGCAGATCGGCGAGTTCTGGAAGGTCTCCATCGAGACGGACGTACGCGCCATCCAGGCCCCGGTCCTCGTCATCGGCGCGGAGCTGGACCGCATCGTCGCGTCCAAGCTGGGGCTGCGGGTGGCCAACACCCTGCCCCGCGCGCGCTTCGTCGAGCTGCCCGGCGCGACCCACTACTGCATGCATGACCGGCCGGGAGAGCTCACCTCGATCATCGGCCGGTTCGTCGGAGAGCAGACCGCGAAGCCCGCGAGCTGAAGCACCTGCGTCTTCGTGGAGTGAAGCGTTCGAAACATCGCGGGCGAGGCCCGCCCAGGAGAGTCAACATGCACAAGCTTGGCTTGCGCGGTCGGAAGTTCTTTCTCACGCCGGTGTGCCTGGTGCCGAACGGCCGTGCACACCTGGGCCATGTCGCGGGTCCCCTGCTGAAGATGGACGTCCTGCGCCGGCACCTGCTGCGCGCGGGCGCCGAGGTCAAGATGGTCTCGGTGTCGGACGTGCACGAGTCCCACGTCCTCATCAAGGCCTACGTGGAGGGCTCCACGCCGGCCACCGTCGCCAACCGCTTCTCCGCGCAGATCGCCCAGGATCTGGCGGCGCTCGGCATCGAATACGACGACCTCATCAACCCGCTGGACCGTGAGTGGGCCGGCACCTACGACAAGGTCAACCGCGACTTCCTCAACGGCATCATCCGGTCCGGCAACGCGGCGGTCCGCTCCGAGCCGCTGCCCATCCTCGCGGAGACGGGCGGCGCGCCGGCCCCGGAAGGTGCGTGGCGGCCGGGGGTGGGCGACCCCATCGTGAGTGGCTGGCTCAAGGGCCGCTGTCCCTACTGCGAGCAGCCGCTCGTGGGCTTCTTCTGCGAGTCGTGCGGCGGTCACTTCTCGCCGTCGCAGATGCAGAACCCGGCCACGGCCTACTTCCCGGGCACCCTGCGCTTCGAGGACCGCACCTCGCTCTTCCTGGACCTGCGCAAGGGCGCGCCGGCCATCCTGGAGCACCTGGAGAAGGCGCAGGTCCGCCGCGACTTCATCGAGATCGCGAAGCGGTACCTGGATGCGAACGGATCCTCCATCCGCCTGACGGTCCCCAGCCCCTGGGGCATCCCGTTCGAGCACCCCGAGGTCTCGAAGGGCCAGGTCATCTTCTCGTACTCGGCGCTGCTGATCGGCTGTCACTTCGTCGCGGGAGAGCGGTACCGGCAGCTCACGGGCTCGGAGCTCAACCCGCTGGCCCGGGAGTCGGACGTGACGTGCGTGCTGTCGTTCGGCATCGACAACACCGTGCCCTTCCTGGTGGGCGCCGTGGGCTGCGCGCTCGGCCAGGAGATGTACAAGCCGATGGACCACTTCCTGGTCAACTACTTCTACGACCTGGACGGCAGCAAGTTCTCCACCAGCCGGGGCCACGTCATCTGGGCGGGTGACATCGTCACGCTCGGCGGCGCGGAGGTGGACCTCGTGCGCGCCTACCTCTGCCTGCGCAACCCGGAGTTCGGACGCCTCACGTTCCGCGCGGACGAGTTCCTCCAGTTCCACAACGAGCTGGGCGCCCGCATGGCGGCCGTCACCAATGAGGCCCTCCGCACGGCCGCCAGCGCGACCGCCTGGGACCCGGGCGTCATGCGCTACCTGGAGGTCGAGCTGGGCCTGCAGACGGACTTCCTGACCCCCGCGACCTTCGACCTCGCCGGTGCGTTCTCGTGCGTGGAGCGCTGGCTGCAGCGCACCCCCGCGCTCCACGTGACGGCGGATGCGGCCGCGGCCTGGCTGTACGGCTTCGCCCTGCTCGCCTGGCCCATCCTGCCCAAGGCGGCGCAGCGGGTCTGGACCGCGCTGGGCCTGCCGGGCACCCCGTCGCTGGAACAGACCGAGCGGGGCTTCGTGAAGCCCGAGTCCGGCAACGGGACCTACCGGACCCTGACGCGTGCGGAGCTCAATGCATGCCTTCCCGCCTCGCTGAGGAGGTAGCCGTGAAACATCCTGATGCTGGCGGACCCATGTTCTCGGATCCCACGGAAGTGTTCGGTGAAATCGAGGCGGAAGCCCGGGGCCTCCGCTACGGCGCCATGGTCTTCACCGTGAAGCCGGGCTGCACCACCGAGCAGCACCACCACGCGAGCGAGGAGACCTGGATGGTCCAGGAGGGCCGCGGCAGCGCGAACGTCAGCGGCCAGGACATCGGGCTCATCCCCGGGACGCGGCTCACCGTGCCTGCGGGGACGCCGCACACCATCACCAACCTCTCCACCGGGGACCTCACGGTCATCTCGTTCTGGTGGCGGGAGGTGGCCCGTGGCGGCTGACCGTCATCCCGACGTCCTGGTGGTGGGCGGCGGCGTCATCGGCCTGGCCACGGCCGCGGCCCTGCTGGAGCGCGACCCCCACCGGTCCGTCACGGTCCTGGAGCGGGACTTCATCGGACGGGGTGCCTCCATGTATCCGGGGGCGATTGACATGCCCTACTTCCGGACCGCCCTGCACCGTCAGCTGGTGGAGGCCAGCTGGGCCTGGCACGAGGCCCGCGCCAGGGAGACGGCCGCGTACCGCCGCGAGGTCCCGATGACCTGGTTCGTCGACGCGGAGATCGACCTCCCGTCGCACGTCGCGCCCCCGCTGACGAGCGGCGCGCGCGGAATCCCGCCCGGCTGGCGTGCACCGGAGGGTGTCCGCGAAGTCGTCGGCAGGTCCTTCGTCATCGACCCCGAGGCGTGGTGCCAGGCGCTCGCCCAGGAGGTGACGCGCTCAGGCCGGGGGCAGGTGGTGGAGCACACCCCGGTGGTCGCGCTCGACGAGGACGCTCGGGGGGCCACGGTGAAGTGCGCGGATGGCCGGACGTACTCCGCCGGTCATGTCGTGCTGGCCCTGGGCCCGTGGTTGCCGGATTGGAACGAGCGGACCCGGGCCTGGTCCGCGAACCTGGGCCTGCGGACCAAGCGCGTCTTCGGCCTGAACATCGCCGTGGACGAAAGCCTGCGCGCCAATGCCGCGGTGGGCTGGCCGGGCGCGGACATGTACTTCCACCCGGCCCATGGTGGAGGCGGGTACCGCTTGAGCCTCCGTCACGACGAGTGGGGCGTGGATCCGGACGCACCCCATGAGATGGCCGACGTCGTCATCGAGCGCGCCAGCGGCTTCCTCGACCTGCTGCTCGGCAAGGGGCGCTGGTCCGTCTCCGGGCACCGCGTCTTCGTGGACAGCTACACGCATGAGTTCGAGCCCGTCATCGCTCCCTGCAGGGCGCTGGGGGAGCGCGTCACCGTGGCGACGGGAACGCATGGCTCCGGGATCCGGTTGGCTCCCGGCATCGCGGAACTCACGGCACGCACGGTGCTCTCCAGCCTGGATCAGAAACGGGGTGTCGCATGAGTCGGCAAGCAACCTTCGAACCCGAGGCGCCTCACGACATCAACTTCTACGGGGCCGAGGACGGTTCGGCCGCGGTGATGAGCGTCTCGAACTTCCCCGACGAGGTGTTCTCGCTCCTGCAGCTGGAGGCCCTGGTCGCGTTCAACGCCATCCAGCGCTATCGCCGTGATGCGCTGGTGGAGCTGGGGTGCTTCGACGGGCGCGCCCTCGAGGTGTCCCGCTCGGCCAACATCCGCTACCTCGGCGTGGATCTGGACCCCGAGGCGATCTCCCGGCTCCAGGCGCGGATCGCCGCCGAGGGGCTGGAGGGACGGGCCCACGCGGTGAGCGCCAACGCGCTCGATGTGGAGCAGTGGCTGCAGAAGATGCCCGGGGAGCGCCTGCTCATCCACCTCCCCTTCAACTTCCTGGGAGGCTTCCGGGATCCGGCCGCGCTGCTGCGGCGGCTGTGCAGCGTGCCCAACGCGCTGCTGCTCATCTCCGTCTTCAACACCAGCGAGTACTCGACGTACATCCGGCAGCGCTACTACGTCGCCTGCGGCGTCGAACCCCTGACGCTCACCCACGAAGAGCGGGGCGGAGCGACCTTCACCGGCCGGAGGCACTTCTACTCGCAGGGCTTCACCGCCGGCATGCTCAGCGTGCTCTTCGAGGAGTGCGGCATGGAGATGCTCTGGCAGATGACCAACCGGCTTGGCGCCTGCATCGTGGCCATGCCCCAGCGGCCGAAAGAGGAATCCCGATGAGCGTTTCAATCGACGTGCGCAACGAGGTGCGCCTCGCGAGCGATGAGGCGGAGGTCCGCCGGTGCTTCAAGGCCTTCAAGGAGCTGCGGCCGCACCTCAAGTCGGAAGAGGACTTCGTCGAGCGCTGGCGCGCGCAGGCCGCTGAGGGCTACCGGCTGGTGTTCCTCCAGGACGGCGACGCCGTGCCGGCGGCGGCGGGCTATCGCTTCCTGCACACGATGGCCTGGGGCCACATCCTCTACATCGACGACCTGGTGGCCGTGGCCTCGCGCCACCGCACGGGGCTGGGCTCCGCCCTCCTCCGGCACCTCCAGGACGAGGCGCGGCGGCTGGGCTGCGACGCCGTCCACCTGGACACCGGCTATCAGCGGCACCTGGCGCACCGCTCCTACCTGCGCAACGGCTTCCGCATCGAATGCCACCACATGGCGTGGGAGGTCACCCGGTGACCGAGCCGACCGGGTCCCGTACGGACCTCGTGGTGGTGGGCGCCGGTCCGAAGGCCGTCGCCCTCGCCGCGAAGGTGCACGTACTCAATGAGCTCGGGTACGGGCCGTTGAAGCTGACCCTCGTCGAGCGACGGGAGGTCGCTGCATCCTGGACCGGGCGGCACGGCTTCACGAGCGGGCAGGAGATCCTCGGCACGCGCCCGGAGAAGGACGTCGGCTTCCCCTACCAGAGCGCCAGCCGCCTGGGCGTCGGCGGCCAGGACATCGACGCGGCGATGACGCGCTTCTCCTGGCAGAGCTACCTCGTACACATCGGCGAGTACCGGCGGTGGATCGACACGGGGGCGTCCTTCCCCACGCACAGCGAGTTCGCGAAGTACATGGCCTGGGCCCTCTCCCGGGCGGTCAACGGGGTGGAGCTGCGGCTGGCCACCGTCACGGACGTCCGGCTGGACCTCGGCGGGTGGCTGCTGCGGTGCGAGACGGCGGCGGGCGCCAAGGACACCCTGCTCGCCGAGAAGGGACTCGTCCTGACGGGGCCGGGCCTGCCGAAGATGCTGCCCTACACGAAGGAGGTCGCCCACCGCGTCATCACCCCGACCATGACCCAGGCCGACATCGCCGCCATCTACCTGGCCCCTGGCAGCAGGGTCTGCATCGTCGGGTGCGGCGAGAGCGCGGTGTCGCTCGCGCTGTCGCTCATCCGCAAGTACGGCGAGGACCTGGAGCTGACGTTCGTGGCGCCGTCGCTGCCGTACTCGCGGGCGGAGTCCTTCCTGGAGAATTCGGTCTACTCCGATCCGCAGCTCGTCGCATGGGGACAGCTGGCCGAGTCCCAGCGACACGAGTTCGTGCGCCGCACCGACCGCGGGGTGATGTCTCCGGGAGCGCTGGCCCAGCTGGCGCGCCACCGGAAGCTGACCTTCATCGTCGGCCGCGTGCGCGAGCTGCAGCTCAGCCGCAACGGCCTAGCGAACGTCGTCGTGGAGCAGCCGGACGAGGTGGTGCGCAAGGAGTTCGACGCCGTGGCGATCTGCACGGGAGCGTGTCCGCTCAGCGCGCTCGTGAAGCTGCTCGGCGACTGCCGCCCGCTCGTGGAGGCGCGCGTGGGGTGCTCGCTGACGGATGAGGCGTCCGTCATGCGCCAGCTGGACTCCACGCTGTCGCTGCGCGGATTGGTTCCGCGCCTCCAGTTGCCGGCGCTCGCGGGGCTGGCCCACGGCCCCGGGCTGGCCAACCTCAGCTGCCTGGGCAACTTGAGCGACCACATCCTGGCGGCCTACCTGCCCTCTCCGCTGGCCCAGAACGGCCGGAGCGCGACAGGGCCCTCCCTTCC
>NZ_RAWG01000022.1 GCF_003611735.1 Corallococcus sicarius | reverse complement strand
GGGAGACGGTGGTGGTGCGCGCGGACGTGCCGGCGGCGCTGGGGGCTCGGCGGGTGGCGATTTTGTCCGGCGGAGGCAGCGGGCACGAGCCGGCGCCCGCGGGCTACGTGGGCGCGGGCATGTTGCACGCGGCGGTGGCGGGGGACGTGTTCACGTCACCCAGCGCGGACGCGGTGCTGGCGGCGATCCGCGCGGTGGCGGGCACGGCGGGTGCGCTGCTCATCGTGAAGAACTACACGGGAGACCGGCTCAACTTCGGGCTCGCGGCGGAGCTGGCGCGGGCGGAGGGCATCCCCACGGAGGTCGTCGTGGTGGCGGACGACGTGGCGCTGCACGACACGGTGGAGCCCGCGCGTCGGCGGGGCATCGCGGGCGTGGTGCTGGTGCACAAGGTGGCGGGCGCGGCGGCGGCGGCGGGTGCGTCGCTGGCGGAGGTGGCACGCGAGGCGACGGAGGCGGCCGAGGCGCTCGGCAGCATGGGCGTGGCGCTGGGGCCGTGTACGGTGCCCGCGGCGGGGCGGCCGGGCTTCACGTTGGGTGAGGACGAGGTGGAGCTGGGGCTGGGCATCCACGGCGAGCAGGGCGTGCGCCGGGTGGCGATGCAGCCGGCGGACGCGTTGGTGGACACGTTGCTGTCGACCATCGTGGAGGACCGGAAGGTGGGCGCGGGCGAGCGCGTGGCGCTGATGGTCAACGGCCTGGGGGGCACGCCGCCCATGGAGCTGGCGATCGTCACGCGCCGGGCGCTGGCGTTCCTCTCGGGGCGCGGGGTGAAGGTAGAGCGCGCGTGGCAGGGCACGTTCCTGTCGGCGTTGGAGATGCCGGGGTGTTCGCTCACGCTCCTGAAGGTGGACGACGCGCGGCTGGCGCGGCTGGACGCGGCCACGGACGCACCGGCGTGGCCGGGCAAGGGGACGCTGGTGGTGCAGCGCCGGGTGGTGTCCGTGCGGGACGTGCTCCCCACCATCAAGGGACATCCCAAGGAGCATCCGGAGATGGTGCAGGTGCGGGCGGCGGCGTTGGCGGTGGCGGACGCGTGGGATGCGGCGGAGGCGCGGCTGACGGAGCTGGACAGCGCGGCGGGGGACGGGGACCTGGGCTTGAGCCTGGCGCGAGGCGCGGCGGCCATCCGTGCGTTGCCGGAGACCGCGTGGGCCACGCCGTCGGGGGCGCTGACGGAGCTGGGGCAGGCGCTGCGGCGGAACATCGCTGGCAGCTCCGGACCGTTCTATGCGACGGCGCTGCTGAGGGCCGCCCGGCACCTGGCGAACCGGGTTCCGGATGCGGCGGCCTGGGCGAAGGCATTCCAGGTGGCCGTGGGCGCGGTGTCGGAGCTGGGCGGCGCGAAGCCTGGAGACCGGACCATGGTGGATGCGCTGCACCCGGCGGCGGAGGTGTTGGTGCGCTCCGTGCGCGAGGGCAAGTCGCTGGGCGACGCGTGGAGGGATGCGACGCTCGCGGCGGAGCAGGGCGCGGAGGCGACCGCCAGCATGGCGCCGAGGCTGGGACGGGCCAGCTACCTGGGAGATCGCGCGAAGGGGATTCCCGACGCGGGCGCCGCGGCCGTCGTCATCTGGATGAAGGCGCTGGCGCAGCGCGCTGACTGACGGGCCGGGAGGGAGCGTTTCGGAACATGGCCGACCGAGGCTCACGGGATGTCTTACCAGGGCTCGGGTCCTGGCCACCGCCGCGCATCGGGCGGGCGCCACGGCCCGAAATCGCCTACTTGGTATCCTCTTCTGATTCTTCTGTCTTCACCTCTTCCCCTTCAAGCGGTGCGCTCATGAACGCAAATCGCCCAGGCAATTGAACAACCATGAAACCCTTGCCAGCGATTCTGACGCGCTCTGCGTCCTTGGCCTTCCCACGGGTGAGCCATTTATCTGCATCTTCCTGAGTTGCGAACTCATGGGAGACCGTGAGCTTGAATGAGGGGTCAAAAAAATCCCTATAGAACCTACGGAATTCATCCTCTCTTCTGACGTGGCGAGGATAGATCAATGCAATCTGCGCAAGCTCGGTTGCATCTCTTTCTGGCGAGCCCTCCGGGTACTTTTGGCCAATAGCTCCAAGGATGCTGAGAATTGCATCTGTGTCGAAGTCTGGAATGTAGGGCATGGCAACGCCGCGCCTTTCGCCTTCTAGTTGTGGTTTTGTATTAGATGGGGACGAGAACGAGCCCGCTACCAATTATGGCAATCACAAAGACCACTCCGGCCACAACGACGGTAGTTCCGGGCGGTGCCTCGGGTGTGTGCTCTTGGAGCCAGTCGCGCGCAGCGTCGATGTTTGGGAAAGTCAGTCTCTTGCTGAGTGAGTCTTGTCGCTCAATTTCCTCTTGCTTGTCGACGCACTTATTGAATTCTTCGCGGCACTTCTTGGTGCAGAATTCGCGGTGCATGGCGGAGTGTTTCTTGATGCTCCAAATGGGAGGCTTGCGCCCCCAGCAGTTGTCGTAGCACTGTATTTGAAGTTCGTTGCAGTAAGCCTCTGCGCCAGATCCGCCGATCCCGCGCGCATCTTCTTTGAAGTCGATGCTGCTTGCGTCAGCGGCGATTACGTACACCTTTCGCTCGGGTACTTGCGTGTGGGCGCATCCGAGGTTTGCCATCGCCACTGCCACGAGCAGCGCCATCAAACCTCATTAGGTCTGCCGGGTGCATTGCTTGTCCCTCGGTGCTTCGCTGCGTTGTCTGCCTGCCATCTCGTCGACGCTCGGCGGAGTGAACTGGATCGAAAACAGCAGGGCGCTTCTAGGTTCCGCCCAGCTCATCGAGCGCCGAGCTTGTGAGCATATTCCTTCACTTTCCGCGAAGTCCGCGAAGGAGGGCCTGGGTGTCCTGGCCCGGACGGTGTCGAAGCCGATGTCTCTCTTATCTCCCCGCAGGCGACTTTCAATCTCAAGTTGTGGGAGGAGACGGGCCTGCGCGCCGTGACGCTGGGCAATGTGACGTTCCCTCCTGGATGGGATTGATGCGCTCCTCGCGGAAGCGGAGCTACCCCGGCAGCCGCGCGCCTCGGGACGGACGTCGGCCCGGGAGCTGGTCGATGAGCGACTGGGCCTCCTCCCAACCCACGCTGGGCAGCACGACCTGCGAGCCCGCCACGTCGATGCGCACGTGGCCAATGCCATAGCCGCGCTCCAGCGGCCCCTGTCGCGCGCGGACGGACTGGATGCGCGCTCGCTGCACCACCGTCGTGCGCCTCCGCCAGAAGCCCTGACGCACCACCACCAGCGTGTCGGTGACGAGCCATCCCTGGAAGCGCCAGTCGAACCACGCGCTCAGCAGCTGCACCGGCACCAGCCCCCACGCCAGCGCGCCCCAGGCTCCCCAGAACCACGTCGCGGGCGCGGCCACCAGCACGCTCAGGACCACGGCTCGGATCCTCGCCCGCAGGAGCGCCTTCAGGTGCGCGGGCCGCAAGGGCAGGGCGTCGATGTCGGCGGGCAGGTCCGGCACGAACTCGCGCAGCAGCTCGGGCATCCGGGTGGTGGGCACCACGGGCACCAGCAGCTCGGCTCGCTCCGAGGACTCCTTGCCCGTGCGGACACCCGCGGTCTCCACCTCCACCGAACCGAAGCCCAGCATGCGGCGCAGGAACGGTTCATCCAGCACCACCTGCTGGATGCGCGCCCGCCGCACCGTCACCTGCCGACGCGTGATGAGCCCACCCACCGCGCGCAGGTGCGTGCCGGTGTCCACCAGCCGGAAGCCATGGAAGCGCAGCACCGCGCGGGCGCCACTCACCAGCCACAGGCCGAACAGCCCCGCGAGCGCCGCCACCGTCGCCGCCAGCCACCCCATGCCCGGGGCCGCCATCAGCTCCCAGTGCTTCTCCATCCACGGCAGCAGCAGCTTGTGGAACGTCTCGGTGATCTCATGCAGGGCGCTCAACACCACCGCGAGGACACCCACGCCCAGCGCCGTCGCGCCGTAGAGCAGCAGGTCTCCCAGCCGCGCTTCGGAGAGCACCCGCTCGTCCGCGGAGGACTCTCCCGGCAGGAGCACCCTGGAAGCTTCGCCGCGCACCGCCTGGAGCGCCTGGATCAACGCCTGGGCGTCCTCCGGCGTCAGCCCCTGCAGGTGGCCGTCCGCCTTGCCGCCGGACGCCGTCTCCACCTTCACCTCCACGAGCCCGAGCAGCTTCGACACGAAGGGCTGGAGCACCTCCGTGTTCTGCACCCGCGCCGCCTCGATGAAGCGCGACGAGCGCGTGAGCACGCCGGAGCGGATCTCCAGCTGCGCGCCCACCACGCGGTAGCTCAACGTGGCCACCTCATAGAGCCCGGCCGCGAGCATCACCAGCGCGATGACCGAGACGATGATCCACAGGATGACGGGCAGGCCGCGCTCCCCCGCGAAGTACGTGGGCAGCAGCGCGGTGAGCAGCATGCGTCCGATTACCGTGGAGATGGGCACCAGCGCCGCGACGGGCGCCTTCGCGCTCAACCGCTTCCAGGGGACCTCTTCCGTGGACGACAGCGCCTGTCCGGAGACAGCGGGCTGCCCCTCAGACGACATCGTCGGCCTCGCGCCGCACCAACCGCTCACGCAGCGCGTCCGCCGTCTGCCGGGTGAGGCCCGGAATCTCTCCGTCCGCGCCGCGGCCCGACGCGGTGAAGATCTGCAGGCGCGCCAGCCCCAGCGCCCGCTCGATGGGGCCCTGGTGGACGTCCACGTGCTGGATGCGTCCCGCCGGGATGGACACCACCTGATGCAGCAGCACGCCGTGGGAGATGACCAGGTCGTGCTCGCGCAGCGCCCATCCCCACCGCTCGTGCGCGCGCTGCGGATACCACGCCGTCAGCACGCTCAGCCCCAGCACCACCGCGCACGGCACCAGGAAGGGCCAGTGCTCCACCCCCGCGAACGACAACGCCAGCGCCACGCCGAACGACAGCGCTCCGTACAGGCCCATGCGGATCAGCGCCAGGATGCGGAACAGCGTGAGCGCTCCGCGAGGAAGTCGTTCCAGCGTCGGCAGAGGGTGGGTCATGGGCAGGGCCTCCGGGAGTTCCCCGAATGTACCTGTATCCGCAGCCTCCTGCCGCTCCTGGGGTGTGCCGGCATGGGACCGCCGCGCGTCAGGGCGCGGGGGCGGACTCGGAATCGGAGGCGAGCACCTGTCGCAGCTCGTCCATGGTGGCGGACAGGAGCACCGTGTCACTCACCGAGTGCACGAGGCGGATGGGCAATTCAATCCGGCCCGCGTGGAAGTAGTTCCAGTATTTGCCCAGCTTCTCCGCGGTCTCCGAGTTCAACTTCACCTGGAGGGCCTCGACCCTCCAGCTCGCACCGTCGATGACCAGGGTCTCCACGGTCCCGAGCTCCTGCCCCCCGTCCGCGACGACCGTGCGGCCCTTCAGGACGCCTTCTGAAAATCGCATGTGCCTGCTCCTTCCCACTCCCAAGGATGCGGATGCCGCGAGCGCTGCGCCGCTGTTCTCGCGAAAGAATGAACGGCGGTCGTCCGTGTGCTCGCTCGGGCCTATTCCGCGACGGGCTGGAACGGCCGGGCATCCCAGGGCAGCTCCAGGGTGAAGGTCGTCCCCGTGTCGGCCTCGCTCGTGAGGATGACCGCTCCGCCGTGGGCCTGGGC
Source organism: Corallococcus sicarius (assembly GCF_003611735.1). Taxonomy (GTDB): domain Bacteria; phylum Myxococcota; class Myxococcia; order Myxococcales; family Myxococcaceae; genus Corallococcus; species Corallococcus sicarius. The sequence continues at coordinate 48,075 of NZ_RAWG01000022.1, read as the reverse complement.
GCAGCCCCACACCAACGTCAGTCCCAACCCCCAGCCCTTCGAAGGGCCCGCCTGCGCGGAGCGCGACCGGGAGAAGGGCCGGAAGATGTTCCCCTGTTCGACGTGGGGAATCATGGGCCCCTCGTTGTGCACGGAAGCCCGGGCCAGCGTGTCGGTCCGCGTGACCGTGAAGGTGATGCGCTGTTCGGTCGCGCCGTACTTGAGCGCATTGCTTCCCAGGTTCCACAAGGCCCGGCGCAGCTCCTCGGCGCTCCAGTGGCCCTGGACACGGTCGCTCGTCTTGAGGACGAACCGGTTTCCGTGCAGCGAGGTCAGCTCCTCCACGACCTCGTGGGCGATGTCGCCCAGGTCGCATTGGGTGAGTCGAAGCGGGAGCCGCTCGCCCGCGCGGATGCGGTTGGCGTCGAGCAGGTCCCGGACCATCTGGTCCGTGCGGTCGATGTTCCGGTCGATCTTCATCGCCAGGTCGCGCCGCTCGTCCAGCTTCTCCGGGGAGCGCATGAGCAGCTGGGCGCTCATCTTCGCAGCCGCCAGGGGGCCGCGCAGGTCATGGGCCAGGACGGAGACGAACCGCTCACGAAGGTCCCGTTCGGTCTGGAGCGCTTCGATCTTCTCCTGCAGGTCGGCGTACAGGCGGGAGGTCTCCAGGTGGATGCTCAGGTTCTGTCCCAGCGCCTGGAGTCGCGTCTTCTCCCGGAGGGTGAAGTCCCGGACCTCGGAGATGCCCACGTACACGACGCCCACCAGCGACTGGTGGGGTGGAAGTCGGACCCCGAGCACGGAGTGGATGCCGCTGCGGCGGAGCGTATCGCTCACCTTGCTCGTCGTGGTCTTGGCATCCCAGAGCGAGCTGGTCTCCTCGCCCGCGGCCGCGATCTGTCCCGCGAAGGACGACAGGTCCAGCGAAGCCGCGTACTGCCCCAGCTGCTCCTCCGCCTCTCCCACGGCGGCCGTCGCCACGAGCTTCTGGCGCTTCGGGTCGTACAGAAGCAGCGCGGCGCTCTGGGCTCCCATGGCTTCGCAGATCAGCCCGAGGACCTCCTTCATCCGGTTCCCCAGGGTCGACTCGTCCGCCAGCGCCTCGCTCGCCACCTTCTGGAGCAGCCGCAGGTAGCGCTTCTCCGTCTGCTCGTCCTCCAGCAGGTGCCGGGTGAAGAGCTCCGTCACGGACGTCGTGGCGGCATGCAGCTCCGTGAAGAGCCACTCGACGTCGTGGGCATCGGGCTGGCCTACCGGGGGAACGGCGGCCCACATCCGGGTGATGCACCGTCCCAGGATGGCGAACTCCTCCACGACCTCCGCCACATGGAATCCCTGGCGGAGCCGCGCGGACACGTGGCTCTCGACGTGCTTCTGCTGCACGCTGGCGCCTGTACCCGTGGGCTCCCGCTTGTCCGCGAGGGAGGTCAGGTAGGTCGGCATGATGTTCCTGAACTCAGGCGCGTTCAGCCCCCGGGCCGACGCGGCCCGCGTCGCCTCCTCTGTCCACAGGCGCATGATCTCGCCGTGATGACTCCGGATGATTTCCGCGACGCTGACCATGGTGCTTTCTCCGGCCTCAGACGGGCCAGAGCCGGACTAGCACCCGTGGTACCGGAGGGCGAGCAACACGGCCAAGGAAGGTCTGGTTTGAACAGACTCCTCCAAAATTGGCTGTCACCCACGGTTTGCGCAAGGGATGGCGGGGGCTGGCAAAGCTTCAGCCGCGCCGTGGGCTGCCCGGGTCCGCGCCGGGAGGGGCATTCACGTCGATGCCGTCGCGGCGCAGCTCGTCCGCCAAAGCCAGCTGTGCCAGCGTCCCGGGCGGAGGCGTGTACCAGCCGGGGTCTCCTTCGCCTTCCAGCCGCTGGCGCACCTTGAGGATGGTGAACATGCCGCCCATCGTGATCTCGTCGTAGGGCCCCTTGCCCCCCACCATGGCGATGGAGTTGTCGGGTACCGGCATGTGGTGCATGCCGCCCATGTCCCCCATGCCCGTCTGTCCCATGGTCATGTAGCCGGGCAGCAGCGGGCGCACCTTCGCGTCCAGGTTCCCCGGCTTCATGCCGACGACATTGGGCAGGTCGTGGCCCATCTGGTTCATCACGTGGTGGGTCATGTGACAGTGCATGGCCCAGTCACCGGGTTCATCCGCCACGAACTCGATGGTGCGCGTGCTGCCGGTGGGGACGAGCACCGTCGTCTCCGGCCACTGCGCGCTTTCCGGGATGCGGCCCCCGTCCGTCTCCGTGATGAGGAACTGGTAGCCGTGCAGGTGGATGGGGTGGTGGTCCATCGCGCTCAGGTTGCCGAAGCGGATGCGCACCCGCTCTCCCTGCCGGACGACGAGCGGCTCCGTGCCCGGGAACGCCCGCGCGTTCATCGTCAGGATGTTGAAGTCCGTCATCTCATTGGGATCCGGGCGCTTCGTGCCCGGGTCGATGCGCCACTCGTGCAACATGATGGCGAAGTCGCGGTCGATGCGGGGGCCCACCGGCTTGCGCGGATGGATGATGAACATCCCCACCATGCCCAGGGCCATCTGCGTCATCTCGTCGTGGTGCGAGTGATACATGCCCGTGCCCGACTGCCGCACCGTGAACTCGTAGCGGTACGTCTCCCCCGGCGCGATGGACTTCTGGCTGAGCCCGCCCACGCCGTCCATGCCGCTGGGCAGCAGGATGCCGTGCCAGTGCACCGTGGTGTTCGCGGGCAGCCGGTTGGTGACGTAGAAGCGGACGCGGTCGCCCTCCACCACCTCGATGGTGGGCCCGTGCACGTGGCCGTTGTAGCCCCAGCACGTGGCCTTGAGGCCCGGAGCGAATTCGTGCTCCACCTCCTGCGCCACCATGTGGAACACCTTCACGCCGTTCACGTCCTTCCACGGCAGCTTCGAGCCGTTGGGCACCACGACGGGCCGGTAGTCGCGCCCGGCCCTGCCCGGCGGCAGGTGTGTCTGCCGGGCGACGGGGCCGCCCGTGTCCGCGGCGGAGCCCTGCCGGGGACGCTTCGCGCCGGGCACGTCCGACTGTGCCTGGGCGGCGCCGCTCTTCATCAGCAGGGCGCCCGTCGCCAGTGAAGCGCCGGTGCGCGCCAGCATGCTGCGGCGGGTGAGGCCGGGGGCTTCCGGCGGGTTCGTGGTCTCGGCTTCCGTGTCCTCGGGCGCCGTGCGCGGGTCGTCAGTGCGGTGCGTGCTCATGGGGAGTTTCCGGAGAAGGAGGAGGGGGGGAGGGAGGAGGCGGGGCCGCGGGAGTCGCGCCGGCCGGCAGGCGGCCTCCCACGAGGCGTTCCAGGTCGGCCCGCGCCATCCAGTAGTCGCGGACGGCCTCCAGATAGGCCCGCCACGCCTCCACCTGTTCACGGCGGGCGACGAGGAGCGCGGGGAGGCCGATCTGCATCGCGTTGTACTGGCGCTGGGACTCTTCAAGGATGGTGGTGCGCAGGGGGAGCACGACCTTCTGATAACGGTCCGCCATGTTCCGCAGCGTCATCAGCCGCGCCCTCATGGCCCGCACGTCCGAGCGGGCGTTGACGGACAGCTCCGTCAACCGGTTCTCGCCCTGGCGGTACTGCGCCTCCAGCCTCGCGATGAGCCCCTGGCGCTGATCGAAGATGGGCAGCTCCAGCGACAGCGTGGGGCCGAACAGGCGGGGTCCGTTCGCGTCGCGGTGCGTGTGCACGCCCACCTCCACGCGGCCGAAGAAGCGCGTGCTGCGCGCCAGCTCCAGCGCATTCCACAACAGCGACGTCTGCTTCCGCGCCGCGTCGATGTCCAGCCGCTGCCGGATGGCGAGCGTCTCCAGGTGCTCCAGCGACGACTCGGCCGCGGGCACCTCCGGCAGCTTCTGCGACAGCGTCCACTGCACCCGCGCGCCGTAGAGGCCCATCAGCCGGTTGAGGTGCTCGCGGGACTCGAACAGCGCCAGCTCGTCCTGGGCCAGCTCCAGCCGGGCCTGCTCCAGGGACGCCTGCTCGGTCGCGAGCGCCAGGACCGTCACGTTGCCCGCGGCGCGCTGCCGGGTCGCGAGCTCCGCGGCGGCGTCCGCGGCCACGAGGACTTCGCGGCGCAGTGCGACGAGCTGCTGGTGGGCCTGCACCTCCGCGTACGTCTGGCGGACCTCCGCCGCGGTGGCCAGCGCCTCATGCGCGACGCGCAGCGTGTCCGCGATGAACTGCTCGTTCGCCACCCGCTTGCGCAGGGGCAGCGTGAAGAGGTCCACGAAGCTCTGGACGATGGAGAACTCGTGCTCGGTGTCGCCGGAGGAGGAGAGCGGGAAGCCGATGCTCCCGTCGAAGGTCGGGTTGGTCAGCAGGCCGGCCTGCACCATGTCCGCCTGGGACACGCCCAGCTCCTCGTACGTCCCCTGGAGGGCCGGGTTGTTGAGCAGCGCCACCTCCACCGCGTGGTCCGACGTGAGGTCCCCGCGCAGCAGGGCATCCAGGTGCTGCTGCACCTGCGCGTCCTCCGGGGTCCCCTGGTTCCAGCGGGTCTTCAGGCCCGTGCGCTCCTCCACGAGCGCGGCCACTTCCATGTGTCCTCGCTCCTTCTGGACGGAGGCACAGCCCCCCAGGAGGAAGGCGGCGAAGAGGGAGGGGTATTTCCAGTTCACTCGAGACCTCGAACGCTGTTGGTTATCGCAATCCCACGCCCGGGATGAAGCGGCCCACCCGCGCCGCATAGCGCTGGTAGGCGCTCCCGTGCAGCCCCTGCAGGTGGTCCTCTTCCAGCCTCACCTGCAGCGAGACCAGCAGCACGTAGTCGAGCCAGCCCATGACGGTCCATGCGCTCGGGGTCGCGAGTGTCACGCCCGTCACCACGGCGAGCATGCCGCTGAAGATGGGATTGCGAACGACGTTGAAGAGGCCGCCCGTCACCAGCTCCGTCCGTTCGGAGTCGATGCCGATGCGCCACGACGCGCCCATCTCCAGCTGCGCGCGGACCGTGACGACGAAGCCCGCGACGACCAGCGCCCAGCCGCTCCACCGGACGGATCCGGGCACCGCCCAGACCCCCAGCGCCGCCTCCCCCAACGCGAGGAGCGCCGCGCTCCAGAGCACGATGGCCCCCATGAACAGGGCCATGCCCACGCCAATCACCCGCTGGAGCGGCGGCCCTGAGCGGTGCAGCACCAGCGCGGGACGGCCCGTGCGCCGGCTCAGCCGGACTGACGGCAGCACCATGGCGAAGAGGAGGAAGGCGAGGGTGGCGAGGGGCAGGGCCAGCCGGGTGAAGGTGGTGACGTCCATGGGCGACTCGAAAGGAGGGGGACGGCTCCACCGTCCCTGTTTCCCCCTGCTGACGCTCGGGCCCGCGCGCTCTTACACCTGACATTTTCATGGGCGCGCGCAAGTGCAGTCCACGCACCCCTCCGCACAGCAGCGGCCGCACAGCTCCAGCAGCCTTCGTCCCAGGGCCTGCCGGGCCCGGTGCAGCCGGACGGCGGCGTTGTTGGGGGAGATGCCCGCCTCCTGGGCGAACGAGGCGACGCCCACGCCCTCCAGGTCCACGCGCCGCACCGCCTGGGCGTACTCGGGCTTGAGGGTGTCCGCGAGCCCCACCACGCAGCCGCACACCGTCGTCTCCAGCGCCGAGGCGTCCTCCGTGGACAGGGGTTGTTCGCGGGCCAGGGACTCCCGCGCGCTGTCTTCGCGGCGGGCGCGGCGGTGCGCGTCCACCAGCGCGTTGCGCAAGAGCCGGTAGAACCAGGCCACCGCGCTCTGCTCCTCGCGCAGCGCCCCTCCCGCTTCCAGGCCCTTCACGAAGGCGGCCTGCAACACCTCACGGGCCGCCTCCGGGCCTCCCACGCGCGGGGTGAGGAACGCGAGGAACGCCTGGCGATGGCGCAGCAGGGCTTCGAGCGCTTCGGGCGACAGGCTCATGTCGTCGCCTTCCGCGCCGCCCTGCGGGCCGCGAAGCGCTCCTGGTAGCCGTGCACCAGCGCGTAGAACGTGGGCAGGGCCAGCAGCGTGAAGAGGGTGGACGTGACGAGCCCGCCCACCATCACCACCGCCAGCGGTCGCTCGATCTCCGTGCCATGCAGCGGCAGCACCAGCAGGGGCAGCAGGCCGAGGATGGCGGTGGCCGCCGTCATCAGCTTGGGGCGCACCCGGCCGAGGCTCGCCTCGCGCACGGCCTCATTGAAGGGCCTGCCCCGGGCGATGAGCTCCTTCGTCTGCGACACGAGCACCAGGCCGTTCTGCACCGCGATGCCGAACAGGCCGATGAGCCCCACGAGGCTGGACACGTTCCAGGTCTCGCCCGCGAGGAGCAGCGCGAGGATGCCGCCCACGAACGCGTCCGGCAGTGTGGCCAGGATGACCAGTGCCTCCGCCACCGAGTCCAGTGCGAGGTACAGGAGGATGAACACCGCCAGCAGCGCCAGCGCGATGGCCGCCGTCAACGACTGCGCGGCGCGCTCCTGGCTCTCCACCTTGCCGCCCACGTCGACGAAGTAGCCCGTGGGCAGCTTCAGCTGCGCATCCAGCACCTCGCGCAGCTCCGCCGCCGTGCTGCCCAGGTCCCGGCCCGTCACGCCCGCCTCGACGGCAATGCGCCGGCTGCCCGCCTCCCGCCGCACGCTGCCCGCGCCGAAGGTCTCTTCAATCGTCGCGAGCTGGCTCAAGGGGATGCGCGTGCCGTCGTGCCCGTCCACCAGCAGGTTGCGCAGGGCGTTCACGTCACCCCGGCGGTGATCCGCCAGCCGCAGCACCAGGTCATACCGGCGCTGGCCCTTCCAGATCTGCGCGGCCTCCTCGCCCACGAGCCCCACGCGCACGGCGCGGATGACGTCCCCGGGGGTCAGCCCCACGCGCGCCACCGCGGCGCGGTTCACCTGGATGCGCAGCTGCGGCAGGCCGCTCAGCTTCTCCACCCGCAGGTCCTCCACGCCCTCCACCTTGGCCATCAACGCCTGCGTGCGCTCCGCGAGCGACGCGAGCGTGTCCAGGTCCGGCCCGAAGATGCGCACGGACAGGTCCGCCGGACTGCCGCCCAGCCCCTCGTCGATGCGCATCCCCAGCGGCGTGGTGAAGAGCGCGGACACGCCGGGCACCTTCTCCACCGCCTCGCGCATCCGTGACTCCAGCGCCTCGCGGTCCCCGGTGACGTCCTTCTTGAGGACCACCAGCACGTCGGACAGGGTGTGGGGCATCGGGTCCTCGGTGCGCTCGGCGCGGCCGGTGCGCCGCACCACGTCCTCCACCTCCGGGAACTCGCGCAGCACGTCCTCCACGCGGTGGTTGAGCCGGTCCACCTCGTCCAGCGACGCCTCCGGGGGCAGCACCGTCTGGAGCAGGAAGGCGCCTTCATCCAGCCGGGGCATGAAGTCGCTGCCCACCAGCGTGGCCAGCCCCAGCGCGGGCACGGTGATGGCCAGCGCCACCACGCGCACCCGTCCCGCGTGACGCATGCACGTGTCCAGCAGGGGCGCGTACACCGCCTTCGCCTTGCGGATGAGCCACACGTCTTCCGGCGCGCCCTCGCGCGGGGCCCGCAGCAGGAGCCCGGACACCACCGGCACCAGCGTGAGCGCCAGGCCCAGCGACGCGGCCAGACACGCCACCACCGCCGCCGCGAGCGGCTGGTACATGCGGCCCTCGATGCCCGTCATCGCGAACAGCGGGATGAACACCGACACGACGATGAGCGTGGCGAACGCGATGGGGCGGCCCACCTCCATGGCCGCGGCCAGCGCCTCCTCGCGCACCGAGCGGCGGCCCCGGCCTTCGCGCAGGTCGTGGATGACGTTCTCCACGACGATGATGGCCGCGTCCACCAGCAGGCCCACCGCGATGGCCAGGCCTCCCAGCGTCATCGTGTTCAACCCGATGCCCGCCGCCTTCAGCAGCAGCCCCGCCAGCGCCAGCGACAGGGGCAGGGTGAGCGTGACGATGAGCGCGGCCCGCCAGTCTCCCAGGAGCAGGAAGAGCACCAGCACCACCAGGAACGCGCCCAGCAGGATGGCCCGGCCCACGCCGCCCAGCGCGGAGCCCACCAGCTCTGATTGGTCATAGACGACGCGCAGCTCCACCCCCGGGGGCAGCGAGCGGCGCAGCTCTTCCAGGGCCGCGCGCACCCCTTGCGTCACCTGCACCGTGTCCGCGCCGAACTGCTTGCTCACGCGGCAGCTCACCACCTCGCCCTTGAGCCGGTGCGCCAGGCCCCGCCGCAGCGCCGGTGCCTCGCGCACGTCCGCCACGTCCCCCAGCAGCACCGGGGTGCCGTCGCGCAGCGCGACCACGGTGTTGCTCAGGTCCTCCACCGTCTCCGCGCGCCCCACCGCGCGCACGGCCCACTCCATGGGGCCCTGCACGACGAAGCCTCCGGACGCGTTGACGCTGGCGCCCTCCAGGCCGTGCTGCACTTCGTTGAGGGTGACGCCTCGCGCGACGAGCTGATCCGGATCCAGCAGCACCTGGAACTGGCGCAGGTAGCCGCCCAGCCGCTCCACGCCGGAGACGCCGGGCACCGCGAGCAGCCGGTTCTTGAAGTCGAACTCCGCCAGGTCCCGGAGCGCCATCAGGTCCGCGCTGCCGGGCTCCGCCTCCAGCGTGAACTCGAACACCTCGTTGAGGCGGCCGGTGAGGCTGGACACGAGCGGCGCGTCGGTGCCGGGGGGCAATTCGCCCTGGGCCTGGCCCACGCGCTCCGCGACGTACTGGCGGCTGCGGAAGTAGTCCGCGTCCGGTTCGAACTCCACGGTGACCTGCGTGACGCCCAGCTGCGAGGTGGAGCGGATGCGGCGCACCTGCGGCAGGCCCGCCAGCGCCACCTCCATGGGGATGGCCACCGCCGTCTCCAGCTCCTCGGCGCCCATGGCCGCGTTCTGCACGATGATGTTGAAGATGGGCGCGGACAGGTCCGGGAAGACGTCCTGGCGCAGGTTCTTGAGCGCCACCGCGCCGAACGCCGCCAGCGCCAGGACGAGCACCACCGTCAGGCCGGGCCGGGCGAAGGAGGTCGCCAGGATGCGTCCCGGCAGGGACGTGCGTGGATCAGTGGCCATGCTCGTCGCCCCCGCCCTTTGATTTCTCCACCTCGGCCTTGAGGAGGAACGCGCCGTCCACCACCACCTGCTCCCCGACGGCGAGCCCCGACAGCACCTCCACCTGCGCGCCCACGCTGCGGCCCCGGCCCACCTCGCGCTGCTCGAAGACGCCCGCCTCCGGCGTCGGCACGAAGGCCACCCAGCCGTTCTCCAGGCGCTGGAGCGCGGCGGCCGGCACCGCGGTGAGCGTGGTGCCCGGGTCGCCCAGGGGCACGGACGCCGTCGCGGACATGCCCGGCCGCAGCAGCCCCTTGTCGTTGGACAGCTCCAGCCGCACGGGGATGGTCCGGCTGGACGGGTCCACGCGCTGCCCCACGTGGCCCACCTTCGCGGCGAACTCCTGGCCCGGGAACGCCGCGAACGTCACGCGCGCCTCGGCGCCGGGCTTCAGCCGCACCGCGTCCCGCTCGAAGGCGTGCACGATGAGCCACAGCGACGACAGATCGCCAATGCGGAAGAGCGGCTGCGCCGGATCCGCCATCTGCCCCAGCCGCGCCGCGCGTTCGATGATGGTGCCAGCGATGGGGGCCGTGAGCGCGAAGCCCGGCGTCCCGTCCGTCGCGGTGCTGCTCGCGCCCAGGGAATTCAACGAGGCCTTCGCGGCGGCGACCTCCGCGTCCGCCGCGGTGGCCTCCGCTTCGGCGGACTGCACGTCCTTGCGCGCGACGATGTGCTCCGCGGCCAGCGAGCGCTTGCGGTCCGCGGCCTGACGCGCGGCGGTGGCGCGGGCCTGCGCGGCCTGAAGCTCCGCGCGGGCGCGGCCCAGCTCCGGACTCTGGAGCTCCGCCAGCCGCTGGCCCTGCTTCACCGCCTGCCCCGTGGTGACGAGGACGGCGGCCACGCGCGCGGGCACGGGCGTGGCCACCTCCGCGTAGGCGTCCTCGCTGAAGGTCAGCTCCCCCAGCGCGGTGACGCTCTCCCCACCGGGGCGCGCCTCCACCTTCGCCGTGGTGACGCGCAGGTCCCGGAGCATCTCCTGGGGGACGTGCACGTGGATCTCCTTGCCGTCCTCGACGTGGGCCTTCCCGGACGAGGCCTCGTCATGCCCGTGCTCTTCGCGCTCGCCATGCGCGTCGTCGTGGCCGGCCTTCGAGGGCTTGCAGGCGGTGAGGCCCAGCAGGGCGGTCAACAGCAGGAGGGCGGACTTCATGGCGAGACTCCCATTTCCACGGCGTAGCGCACGCGAGCGAGCCCTGCCTGGAGGAGGCTGTCGAGCCACGCGGCCCGCGTCTCCATCACGTCGCGGCGGATGAGCATGAACCCGGCGAGATCCAGCTCCCCGGCGTCGTAGGAGCGCCGGGCGAGCGCTTCGTTGTCGGTGAGCAGCAGCAGCCCTCCTTCCTGCTCGAACACATCCAGGGCCTCCACACGCGCGTTGAAGCGAATCCTCGCGGCGTTCATCTGGTTCGACACGGCCTGGCGCGCGGCCTTCAGGGCCTTCTGGGCACCCACCACCTGCGCCTCCGCGGAGATGCGCGCCTCCTGCCCCCGGGCGAAGAGGGGCAGCGGCACGCTGAGCGTTCCCAACAGCACCGTCTCATTCGCCTCGCGCTGGTAGCGAACGCCCAGGGACACGTCCGGCAGCGCTTCGCGTCGGCCCAGGGTGGCGGTGGCCTGGGCCTGGGCCTCCTGCTCCTCCAGCGCCGTGAGGTCCGAGCGCTCCAGCTTCTTGTCCCCCCCGGGGCCGCGAAGCGGCGCCAGGGCCAGGGCACGCAGGTCGCCCTGGATGCTGGCGGCCTCCGTGAAGCTCACGCCCAGCAGCGCACGCAGCTCGTCCTGCAGCGCGTTCACCTCACCTTCGGCGTTCGTGGCTTCCACCCGGATCCGGGCCCGGGCTGCCCGGGCCACGTTGAAGTCCAGGATGGGCACGTCTCCGGCATCGAAGCGGTGTCCGGTGGCGAGCACGGTGTCGCTCGCTGCTTGCAGGGCGGCGTTCGCCAGCTTCAGCCGCTCCTGGGCGTGCAGCACGCGCAGGAAGGCGCTGGCCACCTCGCCCACGACGAGCCGTTCGGCGTCGCGCAACAGGGCCTCCTCGCGGGCGAGCCCGGCCCGCGCGGCCTCGCGGCGCAGGCCCTGCTGGCCCCCCAGCTCGAAGGGCTGCGAGACCCCCGCGGCGACATCCATCGTCCGTGCTCCGGTGACGAGCCGGCGCGGGCCGGCCTGGACGTCGACCTGGGGATTGCCATGCAGCAGGGGGGCGGCGCCCGCCACGGCACCCCGGGCGGCCTGGACGCGTGCGCGGGCCTCCACCAGGGCCGGCGCACGCTCACGGGCCAGCGCGAGGACGGCTTCGAGCGTCAGGTTCTCGGTGTGGACGACGGCCCGCAAGTACGTGTGCGGCGCCGCGCCAACGGGGTTCGAACAGAGCAGGGCGGCGGCCAGCCCGAAGGCGGCCGTCGCGGAACGGATGGGCACGGAGGTGGACCTCTCGGAGGACGTGCGCGTGACGCCAGCGTTCCCGGACAAGAGCCGGGCACACCGGTGGCGGAGCGCGTGCGAACGACGACGGACGCAGGCCTAAGCGAGAGGGACTATGGGGACGTGCAGGATGTCATCCGCGTCGGCGGACGACGGCTCGGCGTCCTCGAGCGTGATGCGCGGAGTCCGGAGCAGGGGGCTCACGAAGCCCGGCAGGGGGACGGCGACCGCCAGGGGCTTCACGTGGCTGCAACAGGCGCAGTCCACGCAGGTGGGCGCGCACTCGCCCTGGGCGTCGTCATCCTCGCAGCCCATGGCGCAGGCCTCCGCCGGCCCCGGTCCGAAGGCATGCGCGAGGCCGCCTCCCACCGGAGCGAGCAGCAACAGCCAGATGAAGAGCCAGAGGCGGAGCACCGGGGCGGACTTCTAGCACGCCCCGTCGCATGGACGCACGCAGGCAGGCGGTGGAACGCTTCAGCCGCCAATGCCCTTGCGCAGCCGGTTCCAGTCGAAGTTGGCCGCCGGGTCGTCCTTGCGGCCCTTGGGCACCGCGACGTCCTTGTGCCCGAGGATGTTGGCCGCGGGCACCTTGTGCTCCTGCTTCAGGTAGCCCACCAGCTGCGTCAGCGCCTTGTACTGCGCGTCGGTGAAGGGCGTCTTGCCGCTGCCGTCGTTGACGATTTCAATGCCGATGGAGCGCGCGTTCACGTCCGTGGGCACGCCGTGCAGCTCCGACTTGCCCGCGTGCCAGGAGCGCTTCTCATCCCCGACGAGCTGGTAGATCTTCCCGTCCGTGTCGAGCATGTAGTTCGCCGACACCTTGCTGTCCGGGTTGCGCATCCACGCCAGGTCGCCCTTGCCGTTGTTGGTGCCCGTGTGGTGCAGGACGATGGCGTCGATGTCCGTGCCGTTGCGGGAGTCCGCGTTGGGCGACGGCGCGCTGATGACCGGCGGCTTGGTGAACTTCCCCGGCTGCGTGGGCGGGTTCTGCACCGGCGGCTTGCCGAGCGCCTTCTTCAGCGCCGCCGCCGTCTGCTCCCCGTAGAAGCCGGTGGCGGGCAGCTTGTGGGCGGTCTGGAACTTCTTCACCGCCCCCTCGGTCAGGGACCCGAACGTGCCCGGCCCCGTGGCCGCCTGCGCCTTCGTCAGGTAGCCCAGCTTCACCAGCCCATCCTGGAGCTGCTTCACCTTCGGGCCCGAGTCGCCCTTGCGCAGCCCCGCGGGAGGCGCCGTGATGGCCGTGGCCGGGGCGGCCACCCGCGTGGAGGCGGCGGTCGTGACGCGGGAGGAGGGAGGGCGGATGCTCATGGCGGAAAATCCCAGGAAGGTTGGACAAAAGTGGCGCTGTCGCGATTATCGCCGCGTCCGGCCAGGAGTTGTCACATCTCCCTCATGCAACAGCCCCGACACCCGGGTTTGCGGGTCTCGGGGCTGCGAGTGGCCGACTTCACCCTACGGCTCGAAGAAGCTGGGCGGGAACGCGTCCGCAGGCTCGTTGTCGACGAAGGTCTTGTCGTCGAGGGTCACGGGCGTGCCCGTCTCGTTGGTCTGGTTCAGGATGAGTTCACGGACGAAGGTCGTGAATTCGATGTTCGTGGGGCCGGCGTCCGGGGTGCCCGCGTCCGGGGTGCCGGAATCGGGCGTGCCGGAGTCGGGCGGGGTGCCGCCATCCGGCTTCGGATCATCGTCGTCGCTGCATCCCGTGTAGGCCAGGGTGGCGCCCAGCGTCAGGAGGCAGGCCATGGCTCTCAGGCTGCGCATGGCATCACGTCCCGTCGCCGTTGGCGCCCGCGTTGGGCACCGTCAGATAGGGGAACACGGCGTCGAACTGCGAGGAGTCCTGCAGCACGGCGTCGTGGAACGGGACGTTGCGCGAGGGGGCCTGGACGTCGTCGGCCAGCAGGTAGCCCATGGCCACGCGCAGCTCGATGTCCACCACGTCGTCGCCGGGGCGCCGTCCGTTGGGGAAGCCCACTGGGTCGCAGCCCGGGAGGCTGGTGTCGAGCACGCCGTTGAGGAAACAGCCGGTGGCGCCCAGGTTGTTCTGGGCCCCCCGGGGCTTGGGCGGCAGCGCCGTGTTCAGGCGCTGCATCTCCGCCGTGGAGCCGTTGGCGTTGACGCCAGGGACGCCGGTGAGGAACGCCGCCACCAGGTCCGCGCGCGGGAAGACGGTGGGCGCCTTGGTGCCGAAGAGCGTCTCCAGCAGGGCGGGGTGGGGTTCGTCACGTAGGTGGCGAACTGGGCGTCGTCCTTGGGCTGGCTGGCGTTGAACCTGTCCTTGTCCGGCAGGCCGACGACGACCTCGTTCACCAGCGGCATGCCCAGGCGGCTGATCTGCTGCCACGCGCCACCGTCCCGCGAGGGCTTCGCGAACGTGGGCGACGGGTTGATGGCGCGCGCCTGGCGCACGCTCGAGCTCGTCCAGCCACCGAGGATGTCCTGGGTGCCGGCCTTGAGGCAGGCGATGGGGACCTCCAGGGCGAGCGTGGTGATGTTGTTGCTCGCCAGCGGGTTGGCCACCGCGCCGCGCTTGGTGGGGTCGGTGATGATGGCGGCGGGCGCGTTCACCAGGTCGAAGATGGGCCCCAGGTTGACCGCGAAGGACTCCTTGCGCTGTCCGACGAACACCCGGCCTGGCGTGGCGCAGTCCGGGATGTTCACCGAAAAGATGTGCTCCCGCGCATACGCCTCGTAGACGGGCGGCAGGCCCAGTGACTTCGTGCCGATGTAGTCCGTGGGCTTGCGGAAGGTGGCCGAGCCGCCCACCGCGTTCGTCACGTCCTTGGCGACGCCGGTGCGGCGGTTGCCGCGGATCACCTTGAGCGTGTAGGACTCCTGCACGTTCAGGGCGGCCTGGTTCGCCGTGGTGATGGCACCCACGTTGAAGAGCGGCACGGCGACCGTCTTCGCCTGCGCGCCGGTGCCGATGGTCAGCGTCAGGCCGTTGTTCGCGTTGGCCAGCGTGTTGGTGAAGCGGAACTGGAAGGTGATGTCCTCCTGCGCGTTCCCATCGTTGTCGATGTGGATCTCGTACAGCGCTTCCGGATCCATCGTGAAGAAGTTCGGACCGCCGTACGCCTCCTGGAAGGGGATGTAGTTGGCGATCAGCGTCACGAAGTCCGCGCGGTCCGCCTCATAGCTGCGGAACATGTAGAAGTCGGTCGAGTCGACCTTGGGTGCCTTCGTGATGAAGGGTGCTTCGCGGTGGCTTGACGCAATGGCGCCCGTCGCGCCCAGCGTGGTCGCGACGGTAAGGACCGCCGCGATTGTCCTGGCTCTCATCGACTCCTCCTCCTGCTTCGGTGATTCGGAACGCGGAAATGCCCGGGATGTCGTGCGAAGGCAGGACATATCTCCAGGCGAAAGCCTCACGCGTTTCCGAATGGCCCTGATTGCTCCTGACAACGAAACCCTGCCCCGCGGGGAGGGGTGGGCCCGTCAGGTGAAGGACACGCCCACGCCGAACGCGCGCTCCACGAACCACGCACACGCCACCAGGGCGATCAGCGCGGAGCCGCCCACGAGCAGTGCACGGCGGTAGACGGGCGTGGCGCGCAGCAGGTACGCCACGGGCAGGAAGACAGCGACGCACGCGAGCTGTCCCAGCTCCACGCCCACGTTGAAGCCGAGCAGCGTCACCGCGAGGCTGCCCGCGGGCAGCTCCAGGTCCGCCAGCACCGACGCGAAGCCAAAGCCGTGCAGGAGCCCCAGCGCGAACGCCGCCAGCCAGCGGGTGCGGTCCATCCACGGGAAGACGTTGTTGAGCGCGGCGACGATGACGCTGGCCGCGATGGCGGACTCCACCCACCGCGACGGCAGCGACACCCAGCCCAGCGATGCGGCGCTCAGCGTCAGCGAGTGCGCCAGCGTGAAGGCGGACACCACCTTCACCACGTCCCGCACCGCCGCGCCGAAGTCCGCCACCGGCACCAGGCGGCCCGTCTCCCGGTCGCGCCGCAGCACGGACGGCAGGAGCAGCGCGAGCAGGAAGAGCAGGTGATCCACTCCGTCCCAGATGTGCTCGACGCCGGAGTGCACCATCTGCCCGAAGCGCCGCCATGGGGACAGTCCCTCCAGCGACACGCGGGCGGTGTGGCGCGTGGCGGAGAGGACCAGGGGCTCACCGGCGCCGTCGCTGCCCACCCGCACGATGCCCCGGTGCTGCGGGTCTCGGTCGAAGAGCAGCGCGTAGTCCACGTCCAGCGCGCGGGGCACGGCCGCGCACGCCGCGGTGAAGTCGACGACGGCATAGGCCCCGTCGGAGTGGCGCACCACGCGCAACGCGGCGGCGGAAGTCAGGGGGCACGGGGCGCCGTCGGAGGACAGCTTCAGCCGGGCGAGCGCGTAGCCCGCGACGTCCGCCTGACGCGCGCGCACCTCGCCCCAGGTGATGGCACCGTCTCCGTCCGCGTCCAGGACCAGCACCTCCTCCAGGTCGCGCAGGGCCACGTCCCAGCGGCCGGTGAAGCCGGTGCCGGCGCGGTCCAGGTGCAGGTAGCTGTCGCTCGGCTTGTGGGCGAGCGCGGCCAGCGGGAGGAGCAGCAGCGCGAGCGCGAGGGCCTTCATCGGGAGGCCTTTCGCACGCGCTCGGCGAGTGCCAGCGGGCCGGGGTCGTCCGCGCCGCTCGCTTCCAGGAAGCGCAGCACGGGGGCGGCGGCGTCGGGGGTGCGGTGCGCGAGCGCGGCCTCCAGCAGGATGCGCGCGTCCCATGGCTCGTGCTGCACCTCCCAGTTCGCCTGGGCCAGCCTCAGCGCCTTCGCGGTGTCCTTCTCGACGTGGAGCGCGAAGCGGGCCTCCTCTCGCGCGTGCAGGGCGTCGCCGCGCAGGTGGCTGGCCGCGTAGCGCGACGCCAGCTCCGCGACCAGCGCGGGCGCCTCCGGTGAACCCAGCGCCACCTCCGCGAGCACGCGGCGCAAGAGCTGGTTGTCGTCCTCGCCGTGGTCCTTCACCAGAGCGATGACGTCGCGCGGGCGGTCCAGCTCCAGCAGCAGATCCGCGTAGGCGGCGCGGGTGTAGGCGTCACCCGGATCCATCGCCAGCACGCGGGCGTAGAGCTTCGCGGCGCGCTCCGTGTCGCCCGAGCGCGCGGCGGCCTCCGCCAGCGTGGACAGCGCCCACGCCTCTTCACCCCGCCCGTGCGCCCCCCGCGCCATCGCGGCGGAGAGCCGCGCGTACGCGTCCCGGGAGCGGCCCGCGAGGCTCAGCACCTGGGCCTGACACACGGCCCCGGCCAGCGACCCCGCCAGGGGCGCGAGCGCCGCGCAGCTCCTCGTCGCCTCCGCGTGCTCGCCGCGCACGCCCAGCACGACGGCGCGCGTGAGCCACGCCTGCGCGTCCTCGGGGGACTCGCGCACCAGGGCGTCCAGGTCCGCCAGGGCGGCGGGGAACTCATGGCGGCCCTGGAGGATGGTGGCGCGCAGCAGGCGCACGCCCGGGGGCGGGGTGGCCGCGTCCCACCAGGGCGCGAGCGCCGCCTGCGCGTGGCCCAGGGAGCGCGGGTCCCCGGAGGCCCGGCCCTCCTCGATGTCCAGCCGCGCCAGCCGCAGCGCCAGGTCCAGTTGATCCGCGCGGGCGCCGAGGGCCCTCCGGAGCGCCGCACGCTCGCGGGCCTTCGCATCCGTCGCGGTCGCCGGCACCTGGGCGAGCACCGCGTCATCGGTGGCCGGGGTGAAGGGCACGCGCTCCGCCGCGGGAGACTGGCCACAGCCGCCAAGGACCAGCGACACCGCCAGGGTCAACCCGAGCGTGGCGCGCGAGACACCGCGAGACGGCAGGAAGGATGAGCGCATGGGGGTGGGACTCTACGGAGCCCACGCGCGCACGGGTGCCGGGAGGGGGGATGATTGTCCCCCGGAGGGTTGTCCGGCGGACGTCAGGAGCCGGCGGCGCGGCGCGGCGCCTCGGTACGTCCGGGCGCGTCACCCCGCATCAGCGCGTACGGGTCGAGCGGATCCCCGCCCAGCCCCTCCACCGACACATAGGTGCCCAGCTGCATGCGCCGCGCGTGCTCGAGCAGCATCCGGGTGACGACCTGATCCTCCAGCGCGTGGCCGGTGGAGTCGAACACCGTGTTGCGCAGCCGCCAGCCCTGGAACTCCTCCGGCTGCTGCACGACGGTGGCCAGGTCGGGGCCAATCTGATCCGGGTGCAGCTGCTGGCACTCGCCCTCCACGCGCGCCTGGCTGGGGAAGTCCGGGCACACGAGGCTGCGGCGCAAGAGGGCCAGCGGCAGCTCCGTCTTGCCCGGCAGGTCGGAGCCCACCGCGTTGATGTGCGCGTGCGGCTGGAGCGCATGGCCGGAGATGACCGGACCCGCGCCCACACCCACCGTCGTCGCGGTGCAGAGGATGTCCGCCCGCGCCTCCAGGTCCGACAGCAGCGTGGGCCGCACGTCCAGGCCCAGGAAGGCCACGCGCCGCACGAACGAGCGCGCCGCCTCCGGGTTCACGTCGTGCACCAGCACCTGCTCCAGCCGGAACACGCGGCTGAGCGCGTGCAACTGCGTGACGGCCTGCGCCCCGCAGCCCACCAGCCCCAGCACCCGGCTGTCCGGCGCCGCGAGGCACCGGCTGGCCACCGCCGACGCGGCCCCGGTGCGCAGCGCGGTGGCGAACACGCCGTCCATCAGCGCCAACAGGTGGCCCGTGCGCGCGTCGTAGACGCTGTTGGTCGCGATGATGGTGGGCAGCCCCGCATCCGCGGCGTTCGCGGGCGCGTAGCCCACCACCTTCATCGTCATGGTCTCGCCCCGCCGCAGGACGGGCATCCATTCGAGCGCTCCCGGGGGCCGCAGCTCGTTCTTCAGGGCGAAGCCCTCCCGCTTGTGCACCTCCGTGACGGACGCATCCAGCTCCCGCAGCGCCGTCGTCAGCGTCTGGATGAGCTCGTCCATCAAGGCGTGGAGTCCCACGCCGTCCACGATGGCGCGCAAGTCGGCGGGACTGAGCAGGAGCGTGCGAGGGACCGGGGGCGTCATGTGTTCAGAGTTTACGTCCCTGACAGGATTTGCAACCTGACAGTTTTGAGCGCGAATTCCTCCGGTGCTGTGTCTTTCAAGTGCAGGTGCAGGGAACAAGGGGGAGCGGGGAGTCTGTTGGTGGGAAGCGCTCGATATCGCCGTGGACCTCCGTGCCGAGCCACCCTGACTGCCACCCGAGCCGCTCCCACCCCTACGCCCGAGTGACGACCATCTTGATGCCTCCCGGTTCCAGGACACCCGTGCTCAGCGCCGTGTCCGACGAGCATTCCTCCCGACCCACCAATGTCATGGTGCCCGGGTCGCGCCCCGCGCGCGTGCTCCTGGTCGACGATGTGCCGTCGAACCTGTTCGCCCTGGAAGCCATCCTGGAGCCGCTCGGAGCGCACCTCGTGTCGGTGCGCTCGGGCGACGAGGCGCTCAAGGCGCTGCTGCTGGACGAGTACGCCTGCGTGCTGATGGACGTGCAGATGCCGGGGCTGGACGGGCTGGAGACGGCGCGGCTCGTGCGCGCCCGCGAGCGCACGAAGCACCTGCCCATCCTCTTCATCACCGCGCTCAGCCGCGAGACGGCGTACATCACCCGGGGCTACGAATACGGCGCGGTGGACTACCTGCTCAAGCCGGTGGACCCGGACATCCTGCGCGCGAAGGTGTCGGTGTTCGTGGAGCTGTACCAGCGCGGTGAGCAGCTGCGGCAGCAGGCGCTGGAGCTGGCGGAGCGGCGGCGCGTGGAGGAGGAACTGCAGCGCGCGACGGAGCTGGAGCAGCAGATTGTAGGCATCGTGGGACACGACATCCGCTCCCCCCTGGCCGCCATCCTCACCACCGCGAGCCTGCAGCTCGCGCGCGACACGATGCCGGACGGCCAGCGCAAGGCCTTCGAGCGGGTGGCCCGGGCCGGTGAGCGCATCCAGCGCATCGTGGATCAGCTCCTGGACTTCACGCGCGCGCGCCTGGGCGGAGGCATCCCGGTGGTGCCGGGCGCCGGCGACCTGAACGAGCTGTGCTGCAAGGTGACGGATGAGCTGCGCGCGGCGCAGCCGGACCGCACCGTCCTCTGCGAGTTCACCCGCGAGAGCCTGCCGGGGACGTGGGACCTGGACCGGCTGGCGCAGGCGCTGGCCAACCTCCTGGACAACGCGCTGAAGTACAGCCCGACGGACACCCCCGTGCGCATCCGCACCTCTGAACAGGGCGCGGACACCGTCCACGTGGAGGTGCACAACAGCGGCGCCCCCATCCCCACGCACCTGCGCGACACGCTGTTCCAGCCCTTCCGCCGCGGCGTCGACACCGACCGCCGGGAGAGCCTGGGCCTGGGGCTCTACATCGCGCACAGCATCGTGCAGGCCCACGGTGGCACGCTGAGGGTCGAGTCCACCCACGAGTCGGGGACCACCTTCTTCCTCTGCCTGCCGCGTCAGGCATTGGGGTCCGGGCGACACCTCTCCGCGTGCGCGAAGGTCGCCCCGTCCGAGTCGCTCATCGCCTGAGCCTGAGCCTGAGCCTGAGGTGAAGTCCCGCCGCGTCATGCGGGCGGTGCGTTGCAGTGCCGGCTGATTCCTCCAGTCAAAGGCATACAACTATCCGCCCGCATCAAAAACTCTCACATGCTGAGCGGACGTCCCGCAGCCCTGCTACAATGGCAGACGTCCGGGAGGCGACGTGCCCGGACGAACTGTGTCCGCTATGGGGAGGGTGCGCGACAATGACTGACAACTCGATGTGGATTCCTGTGGACGGGAGCGACCCGATGAGGGCGTGGGTCCGTCGGCCCGAGTCAGGCAGTGGTCCGGCGTTGCTGGTGCTGATGGTGGAGGCCTTCGAGGGCAATACCCACCTGCGGCACATGGCGGAGCTCTTCGCCGAAGAGGGCTACGTGGTGGTGGTGCCGGACCTCGCGTCGCGGGGGGAGCCGGAGGAAGCGGAGCTCAAGTCGGTGGTGGCGTACGCGCGGGGCCTGCCGGAGGTGACGGGCCTCAGGGGCAAGAAGCAGCTGGGCGCGGTGGGCTTCGGCCTGGGCGGCACGCTGGCCGCGCAGCTCGCGGTGCACGGCCAGGTGGACTGCGCGGTGGCGTACTGCGCGCCCGGCATGGAGGACGTGCTCGCGGAGGCCCGGCCGGACGCGGCCCCGCTGGTGCTCAACTTCGCGGAGTGGGACGGCTTCGTGCCCCCGTCCGCGGTGGCCCGGGTGCGCGAGCATGTCACGCCCGACGTGGAGCTGTACGTGTACCCGGGGGTGCGGCACGGCTTCTTCCGCGAGGGTTCGCCGGCGTACCACCGGCCCTCGCAGATGATGGCCCACACGCGCACCATGGCGCTGCTGCGGCGGGTGATGGGCCCCCGCTACGATCTGGCCGCGCTGTGGGACAAGCACACGGAGCTGGAGTTCGCCGCCCGGGACGCCGACGCGACGATGGCCACCATGGTGGCGCACCCGTACGTCAACAGCGTCCCGGTGATGACGGGGGGCGTGGGCGCGGAGTACCTCCGGCGCTTCTACGCGAACCACTTCGTCCACGCGAACCCCAAGGACACGAAGATGATCCCGCTGTCGCGCACCGTGGGTGCCGACCGCGTGGTGGACGAGTTCATCTTCTGCTTCACGCACGACATCGAGATGGACTGGATGCTCCCGGGCATCGCGCCCACCGGGAAGTACGTGGAGGTGCCGCTGGTCGCCGTGGTGAACTTCCGCGGCGACAAGCTCTACCACGAGCACATCTACTGGGATCAGGCGACGGTGCTGGTGCAGCTCGGCCTGCTGGACCCCAAGGGACTGCCCGTCACCGGCGCCGAGTCCGCCCGCAAGCTGCTGGACGAAACGCTCCCGTCCAACACGCTGATGGAGAAGTGGGACGAAAGCGCCCCTCCCAAGCGCCAGGCGGGCTGAAGCCCGGCCTCCCGGAAGAGATGACCCACGCCCGGGGTGACCTCTACCCAGGGCGTGGTGTCTGACTTTCATGCGGGAACCCGCGCGGGGCCATTGCGCAGCTCCGCAGGGGTGTTCACAATGTGGCACCTCACTGGATAGTCCAGGGGGGCTTCGTTTCCCAGATTTCCCTCTGGAGTGGACCCCGCGCGCTGGCGACAGCGTGGAAGGGGGCCGCCGCCGACGCCCGGATGCGACTTTCCCTGTCCCAGAAGCTCTCGTTGGCGCCGCTCCTGGTGGCGCTGTTCTTCACGGTCCTGTTCTTCGGGTACCTCATCCCTCGCCTTTCGTCCGCCTTCGAGGATCAGGGGCGGGAGGTGGGTGTGGCACTGCCCGTGGCGCTCGCCTCCACGTTGTCGGGGGTGATGGCCAGCGGCCAGACGGAGTCGCTCCAGCCGCTGCTGGAGCCGGTGACCCGCAGCGGGAAGGTGGCCTACGTGGCCGTCTTCGACGGTTCGGGACAGCTGCGCGCGGTGGCGGGCGAGTACGGCCCGGCCATGCGCGAGCTGCGCGACCGGCTGAGCCGGGCGCAGGGCGACGCCACGTTCTACGTCCGCGACGCGGAGCTGCTGGACCTGAGCTCCCGGATGGCGAACGGCGCGGGCAGCGTGCACGTGGGCCTCAACCGCTCCGCGGCGCGGGCCCAGGTGAAGGCCATCACCACGGGCGTGAGCGTGGTGGTGCTGCTGGCGCTGGTGGCGTTCGTGGTGGCGGGCGTCGTGCTGGCGCGCCGGGTGGCGATGCCGCTCGTGCAGCTCACGGAGGCCGCGCAGCGCATCGCGGAGCACGGCGACCTGCGGGAGATGGTCCGCATCGAGTCCACCGACGAGGTGGGGCAGCTCGCGGGCGCCTTCACGCTGATGGTGAGCAAGGTCAAGGATCTGCTCCAGCAGCTTCAGCAGTCGTCGGACATGCTCAAGGGGTCGGTGGAGCACCTGAACGACTCCGCGGGCCGGCAGAACGAGATGGTGTCGCGCCACGCCGCCGCGCTCCAGGAGACGCAGGTGACGGCGCAGGAGATCCGCCAGACGTCGGTGGTGGCTTCGCGCGCCGCGGAGGCGGTCATCGACGTGGCGGAGCGCGCGGAGGCCCTGGGCAAGACGGGCGAGGGCGCCATCACGGACAGCATCGACGGCCTGGTGGACCTGCGCTCGCAGGTGGAGCAGATCGCCGAGCGCATCATGGCGCTGGGCGAGCGCACCGAGCAGATCTCCGGCATCACGGAGACGGTGAAGGACCTGGCGGACCAGTCGCACCTGCTCGCGGTGAACGCGGCCATTGAAGCGGCGCGCTCCGGGGAGCACGGCAAGGGCTTCGCGGTGGTGGCCCGGGAGATCCGCGGGCTCGCGGACCAGTCCATCCGCGCCACCAATCAGGTGCGCGGCATCCTCGCGGACATCAGCACCGCCATCTTCGCCACGGTGGAGATCACCGCGGCGGGCACGCAGCGCATGGAGTCCGCGCTCGCGCAGGTGCGCACGTCCGGGGACACGCTGCGCCAGCTGTCCTCCATCGTGCGCGACAGCGTGGTGTCCGCCCGGCAGATCTCCCAGACGGTCAATCAGCAGGCCACGGGCATCGAGCAGATCTTCACCGCCGTGAACGAGCTCAACGCGGTGATGGGCGACACGGTGAAGCGCATCTCCACCACCAGCGAGTCCGCCGTGTCGCTCAAGATGCTCTCCGAGCGGGTCGCCGGGATGGTGAAGGACTACCGGCTGTAGCCCGGCCGAAACCCGGCTGGGAGCCGCCTACGGCCGGACGTCCGGCGCCCGGGCCTCGCGCAGCGCGGGGCGCAGGCGGGGCAAGAGCCGCTCCACCACCTGTCCCACGGTGCGCGCGGTGGCGGCGCCGGGTTCGTTCACCCGGGCCGCGAGGAAGGCCGCGCCCAGGCGCGCCACCGACGACACGACGAAGAGCACGTGCAGGTTCGCCCACACGTGGCCGCCCAGCATGAACTGCTGGGGCAGGCGCGCCGCCAGCGCTCCACCCAGGGCCGCCGCCCCCGCGTACGCGAGGCCGCCCGCGGTGGCGAACGCCGCCAGGTAGAAGGGCCGGCCCCGGCGCGGCGCCACCGTGAGGGGCAGCGCGAAGATGGCCAGGCCGTGGCCGCTCCAGAGCGAGCCCGCCAGCAGCACGTCGAAGAGCAGCGGCCACAGCGTCCCCGCGGTGGGCAGGAGCCACAGGAGCGGGATGACGCTGATCCCCAGCGAGCACGCCATCAGCACCGGCTGCGCGCCCAACCTGTCGATGGCGCGGCCCCACATGGACGCCGTCAGCACGCGCACGCCCGCCACCGCCGCCCCGTGCAGGGCCATGATGACGAAGGTCATCTTGAGGTTCTGCAGCGAGTGCAGCGCGAAGAAGGGCGCGGACACGCCCACCGCCGCGTTCCACGCCACCTGGTACACGAGCACCCGCCGGGCGCCGTCGTCCTTCCAGGGCAGCAGCGCCGCCTTCAGCTCCAGCCGGGGCGACGAGCCCGGGGGCGCGGGATCATGCTGCGCGGCCATCATCAGGGTGGTGACGATGCCCATCGCGCACGCCGCCAGCGCCAGGAGCGGCAGCGCCATCCCCACGCCGTCCAGCATGCGCAGCCGGTCCATCAGCAGGCCCGCGCACAGTGACGCGCCGGTGCCCATCAGCGTGGTGAGCGCGGTGCGCTTGCCGAAGAAGCGGCCCCGCACGGCGCGCGGCACCAGTTCCCCCATCCACGCAACCCACGCGTTGTTGCCCACCACGCCCAGGAGCGCGGACAGCCCGGCCACGGTGAGCAGCAGGTGCTGCTGTTCCTGGAGGGACAGGTTGAGCCACGGCAGCAGCGCCAGGGGCAGCATCACGAGCCGCGACAGGCAGACGGCGGTGAGCGCCACGCGCCGGTGCCCGAAGCAGAGGGTGAGCCAGGCGGCGGGGAACTGCACGAACTGGGCGAAGAACGGCAGCGCCGTCATCACGCCCACGAGCAAGGGCCCCAGCTTCAGCGCGATGGCCCACGCCGTGAGCACCGTGGCGCCCGCGCACGCGGTGAACACCTCCGCGAACATGCCCTCCACGATGGACATGCGCAGCGAACCGCGAAGGCCCCTCTGAAGAGGCGGGCCCCGGTGGTCGTCGGGCGGCGGCGGCGCACCCAACAGCGGCGCGGACGAGCCGGGCAGGGAGGTGCCCGGCCGGAAGAGGGGGACGCCGTTGGCGAGGGAAGCGAAGCTCTGGAGGAGGTGGCGGCGGAAGGCAGCGGGGGACACGCGAACCCTTGCGTCAGGAAAGGCCTCCTTCCTGTCGCACGGCGTCGCATTCCCCCTCAACCGGACGCCCGGTGTACCCCCCGCGCACGGCCGACCACCAAGCGACCTTATTCCCGGCTTTCGATGCTCTGTCCGCATGCCCGGAGGGCAGGAGGGATTCAGGTGCAGTTCACGCGGTCTTGAACTATATGAACGGGCGAAGGAGACCGCGTACATGGATGTCGCTCACGAGCTGACGGAGTTTCTGGGGCAGGTGGAGCAGCGGTTGGTGACCCTGCTCGCGGACGGGGACGTCGGGCCGGACGTGAAGGGTGACACGCTGATGGACGCGGCCCGGCACCTCTGCCTGGGCGCCGGTGGCAAGCGTGCTCGGCCCATGCTCGTCCGGCTGTTCGGTGGGGCCGTGGGAGTGCCCGCGTCACGGCTGGTGGATGTGGGCGTGGCGGCGGAGATGATCCACTCGGCCAGCCTGCTGCACGACGACGTGGTGGACGCGGGCATGTTCCGGCGGGGCCGCCCAACGGTGAACGCGCGCTGGGGCAACATCGTCGCGGTGATGAGCGGCGACCTCATCCTGTCCACGGCGCTCTCGCAGCTGTCGCTGCTGGACGCGCGCCTGGTGCAGAGCGGGCTGGCCGTCGTCTCGGAGATGACCCGCGCGGCCATCGCGGAGGTGGAGGCGCGCGGCGACATGGACCTGCCGCTGACGCGGCTGCGCTACATCGCCGAGGGCAAGACGGGCTCGCTGTTCGGCTGGTGCGGCAAGGCGGCCGCGACGCTGGCGGACCTGCCGGAGGCGGTGGAGCGCTTCGACGCGTTCGGCCGGCACCTGGGCGTGGCGTTCCAGATCGCCGACGACATCCGGGACATCCTGGGCACGGACGTGGGCAAGCCCCGGTACGCGGACGTGCACTCGCGCACGCCGTCGCTGCCCATCCTGCTGGCGGTGTCGCGCGACGAGTCGCTGCGCCGCAAGCTCAAGGACGCGTGGGCCTTCTCCGTCATCACCCCGGAGCGCACGCGGGAGATTGGCAGCGCCATTGAGGCCACCGGCGCGGTGGAGGCCTCCATGCAGCGGATGAACGTGGAGATCGAAGCGGCGCTCGACAAGCTGGGGCCCTACACCCACGGCGCGGCGGGCGCGGAGCTGGCGGGCTGGGCGCGCAAGCTGTCCGAGGGCATCGCGGATCAAGTGAAGGGACGCGCTGCGTGAAGGGCTACCTGTGGACGGGGGGGGATCCCGGGAGCCAGAGCACGGTACCGCCGCCGGACAACGGCCGGCTGGCTCCGTATGAAGCCATCGCCGTGGAGGCGGTGGGCAACGTCATCGAGTTCTGGGGCTTCAAGCGCAACCAGGGCCGCGTGTGGGGGCTGCTGTACCTGCGCGGCGAGCCGCTGACGGCGGGTGAGATCGAGCGCGAGTTGGATCTGTCGAAGGGCGGCGTCTCCATGCTGCTGCGCGACCTGGAGCGCTGGGGCGTCATCCAGCGCGTGCGCGTGCCGCAGGACACCGTGTGGCGGTACGCCGCGGAGACGGACCTGGTGCGGATGGTGACGCACGTGGTGGAGGAGCGCGAGGCGGCCTTCGTCACCCGCATCCGGGCGGACCTGTCCGAAGCGCGCCGGCTGGCGGAGGCCGCGGGCGGCGTTCCCCCGGAGCGGCTGCGGAAGCTGGAGCGCATGGCGACGCTGGCCGAGCACGTGGAGCGCGCGCTGCGCCTGTTCATCAAGACATCCCGGCTGGACGTGGCGGGCGTGCTGGGCGCGTTCCGCGACGGCGCGCTGGGCCGCAAGGGCGACCGGTAGCCGGTAGGAGGAACCACACGCATGGATTCGCACTACGATCAGGTGATGAAGGCGCGCGCACAGGCGGACGCGGACGCGCCCCGGCTCTACTTCGCCTACTCCACCATCCTGGACCGGGCCGCCTTCGACGAGTGGAAGGGGCAGCACAGCTACGGCTTCTTCGAGCTGCCGGAAGGGCAGCTCGCCGAGGCGCTGGACGTGGACCTCGTCTACGACTTCCCCTCGCGCTGGTGGGGCGGCCGGGTGGCGGGCCTCACCGACGCGCCGGGCGCCCGGGTGTACGGCCGGCTCTTCCGCATCGCCGGCAAGGACTGGCCCATCGTCCAGCACAAGGAGGGCGTGGTGACGAGCATGTGCGTGGAGCGCACCGTGCGCGTGCGCGTGGACGGCCAGGAGGTGGAGGCCACCGCGTTCGTGACCAACCCCCGCCGCGCGTCCATGGACGGCCCGGTGAGCCCGCGCTTCGTGGAGGCCCTGGTGCGCGGCGCGACGAGCGCCGGGCTGCCCGCGGACTACGTGGCCCGGCTGGGCCGCGGCGAGACGCGCTGAGCCCGCGTCGTCTCTGAGCTCCGGCCGGGCTCGGCTGGAGCTTCAGGGCAGGCGGAGGGGCTCCACCAGGTAGATGGCCCCGGCGAAGTCGTCGCTGATGAAGAAGCCGCCCCGGGGGTTCAGCGCCACGTCCACCGGCCGGCCCCACACGCTCAGGTCCGGGTTCTTGAACCCGGTGACGAGGTCCACCTCGCCCGTGGGCTGGTTCGTCGCCAGGTCCCACGGGAAGACGGTGACCTTGTAGCCGGTCCGCTCCGTGCGGTTCCATGAGCCGTGGTAGGCGACGAGCGCGCCGCGCTTCCAGGCCGGCGTGAGCTCCGCGTTGTCGAAGAAGGTCAGGCCCAGCGGCGCCGAGTGCGCCTGGATGCCCTGGTCCGTCTTGTCCAGGCTGGCGCAGTCCGCGCGCGAGCCGTCCCGGTTCATGTCGTAGTCGCGGTCCAGGGGCATGTGCTTCAGGCCGCCAGGCGAGTCCGGGTTGGAGTTGCAGAACGGCCAGCCGTAGTGCCCCCCGGCGCGCACGGAGGTGAGGGCCTCCGGCGGGTGGTTGTCCACGTACTCGGGGACCACCTTGCCGTACCGGCCGGTGCCGTCATCGAACGGGTAGGGCACGTTGTCGCGGTTGTTGACCGCCACCCAAAGGGTGTCCGTGCCCGGCACCCACGCGAGTCCCTCCGCGTTGCGCAGGCCCCGGGCGAACAGCTCCCGTGAGCCGCCGTCCCAGCCCGGAGACCACCGTCTGCACCGCGCCGCGCGTCGTCTCGCCCGCCGTCCAGCGCGAGCGCGTGACGCGGTTCTTCTCCGACAGGAACACCCAGACCTGGCCTTCACGCTGGTGGAAGACGATGTCGTGGGGCCGGCCCAGGCCGGAGGCCCACTGCGTCACCTCCGGCGACTGGCCGGCTGCGGATCATCGGAACGGCAGCCGGGCTGCAAGGACGCAAGCCCCAGGAAGGTCGTCAGCACGAGGGAGATCCGCATGGTCCCCTTTCCTACGCCCGGGATGTCCAGGGCCAGATGGACTGAACGGCACCTGAACAAACCTTCAGCCATTTTCCAGGGGCCCGATCACGGCCCGATCAGGGCACTGAATGAACCTGAACAAACCTTCAGCCAGTTTCGCGCGCCCCAAACCCCCATGCCTACATGAACAAATGAGCATCCATTTCCAGAGGAGCCTGGGAGTCCGTCTGTGATTGTTGTTATCTGTCATTAAAATGGCGATCATTGTCATTTATTGCGGATGTTTCAATTGTATCATGTCTGTCTTTGTGGGTGGCGGGACCGGAAAACGTGCGAACCGGGCTTGACCCCGGCGGGGCGTTGTGGCTTCATGAATTTGATTTCGATAATCAAAATCAATTGGAGATCGCGATGCTCGGTCAGGGATGCTGCAGGGCGGTGTTGGCGCAAAGCCCGTGCGCTGAAGTGACGCGGTGCAGTTGTGGGCACATCCACCTGGCGGTGGGGCCGGTGACGCTCCGCCTGGAGGAGGATGTCCTGCGCGCGCTGGGGCACACGCTGCTGGAGGCCATCCAGCAGCTGGAGGCACCCGCCCCCCACGCCCACGGGGCGTCCGACGACAGGTGGAAGCAGTGAGCCTCCAGGGAACGCTCCGGTGGGGCGGCATGGTGCGCTCCGCGAGGGAGCGGCGGCTGTCGCCCGCGTCCACGTCCACGTCCCCCATGCCCGCGTCGTCCCAGCCGCTGTCGCGGCGCCTGGAGGAGGGGACGGGGATGGCGCGGCGCCAGGCTGAACAGTCCAC
Organism: Corallococcus sicarius; assembly: GCF_003611735.1. Lineage (GTDB taxonomy): Bacteria > Myxococcota > Myxococcia > Myxococcales > Myxococcaceae > Corallococcus > Corallococcus sicarius. The sequence goes on along the minus strand of NZ_RAWG01000022.1, from coordinate 19,358 downwards.
CTTCCTGGAGGCGCTCTTCCAGGGCTCGTGGAACAGCGGCGTCTACGGCCAGTTCGTGCGGGCCCGCCACTACGTGAACCACCTGCGCCAGCTGCACGTCCTCTACGAGGCCTTCGAGGCCGTGCTGCCGGGCGTGGAGGAGGGCGCCGTCGCACGGATGCTGCGGCTGCCGGAGCTGCGACGGGCCTCGGCGCTGCTGGCGGATCTGGAGTGGTTCTGCGGCGACACGCGCACGCACCCGTTCGCCTGCGCGGAGACGCGGCTGCACGCCGAGCGCATCCACGAGGTCGCCGAGGAGGCGCCGCACCTGTTGATCGCGCACGCCTACGCCCGCTGCGTGCAGGACCTGTACACCTCCCCCCAGCGCTCGCTGCTCATCACCCAGGCCTTCGAGCTGGACGGCGGGCAGGGCACGGCCTTCTACAACGCGGTGGCCCCGGGAGAGCTGCAGGCGTTCCAGGCCCGGCTCTCCGCCCGGTTGGATGAGGTGGCGCTCGGCGAGCAGGAGGCCCAGGAGGTGGTCCAGGAGGCGCGGCTCGCCTTCCGCATCCAGGGGCTTATCTGTGACGAGCTGGCACGGGATGCCCCCGGGCTCAGCGGGTGATGCCCCACCCGGGGTTGGGACGCGTCCCACCCCTTGGGTAGCCTCTTCAGACAGGGGGGCGATATGCCGTTTCGTGACAGGCGCGCTAGGATGGCCAATCGTGACGACCCAGACGACCTCCCACATCGATCGCCGAGCCTTCCCCCGGCTGCACGCTCCGCTCTATTCGCGCCCCGCGCGGATGAAGCTGGGCGAGAAGAAGCAGGTGCTCGATGTCAGCCTTGGGGGCGCCCGCATCTACTCCGACGATGCGCAGGAGGTGGGCAGCCGCCTGGACCTGGAGTTGTTCATGCCCGACGGCAGCTCGCTGGAGTGCACGGCGCGCATCGTCTGGCTCATCAAGCTCCCCAAGGACGCGGTCGCGCGCTTCGAGGTGGGGCTGTCCTTCATCGACGTGCCGGAGGCGATCCTGGCGCGGTTGAAGACCGTGCTCGTCCCGGATGAAGCAGAGCGCTGAGACGTCCCCGGGCGCCTGACACCGCGGGGACGTCTGCGGTCCAGCGTGAAGCCTCAGCCCGGCGTGAACCACACCACCGACAGCGGGGGCAGGGTGAGGGCCGCCGACGCGGGCTGCCCGTCCCAGCCGGTGGGCTCGGTGTGCACCTGGCCCTGGTTGCCCAGGCCGCTGCCGCCGTACTCACTGGCGTCGCTGTTGACCAACTCCACGTAGCGGCCCTGGAGCGGGAAGCCCACGCGGTAGTTCTCGCGCGGCACCGGTGACAGGTTGGCCACGCAGACCACGTGACGCCCCGGCGTGCGGGAGCGGCGCACGAAGGCCAGCACGTTCGCCGCGGAGGCGTCCGGCTGGAGCCACTGGAAGCCCACCGGCTCGCTGTCCGAGTCGTACAGCGCGGGCAGCTCGCGGTAGACGCGGTTCAAGTCCGACATGAGCTTCTGGATGCCCTTGTGGCCCGCGTCATGGAGCAGGTGCCAGTCCAGGCTGCGGTCGTGGTTCCACTCCGCCGGCTGGCCGAACTCGCCGCCCATGAAGATGAGCTTCTTGCCCGGGTGGGCCCACATCCACGCGAAGAGCGCGCGCAGGTTGGCGCGCTTCTGCCACGGGTCTCCCGGCATGCGGCCGTAGAGGCTGCCCTTGCCGTGCACTACCTCGTCGTGGCTCAGCGGCAGCATGAAGTGCTCGCTGAACGCGTACAGCAGGCCGAAGGTGAGCTGGTTGTGGTGGTACTGCCGGTGGATGGGATCCTTGCCGAAGTACGACAGCGTGTCGTGCATCCACCCCATGTTCCACTTGAAGTGGAAGCCCAGGCCTCCCTCGCTCGTGGGCTGGCTCACCTTGGGCCACGCGGTGGACTCCTCCGCGATGACGACGACGCCCGGGTGCTTGCGGCGGATGGTGTCGTTGAGCTCGCGCAGGAACTGGATGGCCTCCTCGTTCTCGCGCCCGCCCCAGCGGTTGGGGATCCACTCGCCGTGCTTCCGGCTGTAGTCCAGGTAGAGCATGGAGGCCACCGCGTCCACGCGCAGCCCGTCGATGTGGTACTCCTCCAGCCAGAACAACGCGTTGGCGATGAGGAAGTTGCGCACCTCGTTGCGGCCGAAGTTGAAGACGAGCGTGCCCCAGTCCGGCTGCGCGCCCTTGCGCGGGTCGGCGTGCTCGTAGAGGGACGTGCCGTCGAAGTTGCCCAGCGCGTGCGTGTCACGCGGGAAGTGGCCCGGCACCCAGTCCACGATGATGCCGATGCCCTCCTGGTGCAGGTAGTCCACCAGGTAGCGGAAGTCGTCCGGGTGGCCGAAGCGCGACGTGGGCGCGTAGTAGCCACCGACCTGGTAGCCCCAGGAGCCGCCGTAGGGGTGCTCCGACACGGGCAGCATCTCCACGTGGGTGAAGCCCAATTCCTTCACGTAGCGCGACAGCTCCGGCGCCAGCTCGCGGTACGTCATGGGCCGGTCGCCGTCCTCCACCACGCGGCGCCAGCTGCCCAGGTGCACCTCGTAGACGCTCCAGGGCTGGTGCGCGGCGTCCTTGTGCTGGCCGCGCGCCTCCAGCCACGCGGTGTCACCCCACGCGTAGCGGTCCAGGTCATGCACCACCGACGCGGTGGCCGGCGGCGTCTCCGTGCGGAAGGCGAAGGGGTCCGACTTGAGCAGCCGCCCTTCACCATGGCCGGGCCGGATCTCGAACTTGTAGCGGGTGCCCTCGCCGACCTCCGGGATGAACAGCTCCCAGATGCCCGAGGAGCCCATGCGCCGCATGCTGTGCAGGCGCCCGTCCCAGCCGTTGAAGTCGCCCACCACCGACACGCTGGCCGCCGTGGGCGCCCAGACGGCGAAGGACACGCCCTTCACCCCGTTGTGGTGGATGAGGTGCGCGCCCATGCGCTCCCAGAGCCGCTCGTGGCGCCCCTCGCCCGCGAAGTAGAGATCCAACTCCCCCAGCGTGGGCAGGAAGCTGTACGGGTCGCGCAGGGTGAAGACCTTCTTGCCCGGGTACTCCACCTCCAGCAGGTAGCCGAAGGGCTCCGTGCGGCCGTTGATGCGCGCCTCGAAGACGCCGCCGGTGCGGTGCACCATGGGCACCTTGCCGCCGAACTCCGGCAGCACGTTGATGGAGACGGCCTCTGGCCGGTAGGCCCGGACCACCATGCCATCCCCGTCCGGGTGCACGCCCAGGACCGAGTGCGGCTCCGGATGGCGCAGCTCCACCACGCGTTGCAGCTCCGCCTCCACCTGGGCTCTGTCCGCCGGCTTCCTCACTGGGCATCCTCCATCCGCAACAGGGCCTCGACGGGGATGCGCACCCAGTCGGGCCGGTTCGCCAGCTCGTAGCGCACCTCGTACAACAGCTTCTCCAGCTCGAAGGCGCGCAGCATCACGTCAAAGGCCTCGTCGTTGTCCGGCAGGAAGGGCGCCCCGCGCGTCGCGGTGCGGTAGCCCTCCAGGAACGCTTCGCGGGTGGGGCCCACGCGCCCGCGCGGCTGGCCGCCCTCCAGCGCGACGGTGGCCTCCGCGTAGTCGAAGGAGCGCAGCATCCCCGCCACGTCGCGCAGCGCGCTGTACTTCTCCCGGCGCGCGGTGAAGGAACGGGACGGCTCGCCCTCGAAGTCGAAGAAGAGCCACTGGTTGTCCGAGCGCAGCACCTGGCCCAGGTGCAGGTCGCCGTGGATGCGGATCTTCAGGCCGGAGGGCGCCACGTGCGCCAGCTTCTTCGCGTACGCGATGAGCCCCTCGCGCCGGCCCTCCAGATCCGCGTGCAGCCGCCCCGCGTCCGCCAGCGTCACGCCCAGCTCGCCCACGATGGACGCGCTCCAGCGCTGCAGGTCCTCCAGCAGGAGCGGCTCCGGGGAGAAGGCCAGGTCGTCCGGCCCCGCGGAGGCGAACGCCTTGTGCAGCTCTCCCAGCTTCGCGCCCAGCTCCCGCATGTCCTGCGTGAAGCCGTCGCCAGGGGCCTTCTGCTGGCGCAGCCTGTCCAGCGTGTACTTCCAGCCGTCCACGGCGTCCGGCACGAAGCGGTGCGCCAGGGCCAGCGTCGCGCCCGCGGGCCCCTCCAGGTTGAGCGCGCCCAACAGCTGCGGCGTCGCGCGGAAGGACGTCTTCGTCGCGAGGAAGCGGCCCACCTCGTACTCGGGGTTCACGCCCGCTTCGAGCTTGCGGATGATCTTGATGATGACCCGCTCGCCCAGCACCAGCGACGTGTTGCTCTGCTCCACGTTGAGCCGGCGCACCGGCAGCGGATCCGGCAGGGCGACGCCGCTGTCGGTGGAGGAAATCCATTCGCCCACGAGCCGGCCGGAGCCGGAGGGCAGCTGCTTGCCCTCGCGCGCCAGGTTGAAGACGGCGCGCACGCAGTCGTCATCCTCCAGCGCGCTGTGGAGGCCGTCCGGGCCCATCCTCGCCTGGAGCTGGTAGCGCTCCGGGTGGCCCAGCTCGTACACCACCTCCACGATGGCGAGGGTGAAGGAGCACGTGCCCAGGTTCATGGAGACGTGGTCCGCCACGCTGACGCTCTTGATGGGCCACGCCTTGCCGGCGAACCAGCGCTGGGCCTTGAGGAAGTCAGGCAGCTTTGTCAGGTCCAAGGTCGTCACGCGCGTTTACTCCTTCCCCGGCATTGGCTTGTCCAACCGGAACCAGAGGAACATGTAGGGCCCCATCGACAGCTGGTAGGGCAGGTCGCTGATGCGGGGGAACGCCGTCTCGCCAATCAGCTCCACGGGCACCGCGCCCGAAAGCTCGCGCAGGTCCAGCACGGCCGGCTGCGCGAAGCGCGACAGGTTGCAGATGACCAGCACGGACTGGCCCTGCCATTCCCGCACGAAGGCCAGCACCTTGCGGTTCTCCGTGGTGAGGAACTTCAGCGTCCCCATGGCGAAGACGGGGTAGCGCTGGCGGATGCGGATCATCCGCTTCACCCACTGGAGCAGGCTGGACTTCTGCCGGTCCTGCGCCTCCACGTTGATGGACTGGTAGCCGTAGACGGGATCCGCGATGACGGGCGCGAACAGGCGCGCATAGTCCGCGCGGCTGAAGCCCGCGTTGCGGTCGCCCGTCCACTGCATGGGCGTGCGCACGCCGTTGCGGTCGCCCAGGTAGATGTTGTCGCCCATGCCAATCTCGTCCCCGTAGTAGAGGACCGGCGTGCCGGGCAGGGTGAACAGCAGGCTGTGCATCAGCTCGATGCGCCGGCGGCCGTTGTCCATCAGCGGCGCGAGCCGGCGGCGGATGCCCAGGTTGATGCGCATGCGCGGGTCGGTGGCGTACTCCCGGTACATGTAGTCCCGGTCCTCGTCCGTCACCATCTCCAGCGTCAGCTCATCGTGGTTGCGCAGGAAGATGGCCCACTGGCAGTTGTCCGGGATGTCCGGCGTCTGCTGCATGATTTCCACGATGGGCGTGCGGTCCTCGCGGCGCACCGCCATGAACAGGCGGGGCATCACCGGGAAGTGGAAGCCCATGTGGAACTCGTCGCCCTCGCCAAAGTACACGCGCACGTCGGCGGGCCACTGGTTCGCCTCCGCGAGCAGCACCTTGCCCTGGTACTCGGAGTCGATTGTTTTACGCAGGCGCTTCAAGAACGCGTGCGTCTCCGGGAGGTTCTCGCAGTTGGTGCCCTCGCGCTCGAAGAGGTAGGGCACGGCGTCGCAGCGGAACCCGTCCACGCCCATGTTGAGCCAGAAGCGCATGACGTCCAGCATGGCTTCCTGCACTTCGGGGTTGTCGTAGTTGAGGTCCGGCTGGTGGCTGAAGAAGCGGTGCCAGAAGTACTGCTTGGCCACCGGATCCCACGTCCAGTTGGAGCGCTCCGTGTCGGTGAAGATGATGCGCGCGCCCTTGTACTGTTCGTCGGTGTCGCTCCAGACGTACCAGTTGCGCTTGGGGCTCTTGGGGTCACGCCGCGCCTCCTGGAACCAGGGGTGCTGGTCGCTGGTGTGGTTCACCACCAGCTCCGTGAGGATGCGCAGGCCGCGCTTGTGGGCCTCCTCCACCAGCCGCTGGAAGTCCGCCAGCGTGCCGTAGTCCGGGTGGATGCCGTAGAAGTCCGCGATGTCGTAGCCGTCATCGCGCAGCGGGGAAGGGTAGTGCGGCAGCAGCCAGATGCAGTCCACGCCCAGGTCCTGCAGGTACGGCAGCTTCTCAATCAGGCCCGGGATGTCCCCGTGGCCGTCCCCGTTCGAGTCATGGAATGCGCGGATGTGCAGCTCGTAGATGAGCGCCTTTTTGTACCAGAGCGGATCCAGGTCCATACGCCTCTCAAAAGGGTGTCACTCGAAGTAGTCGAACGCGTGCTCGGTGCGGCGGAAGCGGTACACGGCGTAGAGGGCTGCGGGCTGCTCGGGCGTCAGGCGCACCTGCACGTCTGGCCCCTGCCACAGCGAGCGCTGGTCGGCCATCAATTCATGCACCTGATACGTCTCCTCCGGCTTCACGCCCAACCACTCCATGGGCACGTGCAGGAGGGCCTCCTGCGGCGCGTAGGGATCCAGGCTCACCGCGACCAGCACCGTGCTGGTGCCGTCCGGGGTGCGCTTGCCGTAGAAGAGGACGCGCTCGTTGTCGGACTCGAAGAAGCGCAGGCCCGTGTACTGCTGGAGCGCGGGGTGCTGCTTGCGCGCGGCGTTGAGCCTGCCAATCCAGTCGGAGATGTTGCCCGGCCTGTCCCAGTCCCAGGCGACGAGCTGGTACTTCTCCGAGTCCAGGTACTCCTCCTTGCCCGGCACCGGCCGGCCCTCGCACAGCTCGTAGCCGGAGTACATGCCCCACACCGACGACAGCGTGGAGGCCAGCGCCACGCGCAGGCGGAAGGCGCCCGGGCCCGCGTTCTGGAGGTTTTCCGGCAGGATGTCCGGCGTGTTGGGCCAGAGGTTGCCGCGGAAGTAGTCCGCCACCGGGGGCTGGGTGATCTCCTCCAGGTACGTGCGCAGCTCGTCCTTGAAGAGGCGCCAGGTGAAGTACGTGTACGACTGGGTGAAGCCCACCTTGCCCAGGGCCTTCATCACCTTGGGGCGGGTGAACGCTTCGGACAGGAAGAGCACGTCCGGGTGCAGGTCCTGCACCTCGCGGATGAGCCAGTGCCAGAACTGCATCGGCTTGGTGTGCGGGTTGTCCACGCGGAAGGTGCGCACGCCGTGGTCCACCCAGAACAGGACGACGGACTTCAGCTCCTTCCAGAGGGCGTCCCGCGCGGGGCCCATCCAGTCGAAGTTGACGATGTCCTCGTAGCGCTTGGGCGGGTTCTCCGCCGTCTTGATGGTGCCGTCCGGGCGGTGCTGGAACCACTCCGGGTGGTCCTTCACGTAGGGGTGGTCCGGCGCGCACTGGAACGCCAGGTCCAACGCCACTTCGATGCCGTGCGCCTGCGCCGCGTCCACGAACGCGCGGAAGTCCGCGAACGTGCCCAGCTCCGGGTGGATGGCCTTGTGGCCCCCTTCCGCGGCGCCAATGGCCCACGGGCTGCCCACGTCACCGGGCAGCGCGCGCAGGGTGTTGTTCTTGCCCTTGCGCGCGGTGCGGCCAATGGGGTGGATGGGCGGGAGGTAGACGGTGTCGAAGCCCAGCTTCTGGATGTACGGCAGCCACGCCTCCGCGTCCTTGAACGTGCCGTGCGTCTTGCCGTCGCGCTTCGCGGAGCGCGGGAAGAATTCGTACCAGGCGGCGTTGCGAGCCTTCTCCCGGTCCGCGAAGACCTCCAGCACCTGGTCGTAGCGGCGCGCGAGCGTGCGGTCCGGGTGGCGTGACGCCACGTCCGCCAGCTCCGGCGACAGCGCGGCGAGGAGGTGCTCCGGAGCGGGCGGCGTGCGCAGGCGGGCCCCCACCTCGGCGAGCATGCGGCTGTCCTCGGCGGAGACATCCTTCGCGCGCGCCGCGGCGCCTTCCAGCAGGGCGGCCCCTTCGAGCAGCTCGCTCTTCACGTCGCGGCCCGCATCCACCTTGCGCTTCAGCTCGTGCGCCCAGGTGCGGAAGAGATCCGGCCACGCTTCAATCGTGTATTCGTAGCGGCCGTTCCGGGCCAGGGGGATGACTCCCTCCCAGGCGTCGTTGCTCTTGTGGGTGAGGGGCACCTCGGCCCAGTCCGTCTTCTGGGCGGCGGGGGTGACCTGGCGCCAGCGCGCGACGGCCACGAGGACGTCGTGGCCTTCCTTGAAGATGTCCGCGCGGACGGTCAGGCTCTCCCCGGCGATGCGCTTGATGGCGTAGCGCCCTGCGTCCAGCTCCGGCTGGACGTTCTCGATGAACACGCTTCCGAGTCTGTCGGTCATATCGGCTGACGGTGGCTTATAGGACTGTGAGTGGGTGGCTCCAGGCGGCAATTTGCGGGTGTTGTTGATTGAAGAGGCGACCGCCTGGTCGCGTTGGCCTGTCAACGTTAGGGATGGAGGGGACAGGCGACTACCCTGCGAGGCTGGGTGGAGAACTCTCGATGGTTGAAGCTGGGATCCGCCCCTCCGGTTGCGGTATCCGGGATGAACATGGCGCCTACCGACTCCTCCGCTCAGCAAGCGAGTGACCTGTCGGCCGACCGCGATCTGCTCCGGCAGGTTGCACTCGGCAGCGCGGATGCCATGCGCGATGTGTACGCGCGGTGTTCGGCGCGGGCCTTCGCCATCGCGGTGCGGCTGCTGCCCACGCGCGCGGACGCGGAGGAGGTCCTCCAGGAGATCTTCCTGGACGTGTGGCGCCGCGCGCGTGAGTTCGACCCCGCGCGCGGAGGGTTGGAGACGTGGGTGACGACCATCGCCCGGACGCGCTCCATCGACCGGTTGCGTTCGCTGGGTACGGTGTCGCGGATGGTGGAGGGCGTCAGCCAGCAGGCGCCGCCGACGAGCGCCATGCCGGTGGCACCGGATGTCTCCGTGGCCGCGAGTCAGGACCAGGCGCGGGTGCGCGTGGCGCTGGCGCAGCTGCCGCCGGAGCAGCGGGAGGTGGTGATGCTCGCGTACTTCGAGGGGCTGTCCCAGAGTGAGATTGCCCAGAAGACGGGGCAGCCGTTGGGCACGGTGAAGACGCGCGCGCGGCTGGCGCTGGAGAAGCTGTCGGTGCTGCTGGACGCGCGGCCCGCGTCCGTGTCGCGCTGAGCTTCCTGATCTCCGGAGGACACAGGGCCATATCCGCGGGGATGGGCGGTGAAGCAGGCTCGCGCGGATGCTGCCTTGCGGTGCGGGGCAGGGCCACCACACCTTGCGACTGTTTCGCGAACCCCAGGGAGGGGCGGACATGCGCAAGGTGATGGATGCAGGTGCGGCGTTGATGAGTGAGCGGGAGCGGCAGGTGATGATGGCCAGTGTCCCGCGGAACCTGATGGAGCTGTCGCGGCGCGAGCTTGAGCGGATGGTGAAGCGGGCGCGCGACATCATGGAACGGTACGCGCAGCGCTCGGTGCCGGTGGAGCGCGTGGCCCCGGGACGGCGCATCCCCCTGCGGAGCCGCAAGGTGGAAGGGACGACGATGCACACCCGGCGCAAGGCGGCGATGTTCCGCACGGCGCTGGCGCGCTTCGAGCTGCGGCTGGGCCGCATGGCGAAGGCGGCACTGCCCAAGGCGCGGCCCGCGTTGCGCAAGCCGAGGGTGGGGAAGTCAACGCGTGCCCTGCCTTCGCGCACGAAGACGGTGAAGGCGACGCGGCGGGCCCGTGTGACGACTGCGCGCACGAAGACCGGGAAGGCGACGCGGCGGGCCCGTGTGACGACTCCGCGCACGAAGGCGACGCGGATGACCAGGGCCACGCCCACGAGGACGACCGCGATGGCCCGCGCCACGCCGCCTCGCAGGAAGACCCCGAAGGCGACGCGGAGGGCCGGTGCGATGCCCATGCGTCCGAAGACCGCGATGACGACGCGACGGACGGCCCGCGCCACGCCTCCGCTGAAGACGCTGGCAACGCCGACGGTCCGGCCCGTGGGCTACACGCGCCGGACGCAGGCGAAGGGCGGGGTGCGCAAGGTGCAACGGGTCCCGGTCATGAATCCGCGGGAGCTCTAGGCCACCGGCAGGCGGGGCGGACAGGGTGGCTGCGTGCCCTGCGGGAGGCTGTCGCCGGAAGGCCCCAGCCCGTTGCCCGGTGAAGCGGTAGGGGGGGCCTGCCGGGCGCGCTTGTCGCCAACCTGTCCGACAGTCGGACAGGTTCATCCGCCTGGATGCGACCGGGTGGTACTAGAAGACGGACCATGCGGAATCGATCGATCCTCATCGGCACGGTGTTGGGGTTGGTCCTCGTCGTCGGGTCCGTCAGTCCGTGGGTGTCATCAGCGGGCCGGTGAAGCCGACCTCCAGTCCTCCGTACTCGGACGGAGCCAGGGTCAACGTCCAGCCGTGCAGCTCCACGACGTTGTTCACGATGTGCAGGCCCAGACCCTGGCCCTGCGGGGCCCGCGTGCGGGCCGCGTTGCCCCGGAAGCGGCGCTCCAACAGTCGCGAGCGTTCCTCCTCCGGGATGCCCGGCCCATCGTCGATGACGCGCAGGTGGAAGGTCTGCTGGCGCGTCGTCTCCAGCACCACCGCCACGTGGCCGTCCTCGCGCCCATGGCGGATGCCGTTGAGCACCACGTTGCTCACCGCCTGCTCCAGGAGCGTCTCGTCTCCCATCACCCAGGTGGGCGTCGCCGGCACGCCGCTCTCCAGTGCGATGCGACGCGGACGGGCGATGGGCTGGTGCCGGCCCAGCACGCGCGACACCAGCGCGTTCAGGTCCACCGGCGCGTGCTGCACCTGGGGCGCTCCGGCCTCCAGCCGCGCCGCGGCTCCCAGGTTGTGCACCAGCGAGGCCATGTAGTGCGCCTCGCCCATCGCGGAGTTCATCAGGTCCGGCTCCAGCGCGTCACCTGTCCTGAGCCGCTGCTGCATCGCGGCCAGGTGGCCCTGCAGCACCGTGAGCGGCGTCATCACGTCGTGCGTGGTGTTGGCCAGGAAGTCGCGCAGCGTCTGCTCGCGGGCCTCCTGGTGCGCCATCTGCGCCTGGATCTCCTCGCGGGCCTCCTGGAAGGCCCGGGCCAGCTCCGCGATCTCGTCGTGGCCCCGCACCGTCACCGGCTGCCGGTAGTGACTTCCCGAGGACGCGCGCACCTCCTCGGTGAGCCGGCGCAGCCGCTGCACCACCGGGCCCAGGGCCACCACCATCGCCGACAGCAGGATGAGCGTGGGCACCCCCCAGATGCTCAGCGGAGGCAGCCCCACCTCCGGCGAGTCCGCGGGCTCCACGCGCCGGGCCAGCACGTACTCGCACGGCCCGCCTTCCCAGGGCATGCGCAGCAGCAGGTCCTGCACGAGCGCGCCGTCCTCCTTGGAGTAGCGGCGCACGCCCACGCCGCTCGCTCGCACCCCTTCGCGCAGGTCGTCGTCCAGCGCGGGTGCCTGCGCGTTGCGCGACACGAACTGGCCGTCGAACGGGAACAGCTGCACGGGCGGCATCCGCCTGCCGAAGGGCCCCTGGTCGCGAGCGCCTCTCTGGGGCGGCCCGTCGTTGCCCGGCCCCCGGGCCCCCGTCTCCGAGCCCATCTCCGAGCCCGTACCGGGCGGCGGCCCACCGGGGGATGGGGCGCCTGGAGGAGGACCGCCCACGCCGTCGGGGCCCGGACCGCCTCCCTCGCGCTCCCACGGAGGACGCGGTGAACGCGTGCGGACCATCCAGGTGTCGGGCGCGGACTCGCAGCGCTCGCGACCGCCGGACTGCATCTGCGCCAGCGTGGACCCGGCGATGACCTCGTCCGTCGTGCGCCGGCGCACCGAGTGCTCCACCTGCACCAGCGCGAACGCCGTGGGCACCGTCACCGCCACCGCCGTGAGCGCCAGCCGCAGTCGCAGCTTCACGCGTCCTCCCCAGGCACCAGCCGGTAGCCCACGCCCCACACCGTCTCCACACACTTCGCCGGGCCCAGCTTGCGCCGCAGCCGCGAGACGTGGACGTCCAGCGTGCGCTCCGTGCCCTCACGCTCCGGATCCAGCACGTGGTCCACCAGCCACTGCCGCGTCACGGCCTCCTGCGGCCTGCGCGCCAGGGCCGCGAGCAGCCCGAACTCCACCCGCGTCAGCTCCACCGGCCGCCCGCGCACCTGCACGGCGTGCCCCTGGAGGTCGATGCGCAGCGGGCCCACCTCCACCACCGACGGCTCCTTCTGGAGGGTGGGGCGGCGCAGGCGCGCGCGCACGCGTTCGATGAGCTCCTCCGGCCAGAAGGGCTTCGTCATGTAGTCGTCCGCGCCCAGCTTCAGGGCGCGGACCTTGTCGAGCGTGTCGTTGCGCGCGCTCAGGATGAGCACCGGGACCTCCGAGAAGGCCCGCAGCGCCTTGAGCATGTCCAGCCCGTAGGTGCCGGGCAGCATCAGGTCCAACACCACGAGGCTCACGTCCGGAAGCTCGCCGGCCACCAGCAGCCGGCCCTCGCGCCACCAGACGGCGTCAAAGCCCGCGCCCCGGAGGTGCCCGAGGATCTGCGAACCGAGCGGCTCATCGTCCTCCACCAGCAGGATGCGATCCCCCATGCGTCAGGCCTCCTTCAAGCCCCGGAGCTGTCCGGGGAAGTCTGGCTCAGGGCATGCCAGCGTCGAAACCCGGAGGCGGACCGCCCAGGCCGCCGTCGCGACCGGGCGGCGGGCCCATGCCGCCGTCACCGCCCGGAGGCGGACCACCACCACCGCCGCCACCGCCGCCCGGGATGGAGCACTGCGCGTTGGCGAGCGAGGAGCGGATGACGAGCGTCTTGGCCGCCAGCATCGCGCCGTCCGCCAGGCGCTGCGTGGTGAACAGGTAGTTGCCCACGCTCTCCGCGGAGACGACGTTGTCGTTGGCGTTGGTCGTGTCGCGCGCGCCCCGCGCGTTGTACAGCGGCTGGTGGTTGATGATGTCGTCGTTGAGCGTGTCGTCGAAGAAGAGCTGCGAGGTGACGAACTCGCTGCCGTTGATGCGCACGGTGAAGTGGATGTGGACGGTGCGGCTGCTGTACCAACCGGGGAAGCAGGTGTCGAAGTCCGCCCGCCCGTTCGCGTCCGTGGTCTGCACGCCGCGGAACCACCGCCCCGCGCGCGCCACCGCGTCGCCGGAGGTGCAGAAGTCGCTGGCGTCCTCGCCGGAGTACAGGCCTTCCGGTGCGGCGTGCCAGATGTCCACCGTGGCGCCCGGGATGGGCTTGCACGTCTCGTCGACGACGAGGAAGGCCAGGCGCACCGGCAGGCCGTCGTGGCCTTCGCTGATGTCCTTGCGCTCCACCGTGGTCGCGTAGCAGGGGCCCAGCGTGGACTCGCAGGTGAGGTTGCACACCGTGCCGATGCCGGCGGCGAACGGGTCCGGGTAGCTGGCGGCGGCCGTCATCGCCGCGGTGCCGCCGGTGGCCCACACGCCTGGCTCCGTCGTGCCCGCGTCGGTGTCACCTGGCACGCCGTCCGTCTCGCCGCCACCGCAGGCGATGAGCAGCCGGCCCAGCGGAATCGCGGCCAGCGACAGGCCGAGGCCACGCAGGATGCCTCGACGCGTGATGACCTGGGGGAGCAGGTCCTGAGGGGTCTCGCTCTTCATCCGGGGTTCCTCCGGGAGACGGTGAACCGGGAGCGGCGGGCTGCCACTCGCGGGACCCTCCGGCACGGGGCCAGACGGCGAACCGGGTTATCGCGGGAGAACCTTAAGCAACCCTTACGCGCGAGCGGCGGACCTCAGGAGAAGCGCACGACGAAGTCTGCGAGCAGCGGGCCCGCCGCCTGTCCGTCCGCTGTCGAACGCGGACCGCCCTCGGAGAGCTTCGCGCCCAGCTCCTCCAGCGCGGGCTTCATCGCCTCGAAGGCGCGGGTCGCCTCTTCGGCCGTGTAGAAGAAGCGCGGGTGCCGCAGCCACCCGGCGATGCCGCAGGTGATGGAGTGGAAGGAGCGCGCCTCGTCTGCTTCGTAGGTGAGGCGCAGGTTGCCGCGGTAGCCCTCGTCGCGCACCACGATGCCGCCCTGGCTGCCCTCGCCCCCGAGCGTCGCGCCCGCCTCGTAGTCGCTCCAACCCGTGTCCTGGTCCATGTCTTCACCCTTAGCACCGCGCGCACGTCCTGGGCTGCGTGTCAGGGGGGCGCCACGCCGTTCCGCGAGGCCCCGGTCAGGAGTGGCGAGGGGCCGCGCGGCAGGGACTGCATGGCGGTTGTCGCCTTTCACGCACCGCACCACGTTTGCGATGGGGGGACGTCATGTCCGCGCGAGCAACTGCCTCCGCATGGCGGCCGCCCGCGAACTCCCCCCTCACTTCGGAGATCACCCAGATGACCCGACCCGCTCCCGACCTGACCTTCCGCGAGACCATGTCCGGTCCGCTGGCCCTGGGCTCCACCAACCCCGAGGCCGGAGCCCACGAGGGCCGCTCCACGCCCTTCACCATGCACTGCACCATCACCATCGACGACATGGACGACTTCGTCCGCGACGCGTCCCACGCCGCCCGGCTGGTGGCCCACGTGCAGTACCCGCCCCTGGGCGACGACCTGCCCGTGCGCGACGGCAGCTTCAACCTCTTCAAGTCCACCGACGACCCGGGGACGAAGATCATGAGCTACGGCCTGCGCTTCCAGGCCCACGACCAGGACTACTACCTGGAGGGCACGAAGACGCTGCACGACGACGCGGGGCCCGACCTCTGGCGCGACACCACGCGCCTGTACTGCCAGCTCCACGAAGGCACCGACGCGCGCGGCCGCGTGGTGGGCGCCGGCATCCTGGTGCTGGGCATGCGCGAATTGCTGCGGCTGGTGACGAGCATGCGCTCCTCCCGCGAGGGGACGGAGGGCCTGGAGCAGGTGGCCCGCTTCGGCAAGCTGTTCCTGGGCGCGCTCTGGGACCTCTACGCGCCCCGCGCGCGGAGCGAGGCGGAAGGGGAGGTGACGCATGGGCACGAGCGCTGAGCACTTCGACGTCGTCATCGTCGGCTCGGGCTTCGGCGGTTCGGTGATGGCGTGGCGCCTGGCGGACGCCGGCCTGCGGGTGTGCGTGCTGGAGCGCGGCAAGGCCTACCCGCCCTGGTCGTTTCCCCGCAGTCCGTACGACATGCGCCGCAACTTCTGGGATCCGAGCAAGGGCCTGCACGGCCTCTTCAACCTGTGGTCGTTCCAGGGGCTGGGCGGCGTGGTGTCCGCGGGCCTGGGCGGCGGGTCGCTCATCTACGCCAACGTGCTCTTGCGCAAGGAGGAGGAGACCTTCATCCACGAGGATCCGCGCGACGGCAGCTACGAGGACTGGCCCGTCACCCGCGCGGACCTGGAGGCGCACTACGACGCGGTGGAGAAGATGATGGGCGTGCAGCGCTACCCGCTGGAGCACGAGCCCTACAAGTCCACCGCGAAGACGCAGGCCATGAAGCTCGCCGCCCAGCGCCTGGGGCGCGCCGCCGACTGGCAGCTCCCCCCGCTGGCGGTGACGTTCGGCAACCCCGGCGAGGTGCCCGTGCCGGGCGAGCCCATCCGCGAGCAGCAGCCCAACCTCCACGGCCGCGCGCGCACCACCTGTCACCTCTGCGGCGAGTGCGACATCGGCTGCAACTCCGGCAGCAAGAACACGCTCGACTACACGTACCTGTCCGCGGCGAAGCGCGCCGGGGCGCAGCTGCGCACGCGCGCGGAGGTGACGGAGTTTTGGCCCGCCGACGGTGGAGGCTACGTCGTGCAGTACCTGGACCACCGCCACGCGGAAGGCACGCCGCGCGAAGGCCCCCAGTCGATGCTGCCCCGCACCACCGTGACGGCGGACCGGCTGGTGATGGCGGCGGGCACGTTCGGCACCACGTACCTGCTGCTGAAGAACCGGCGGCACTTCCCGGCGCTGAGCCACCAGCTGGGCTCGCGCTTCTGCGGCAACGGGGACCTGCTGGGCTTCCTGCGGGAGTGCCGCGACACGAGCACTGGCAAGAAGCTGCCGCGCGTCCTGGAGGGCGGGCGCGGCCCGGTCATCACCAGCGCGCTCCACTTCCGGGGCCAGGAGGAGGGCGGTACGGGCCGGGGTTACTACATCGAGGACGCGGGCCACCCGGAGTTCGTCAACTGGCTCCAGGAGGGCGCGCACCAGGTGCCCCTGCTGAAGCGCGGCCTGCGCCTGGGATGGCGGCTCGTGCGCGGCTGGACGGGCCTCACGCGGGACTCGGACGTGAGCGAGGAGATCGCCGAGCTGCTGGGCGAGGCCCTGGGCTCCGCGACGTCGCTGCCGCTGCTGGGCATGGGGCGCGACATCCCGGATGGGCACATGCGGCTGACCTCGGACGGGATGCTGGACATCGACTGGAGGCTGAAGAGCTCACGCCAGTATTTCGAACGGCTGCGCCAGTCGATGGCGGACATCGCCCGCACGCTCGAGGGGACGCTGGTGGAGAACCCGCTCAGCTACCTGAGCCGGGTCATCACCGTGCACCCGTTGGGCGGCTGTCCCATGGGCCGCGCGCCCTCGACGGGCGTGGTGGACGCGTCGGGTGAGGCCTTCGGGCACCCCGGATTGTACGTGGCCGACGGCGCGATGATGCCGGGCCCCACCGGTCCCAACCCCAGCCTCACCATCGCCGCGCTGGCGGATCGCTTCGCGGACCACCTCATCGACGCCCACTCCCGCGCCGCGCCCGTCCGCAGGCCGAGCCAGGGCAAGGAGCAGCCATGGCAGTCCGCACCCCCGATGTGATCAGCGTTCCAGGCGTGGGTGAGAAGCCCGGGCCGCTGCCGGCCGAGCCACCGGGAAAGCCGATGGTGGCCTGGTACGACCCGGGCGTGCTCGCGAAGACGGGCCTGAAGACGCTGCTGTCGGGGACCATCGGGCGGCAGGCGGACCGGCGGCTGCTGGACGCGGTGGCCCGGCCCCAGCCGCTCGCGTTCGACTACTCGGAGGACGACGACGGCCACGCCCGCGAGGAGCTGTGGCTGGACTACGTGTCGGACCTGGGAGATGGCTGGGACTCCACCTACGCGGTGGCCTCCGCCGTGACGGCACCGACGCTGGACGTGAAGGATGCGTCCGGCAAGGTGCACCACACGGTGGGCGGGGAGGTGCTCGTGTTCGGCGGGGACGAGGTCTACCCGACCGCGAGCCTGCAGGAGTACCAGGCGCGCACCGTGGTGCCCTACGCCGATGCGTTGAACCGCCGCCGCCGCCGGCCGCACCTGTTCGCGGTGCCGGGCAACCACGACTGGTACGACGGGCTGGTGTCCTTCACGCGCCTGTTCTGCCAGGGCCGGCGCACCCAGGGCTGGCGCACGAAACAGCAGCGCAGCTACTTCGCGCTCAAGCTGCCGCACGGCTGGTGGCTGCTGGGCACGGACATGCAACTGGACTCCGACCTGGACGCGTCCCAGGTGGAGTTCTTCCAGAAGGTGGCCCGGGAGATCCCCGACACGGACCGCGTCATCCTCTGCAACGCGGAGCCGGCGTGGATCAAGCAGCAGGTGCAGCCCCGCGCGGGCCGCGGCTTCATGGATCACAACATCGACTTCCTGGAGCAGAAGGTGCTGGGCAAGAAGGTGAGCATGTTCCTCGCGGGGGACCTGCACCACTACCGCCGGCACGAGGACGCGGAAGGGCGGCAGAAGATCGTCGCGGGTGGGGGAGGGGCGTTCCTGCATCCCACGCACCTGCCGAAGGTGGACAAGCGACCGGGCGGCTATGAGTTGAAGGAATGCTATCCGTCCCAGGCGGCGTCCCGGCGCCTCACCTGGCGCAACCTGGCGTTCACCGGCCTCAACCCCTGGTTCGCCGCGTTCATGGGCGTCGTGTACATGCTGCTGGGCTGGGGCGTGGCCGCGAACCTCAACGAAGGCCCCGCCGCGGGCGTGCCGCCGTTCCGCGAGGTCCTCAACGCGGTGTTGCAGAGCACGGGCTCGATGGTGCTCGCGGCAGGGGTGTTGCTGGGCTGCGTCGCCTTCGCGGACGACCGGAGGGGCAAGCGCTGGCGGCAGGTGGCCGGCGGCCTGCACGGAGCGGCGCACCTCATCATCGCGCTGCTGCTCATCTGGGGCGTGGCCTCCATCGCCTCGCCCCTGGCGGGCGAGCTGCGCTGGAGCCTGCGGCGCGACCTGTTCAGCGGGCTGCTGCTCTTCGGCGGAGGCGCGCTGGTGGGGCCGCTGGTGGTGGGCGCGTACCTGCTGGTGTCGCTCAACGTGTTCGCCTGTCACCCCAACGAAGCGTTCTCGTCGCTCTCCATCCCGGACTGGAAGAACTTCCTCCGGCTCCACTTCGACGCGGATGGGCGACTCACCGTGTACCCCATCGGCATCCGCCGGGTGCCGCGACGCTGGAGGCGGAGCGGGCTCGTCCGCGATCCGGTATGGGTGCCCGACCCGAAGGACACCCGGGCCACGCCGCCCGCGCTCATCGAACCGCCCATCGTGCTGGGCCGCTCGAAGGCGCCGCCCGTGAAGGTGGGGGACGGTATCGGTCAGGACGTACCCGCCCCTGTGGTGTTGGAAGAACATCACCTGGACCGTCCGGTTTGAGCGGCGCGAGCCGACGGCCTACGCTCTGGCTCCATGAAGGCGATGCTCCTGCTGTCCCTGATGCTCCTCGGCGCCGCGCCGCCCGGCGCCGCGCCGTCGTCCCTGCCCCCCGAAGCGCTGGGCGCGCCCCCCCTGGTGGATGTGTCCCCCACGGCGTGGGCGTGCACCATCGACACGCTGCGCGCGGGCAAGGAGTGCGTCTTCGAGGCGGAGATGCCGCCCGCCGGCGCCCCCAGCTCCGACGTGGAGAAGGCCAACGTCAAGCTGCTGCAGGACGCGTCGCGCGCGCTCTGCACGGAGGCCGTCAGCAACGCCCGGGATGGCCAGCCGGACCCGAAGCTCGTCACCGTCTGCGAGCGCAAGTACGCCGCCGTCGTGGGCCGCTGCGGCCTCGAGGGTGGCACGTCGGTGGTGGACTCGAAGGGGCGCTTCTCGCCCGCGGCCCGCGCCTGCTACCGCGCGCTGTCCACCGTGCTGCAGGACGTGCAGCTGATGGCCACCGTGGCCTCCACCTGCTGTGAGTGCGCCGCGCGCAGCCAGTGCCCCGGCAACGGCGAGGCCTGCTACGCGGACGTGTCGCGCCAGCAGGCCGCGCCCGCCGCGCTCGCCTGCATGGACGAGCGCTGCCACGACGCGTGCTCCATGATGCTGCCGTCCTCCGCGTCCATTCCCCGCCCGGCGCCCGCGCGCGGGAGCCAGCGCACCGGCTCCGCGTCGCTGTAGCCCGTCTCGTCTCCAGGACCCCTGCGCCATGACCCGTCTCCCGATGCTGTCCCTGCTGGGCGCGCTCGTCACCGGCTGCGGTGCGTCGCACTCGCACGTCGCCCTGGAGGACCGCGCCCTCACGGACGCGCCGCCCCCGACGACGCAGCCCGCCCC
>NZ_RAWG01000229.1 GCF_003611735.1 Corallococcus sicarius | reverse complement strand
CGGGGTGGGGGGCCTGGCCGTTCATCGCGGGGGCCCGGTAGGTGCTGCCATTGCGCGGCGCTGCCGGGCCCGGTTCCGCGGGCCACCTGTCATTGTCGGACATGGATGTGTTCTCCCCCTCGAAGCAGCTAGCGGCGCAGCTTGCGCACGTTCAAGTACTGCAGGCTTGGATCCACCTGGGCGTAGGCGTCCTGGACGAGCCCCTGGAACCCGTCCTCGCCGAAGACGCTGTGACAGGTCATCGCGGCGACATCGAGGAGCATGGGATAGCCCTGCTCCGGCCGGAGGATGCTGTCCGCCATGGCGATTCTCACAGCGAGGTGGACATGCTCGCGGTGTGCATAGAAGAGGCGGGGCGGTGAGTTGTTCGACGCGCGGAACAACCCCATCACCACCTGGGGGCAGAACTTCTTGAAGAAGGCCTCGGCCTTGTAGAGCCCCTCCTGGTCATAACGCCAGCCGTCCAGGACCTCGTTGCCGTAGGCCTCCAGCGTCTCGAGGATGGCGTACTCGCCGGTGTCGAGCGAATGGCCCAGGGTCAGGAACCCCCGGTGCTCCAGCTTGTCGGTGACGAAGACGAACTTCTGCGTCTGGGTGACAAGCCGCTCGAGCAGCTCCAACGACGCATCCAGCAGACCCCGATAGCCCGAGCCCGTCACCAGCTCATAGGCCAGCGGGTTGCCGAGTCCCATGCGCCACTCGGCCTGGAGCCGCTCCACCAGGACGGCCCGCTCCGCGTAGGTGCGGATGCCCCGGGTGGCCAGCCGGGAGAGGCTGTCCTTGTTCCGGGGCGCCTGCCGGGAGCGGACCTCCCGTCGCTGGACGTACTCACGGGCTTCCTTGAACGGGTCATCCATCTGGAAGGTGACCTCCTTGCGGAAGAGCCGCTGGGAGAAGGTCCCGGACGAGCCGCCATAGCCCACGGCGGCGATGCCCAGCTGCGTGATGCCCAGGGCCAGCGTGTCGTGTGACACCGCGCGCCCGTTCACTGCCTCGACATTGCCCCGGAAGAGGACGCCCTCGTGGACGGCCTTCAACTCTTCTTCCGTGGCCTGATAGACGCCCGCGCCCGCGGGGGCCTTGGGGCGACTCTTCAACAGGGGCAGGAGTTCCTTGCGGACGGTGGCGCGCAGCACGTCCTCCTTGCGCATGGCGCCGCCAATCTGCTCCCGGAAGACACGCATGATGTCCTCCAGGTTCAAGCCATTTGCCCAGCGCTCGAGGTCGAGCGTCTGGGTCAGGGACTCTCCGAAGGACGCGAGGTAGTCACCGTCCCCCGCGAGGTCGTTGTCATCCGGTGCGCCACGTCCAGCCATGGTTACCTCGGGCCTTCTTCACCCAGGAAGACCGCCAGGGAAAAGCGGGGGCTTCCATCCCGCTGGCGCAACACCCGCGCGTAGGTTTCGGCTTTGCTCGGGGGCAGCCCGAACGTCTGCTGGAGTCTTGAAGCCTGCTCCCCTTGGGGATCCTGCTTCAGGACCGGCATTGCGACGGACTCGGGCGCAAGCCATTCAAAAGCCAGACGGTCGGCGCGCTGTTCGGAGCGCGCGACCTGTCCGGTGTCGATGCTGCCCACCGCGTCACGCTCCATCAGGTGGACCTGGACCTTGGTGGGGACGCCATCGAGCGCCGAGGTCAGCAACTCCTCGCGCGTGGGCAGGCGCTGGTCATTGAGGACATCGAGGATGCTGTCCCCAAAGAAGGCTTGAGCCTTCTTTCGCGGCTGGAGGTGGTCGAGGACGAAGTGGGCCAGCTCGTGCGCCAGCGTGAAGCGCTGCTCATCCGGCGCGTCGTGGCGCGCGTAGAAGAGGAAGCCCTTGCCGCAGAACGCCACCATGCAGCCGTGCATCGTCTGGGCGGCATCCTCTTCGAGCGCGGGGCTCAACCTGCGCCGGGCGAAGTACGCCCGCACGGCGCTGGAGGTCACCGCCTCCAGGGGAACGAAGCTCACCGGCAGCACCGCCAGGGCATCCGGGACGATGTTGCGGGGAAAGGCGCGCGGCGGGGGGAGTCCCGCCACCTTCACGGCCTCTCCCAGCCAGCGCTCACTCACGGCTTCTTCTCATGGTCGCGAGCCGCGAGCTGGAGTGCGCGGGCGCCCGGCTCCACCGGGCTGTTGGACTGCGTGATGAGCGCCTCGGTGACTTCAATGTGGCGCAGCACCTGGAAGATGCCGGAGGGGTCCACGCCAAAGCGCTCCGCGATCTGCAGCACGTCCGCCGCGAACGCCTCGCTGCGGGGCCTGCGGCACAGCGACATCCAGTGGAGCGTGGCCTCCGTGCAGCCGAGCTGTTCAGCGAGCGCCTGGACCGAGAGGTCCTCCAGGTCCCGGTACCACGCGAACATGGAGCCCAGCAGTTCAGGCACCCGGGCACCGCGTTCCGCCGCTGTCTCCAGCCAGTCAGGATTCATCATGGGAGTCCTCCCTTCCGAAACGCCGCAGCGACTTCAGAACCCGGTCGCGGTCGCGTTTCACCATTTGCTGCCGCTCATCCTTCGGCAGCGATTCATGACCCAGCACCTGGGCCAGCTTCTCGGTGGACCCCTCGCCCAACAGCACGTGGTGGAGGAGCTCCTGGTCCCTGTCATCCAGATTCATCTGCTCGAACTTCTCGATGGCCCGCCTGGCTTCCACCGTCTCCTCCATCACCTCTTTCGGAGACCTCCCCCCGAGTTCGAATTCCTCCGCGTATTTCTGTTCGCGCAGGACTCTCCGCTCCCAGGAGCGGTACCGGTCCACGGAGCGCATCTTGGCGATATGCGTCAGGAAGCTGCGCAGGAGCGTCTTCTTCTGGCGGTCGTACCGCTCAGGCTCGTTCAGGTAGATGAGGATCGCGTCGATGGCGGAATCCCGCGCGTCCTCCTGGGAGCAGTGCATCTCCATCCGAACGGTCTTCATCACGTACGGGATGAGCAGCCTGAAGACGTCTGCTGGCGCGACGGGATCCCTCTCCAGGATCCGCTCGTGCAACCTCCGCTCCTCTTCTCTTGATGGAAAGCTCATCCCCCACTCCTCACCGGCATGCGCGCCTGCTTTCAGGTTTCGCTACGGTCCAACTGGACTTTCGCTACAGCCCTGTAGAGTTCGACGGCGGAGCGTCACCGTCCTAGCCGGGAGGTTGATCCTCTTGAGGATCGATGTCTCTACCTCGTAGGTGGTAGGGCCTTTGAGGGCGGTGGGTCCGTGGCGATCCCCTGGAACGACAGTGACCCTGGCTGCCTTTGACGCCGTGCGGCTCATTGAAAAACACAACCCACGAGCGCACTCCGGCACGCAGCAACGAAGGAAGGGGCAGGGTTGGCCACACGGTCCGCCCTTCACCGCCGGAGGCGAGACTCCCCATGACGCCCTTGAGTAGCCGTGTCGCTGATACGCAGCGCGAGCTGGATGATGCGCTCCGCGTTCGCTGGGAAGTGTTTGGTGCGGAGCTGCGGATGCTGGGCGACAAGCAGCCGCATGCCCCGCGCGAGGCCAACTGCTTCGACACGTTGCCCACGACCGCGCATGTCCTCGTCTACGCAGGGGAGGAGCCGGTCGCGACGTCGCGGCTGCTGTTGCCCAATCCGGAGGTGGCCGCCTCCGCCGGCAGCGTCCTGGGGCTCGACATCGAGCGGAAGCTGGACCTGTCGCAGCTCGCCGCGCCAGGTCGCGTGTTCGCGGAGACGACGCGCTACTGCGTCTCCCGGCACAACCGCAATGGCGCGGTGATGCCGCGCCTCCAGACGGAGCTCTACCGCGAGAGCCGCCGCCGCGGCGTCACCCACTGGATCGCCGCCGCGAACATGGAGACCGACTCCCCCGAAGAAGCGGACCTCCTCTACCGCGCCGCCGCCCGCAGGGGCTGGGTGAGTGACCGCTACCCCGTGCGGACCCGCGAGTTCCCCGCGCCGCCGCCCGCACCCGTCGCTCCCTTCCTCAAGCCACTGGAGCTGGAGCGCGCACGCAAGGGCGAACTGGACGGCCTGCGCATGCCGCGCGTGCTGTCGCTCTTCGCGGACAAGCTGGGCGCGCGCTTCATCGGGCCGCCCCACTACGACAAGGCCTTCCACCGCTTCACCGTGCCGCTCGTCGCCGCCCTGGATGAGATTCCCCAGGGCACGTTGCGCCTCTTCGCCCGACTGGACGCCGACGCCGCCTGAGTCAGGCCGGCGCGCTCCTTCTTCCCCTTCACCCTTCAACCCCACCCACCGGGCCCTCACGGGCCCCGGACAGGAGACGTGTATGTGCAAGCAACCGAAGACGCAGGAGCAGACCCCGAAGGCGGACTGGATGACTTCCCTGCGGCACGAAGCGCGGATGCTCGTGCGGGAGCTGGACACGAACCCCGGCGCCCGGCGCCTCTTCGAGGGCCGCATCCACCCGGACGACTACGCCCACTACCTCATCCAGACGTACCAGTACGTGCGCTGGAGCACGCAGTTCCTCACCGGG
Organism: Corallococcus sicarius; assembly: GCF_003611735.1. Lineage (GTDB taxonomy): Bacteria > Myxococcota > Myxococcia > Myxococcales > Myxococcaceae > Corallococcus > Corallococcus sicarius. Next base: position 11,169 of record NZ_RAWG01000229.1, on the reverse strand, counting down.
TCCGGCGAGCGCATGAAGCGCGAGGGCCGGCACACCGTGCTCGCGGACCTGCTGCTCCAGAAGTCCGGCGAGGAGAAGGGCCACGAGAAGTGGCTCCTCGCGGACCTGCGGAACCTGGGGTGGACGGCGGAGCGCGTGGAGCGCGCGCCGGTCTGCTCCGCGGTGCGGGCCTACGTGGAGTGGAACCGCTTCACCACGCTGTCGGGCGTGCCCACCGCGTTCCTGGGCACCGCCTATGTGCTGGAATACCTCTCCGTGGAGCGCGCCCCGGCGTCGGTGGACCGGCTCATCGCGGAGAGCGGCATCCCGAACATCCACAAGGCCGTCACCTTCCTGCGCGGCCACGGCGCCGCGGACGGCGACCACGTGGCGGAGCTGGAGTCGGTGCTGCGCGCGCTCACGTCCCCGGAGGAGCAGGCCGCGCTGCTCCTGTCCGCCCGCACGACGCGCGCCCTGTTTCCGAGCTTCTTCCGGGATCCCTGAGCCGTCCATCCCCCGGAAGGGGTAAAGACAGGCCACCGCCGCCTGGACATCCTGCGCCCGAACACCGACCTCTGTGGGGGCGCAACACAAGCATGAAAATGTATCGGATGGCGGCAGTGGTGGCAGGCCTGTTCCTGGCGGGCTGTGGCGGCGACGACCCGGGGGAGGGCCCGCCGCCCCCGGAGAAGTGCTCGGCGTCCAACTGCACGGGCTGCTGTTTCAACAACACCTGCCAGACGGGGAACACCGCTTCCGCGTGCGGTAAGGCCGGGGCCACGTGCTCGACGTGTGGCACGTCCCAGGTGTGCCGGACGGACCAGACCTGCGGGGTGGATCCCGCGGGCGTGTGGCTCGTCCAGCCCGTGTCGGCTCAGATCACGGCCTCCAACAACGGAACGGCCTGGGACGCGGACAACTCGGCTCCGGATGTCTTCGTGGAGCTGGCCTGCCCGGGGATGACCGTGTCGTCGCGCACCCCGGAGGTGCAGGGCTACACGCCCGCGTGGACGACGGGGGGCTGCACCGCGACGGCGAGCAAGCTGCTCGCGGAGCCGTGGGCCTTCCGGGTCTGGGACAGCGACCTCAGCAGCAACGACACCATCACCGGGGTGCTCCTGTTCCAGGTCAAGGAGGAGCACTTCACGCAAGGCACGGTCACCCTCCAGCCCTCGGGCGGGATGACGTCCCTCACCCTCAAGCTCCAGAGGCAGCCGTAAGGCCTTGCAGTGCTGGGGCCCGGAGGCGACACGCCTCCGGGCCCCGTGTCATTCCGCGCGGCTCACCTCGGCTTCTGCCGCCAGGCCGCGTGGTAGAGCAGGTCCGTGCGGCTCTCCATCCCCAGCTTGGGGAAGATGTTCCGCAGGTGCGTCTTCACCGTGTTGAGCGTCAGCCCCAGCTCCTGGGCGATGGCCTCGTTGGACCCGTTGCTGAGCACGCCCTGGACGACGTCCGCCTCGCGCTTGGAGATCTTCTGGCGCCACTGCTCCGGCATCGGGATGGACCGCGAGCACTCCTGCAACATCACCGACCAGGGCCGGCTGCCACGTTGTTCAGGCAGCTCCACGAAGGTGACCTTGAGGTGCGTCCGCTCGCCCGAGCGCACCAGCGTGTCCACGCCGTTGCTTCCCGTCATCAGCCGCAGCCGCTTCAGGTGCTCCGTCAACTCCTGGGGCAGCCGGGCGTCGTCCGCCTCCAGCTCCGGGAACCAGCGTCGCAGGAGCTCCGTGGCTCCGGGCGTCCTCAGCGTCTCGCGCTCCGGCGGCTCCAGCACGATGCACTCGGCGCCCTGGTGGCGGAAGAGGGCGTCCAGCATGTCACCCCGCATCGCCACGTCGGAGAACATCCGGCAGTTGCGCACGGTGTTCACCAGGTAGGGCGTCAGCCAGTTGAGGAGCGCCTGCTCTCGCGAGGAGAAGGGCTGGGCGTGTTCCCGGTACAGCGTGAAGCCCCCGTGCCAGTCGTGCCGCAGCTCCAGCAGCACCGCCATCACGTGCTCCAGCGGCAGCCCCAGCTCACGGCAGCGCAGGTACAGGAGGCTGCGCTTCAGCTCCCGCCGCGACAGCATGTCGGAGTCCCGGAGCGCCACGTTGGGCTGCTTCCTCACGGCCTCGCGCACGAAGTCCACCTCGGCCAGCTCCGGGTAGTGCGTGAAGAGGACCCCGGGCGCTCCCAATCCCAGCCACTCGTAGTCGCCGGGCCGCTCGGGCCGGGACACACACAGCGCCGCGTAGTCGGACGGCAGCAACTGCGAGATGGCGCCCTGGGCGCGGGCCAGGACCTCCGCCAGGTCCAGGGAGCTGGAGAGGGCCTGGGTCAGCTCGGAGATGAGTGCCTGCTCGCGCGTGGTGAGGTTCATCAGGGCCTCCCATCCTGTCCGCCGGACGGAAGGAGCCCGCCCGCGCCGACGCCCGGTACAGGCAATGACTTAGCGGTGGGAGTCGCGCGGGTCTGTACCCCACAAGGGGTATGGACGGGCCCCCCTTCCGGCGGACCCGTCCATGACTGTCATTGCGCTGTCTGTCGAAGCTGCGCCTAGTTGCCGGCGCTGCCTTCCACCGGCGGGGTGCCCGTGGTGGGGCTCGCGGAGCTGCCCATCTGCTTGTTCTGGTCCCAGGCCGGCGGCGTCACTTCCATCTTCGCGCCCTTGTTGCCCGGGGTGCCGGAGTTGGTGGCCCCGGGCTTCGCGGCGGCCGAGCCTTCGCCCGTGCTGTTGGTTCCCTGCTCGGTGGAGCCGGAGCCGCCCACGCCCTCCTCGGTGCTGTCGGAAGTGGCAGCGCCGGACTCCTCTGGCAGGAGGACGCCCGTGCTCTGGGTGCTGCCCGTGGCCTTGTCCCAGCGCTGCGCGCTGTCCTGGGGCGCGTCGGTGGTCGCGTCCTGGGCAGGGGTTTCGTGGTCGGTGTGGCTCTGCGCGAACGCCTGGCTGGAGAAGGCGAGGGCCGCCAGTGCAGCCATCAGGGGGAGCTTCATGGGTAACGCTCCTTCGAAAGAGAGGGTGTCCTCCGAAGGTGGCGACCGTTGGGTGGGAAACAAGCGCCCGACGCGCTCCCGGCCGCTGGCCGCATTCCCGCTGGCAGGGCGGGCAGGCGGGCTTCAGCCCGTCGGCCTCTCCCCCGTCAATGCGTGGGGCGGCACGGAGCCCACTGCCCACGCGATGAGCTTGCGCAGGAGCTCCGCGCGGTCGTCGGGCACGGAGAAGAGGTGGTCGGCGTGCGGGTAGAAGGCATACGTGACGCGGTTCTCCAGCTTCAGCGGGGAGAACATCTCGAAGAACTGGCGCTCGTAGTTGTAGGAGAGCCCCATGCCTCCGGAGAACACGAAGCACAGGCTGACGCCGCGCTCCAGCAGGCGCCCGTAGTCCTCCATCAGCCGCGCCTGCTCCGGGTACTCGCGCGTGTAGACCTCATCCGCTTCACCCGCCTCGCGCAGCTGGGTGGGCAGCTTGCGCTTGCGCAGGTAGCGGCTCCAGCGACGGGGGCTCAGGTAGCGGAACTGGAAGCGCAGGTGGTAGCCCGCCGTGCGGTACGTGTAGCCGTCGATGAAGGCCGCGCCCACCACGCGCGGGTCCTGCACCGTCACCGCGTGCACGCTGTCCACGCCGGAGCACAGGCCCATGAGCACGAAGCGGCGCTGGCCCTTCTTCTGCTCCAGGAAGTCGAGCGCCGCGCGCGTCTCCTCGCGGGCCCGCTGGAACTCGTCGGGTCCTCCGGCGCGCCGCGGGCGGCTGTCACCCAGGCCGGACAGGTCGAAGCGCAGCGTGCTGAAGCCGCGCGCCGCGAGCTGCCGCGCCAGCTCCACCCAGATGCGGTAGGGGCCCACGTGGTGGTTGAGGCCCACGTTGGAGAGCACCACCGTGGGAGCTCCCGGCAACACCTTCGCGGGATCCGGCTCCGTCAACACGCCCACGAGGGACTCCTCGGGGCCAAAGGTACAGACGCGCTCGCGCATCACGCGGCCTCTTTCAGGAGCGAGGTGATGGTCTGCAGGACGCGGTTGGACAGGAGCGCGGACTCCCGGATCGTCGACGCCCCGGTGTCCTCCGCCACCAGGTGGTGCTGGAAGGGAAGGCCGGTGGCCTCCAGGTGCCGCTGGAGTCGCTCGTACTCGGGCTTGGGCGTCGCCGTCACCAGGTGCGTGCGCGTCGAGGGCCACGCAGGCAGCGCGGTCAGGTCCAACGCGAGGACGTCTTCGTGCAGCGCGCGGGGGAAGGCGAAGCCGAGCAGCTCCTGGCGCACCTCCAGCGGGACCACCGGCTGCGGGAAGAGGGTGCGGGCGGCCCGGCGTGTCTGGAGCAGCTCCAGCTCCTTCAAGTACGCCGCGCCCTCCACCAGGGGCTCCCACAGCACGAGCCCGGCGGTGGACAGGCCCTCCACGGCGGCGCGCACGGCGAGCGCCGCGCCCAGCCGCATGCCGACGAGCGACACGCGCTGGACGCCCGTCAGGTCCTGCAGCTCGTTGACGGCATGGCGGATGTCCTTGAGCCACTCGGCCACGCGGCCTTCATGGACCGCTCCGGCGGAGTCGCCTGTGCCGTAGTAGTCGAACCGGAAGACGTGGAAGCCCTCCCGCGCGAGCATGCCGGCCAGCTTCCGGAAGGCCCAATGCGTCAACATGTATTCCTGGGCTGCGGGGTAGCAGAGCACCACCCCGGTGGCGCGTTCAGCGCCTTGAGCAGGGTGGTGCATGCCGAAGAGCTGTCTTTCGGAGCTGCCGAAGAAGCAGGGTGTCACGGTTGGCCATTCTCCTCGACAGGACGCTCAGTCCGAGCGACCCGGCAGGTTCCGCCGCAGCTTATTGAACAAGCGTTGCGCCAGGGGAACAGAAGTCTCCTGGGTGGCAATCTTTGTCGTCGCGGCCGGCGGGGGGGCCGCCTGTGAGGTCGGCGCTGACGCCACGGGCGTGAGCTGCGAGGCCACCTGCTCCAGCGTGTTGAGCAGCAGCGTGCGCGGGTGCAGGACCTGTCCCAGCTCCTTCTGGACGCGCATCACCACCTGGAAGGACAGCAGGGAGTGACCGCCGATGTTGAAGAAGTTGTCGTGCACGCCCACCTGGGCAATGCCGAGCACCTCCCGCCAGATGCGCGCCAGCTGCTTCTCCGTCTCCGTGCGGGGCGCGACGAAGGCGTCCTCGGCGGGACGCGCGGTGCCCGCCGGGGGCGGCAGGGCCTTGCGGTCCACCTTGCCGTTGGGCGTGAGCGGCAGCGCCTCCAGCTCCACGAAGTGCTGCGGCACCATGTACTGCGGAAGCTGCGAGCGCAGGTGCTTGCGCAGCTCCGTGTCCGTATAGGACTGGCCCGGCTTCGTCACCAGGTAGGCGACGAGGCGGCGGTCTCCAGGGCGGTCCTCGCGCACGAGGGCGACGGCCTGGGCGAGCGACGGGTGGGAGGCGAGCGCCGCTTCGACCTCGCCCAGCTCGATGCGGAAGCCGCGCAGCTTCACCTGCGAGTCATTGCGGCCGAGGTACTCGACGGTGCCGTCGGACAGCCAGCGGGCGAGGTCACCGGTGCGGTACATGCGCTCGCCTGGACGGAAGGGATTGGGCAGGAAGCGCTCCTGCGTCAGCTCCGGCCGGTGGAGGTAGCCCAGGGTGACGCCGTCACCGCCGATGTACAGCTCGCCCGCGACGCCCACGGGCACGGGGGCCAGGTGCGCGTCGAGGAGGTAGAGCTGCGTATTGGCGATGGGGCGGCCAATGCGGATGGAGGAGAGGGGAGGCTGTACGCGCCAGGTGGTGGACCAGACGGTGGTCTCCGTGGGGCCGTACATGTTCCAGAGGCTGCCGACACGGGCGAGGAGGGCTTCCGCCAGTTCGCGCGGAAGGGCCTCACCACCGCAGAGGGCCTTGAAGCCCGGGCGGGGCTTCCAGCCGGCCTCCAACAGCAGACGCCACGTGGAGGGCGTGGCCTGCATCACGGTGACCGCGCTCGACTCCAGCGCGGCCTTGAGGAGGGGGCCATCGGAGGCGGTGTCGCGCGAGGCGAGCACCACCTGGGCGCCGGTGGTGAGGGGCAGCAGCAGCTCCAGCACGGCGATGTCGAAGGAGAGCGTGGTGACGGCGAGCAGCACGTCCTGGGCGCTGAGGCCCGGGGCTTCCTGCATGGTGGCGAGGAAGTTCACCACCGCGCGGTGCGGTACCTGCACGCCCTTGGGCTTGCCCGTCGAACCGGACGTGTAGATGACGTACGCCACGGCTTCGGGCGTGACGGTGAGGGGCTCGGGCGCCGTGTCCATCTGCGACGCCGTGTCCGCGATCAGGAGCGGCTTCACGGTGGTGGAGGGCAGCGATGACACCAGGGACTGCTGCGTGAGGACGAGCGAGAGCTTCGCGTCCTCGACCATGAAGGCGAGGCGCTCGGGCGGGAAGCCGGGGTCCAACGGGACGTAACCGGCGCCCGCCTGGAGGATGCCCAGCAGGCCCACGACCATGTCGGGCCCGCGCTCGGTGAAGAGGCCGACGAGGCTCCCCGGCGTGACCCCCTGCTGCTTCAGCGCGTGCGCCACCTGGTGGCTGCGCTGGAGGAGCTGGCGGTAGGTGAGCGTCACGGCGCCGGAGCGCAGGGCGACCGCGTCGGGCGTCGCTTCGGCCTGGGCGGCCACGAGCGTGTGGACGAAGGCCTCACGGTTGAACGGCTGGGTGGTGGCGTTCCAATCCGCCAGCACCCGCTGCTTCTCCGCCTCCGGCAGCAACGGCAGGCGCGCGACGGCCACCTCCGCGTCGGACAGCGCGGCCCGCAGCAGCGTGCGGATCTGTTCGAGCATGCGGACGACGGTGTCCCGCTCGAACAGGTCGGTGTTGTAGTCCATGCCGCCGACGATGCCGTTCGCCGTCTCCTTCACCCAGAAGCTCAGGTCCAGCGGCGTCGCGTGCGCGTGCACGTGCACCTGGCCGTAGGTGAGGTCGCCCAGGGTGGCGCCCCGGTTGCGCACGTCCTGGAAGGTGAAGAACGTCTGGAACAGCGGCGTGCGGCTCAGGTCGCGCTGCACGCCCAGCTGCTGCATCAGCAGCTCGATGGGCATGTCCTGGTGGCCGAAGGCCTCCATGCACGTGGTGCGCACGCGGTCCAACAGCTGGCGGAACGTCAGCTCCGGTCCCATCTGCGTGCGCAGGACCAGCGTGTTGACGAAGAAGCCGAGCAGGTCCTCCACCTCGGGATGCGAGCGACCCCGGATGGGCGTGCCCACCACCAGGTCCTCCTGGCCCGTGTAGCGGTGCAGCAGCGTCTTGAAGGCCGTGAGCAGCACCATGTACAGCGTGGCGTTCGACTCGCGCCCCAGCTTCGTGAGCGCGTCCACCTCCGCGCCGGTGAGGACGAAGGGCTCGGTGCCGCCCTTGAGGCTCATCTGCGCGGGACGCGGCTTGTCGGTGGGCAGCTCCAGGGCGGGCAGGTTCCCGGAGAGCTTCTGACGCCAGTAGCGGGCCTGACGCTCCAGCTCCTCGCCCTGGAGCCAGTTGCGGTGCCACTCGGTGAAGTCCGCGTACTGGATGGGCAGCGCGGGGAGCTTCGGCTCCGCGCCCTTCGTGAGCGCCGCGTAGAGGACGTCCAGGTCGCGCAGGAACACGTCGAACGACCACCCATCCCAGATGAGGTGATGGGGCATGAAGAAGAGGACGTGCTCGCCAGCGCCCAGCCGGAACAGCGTGAGCCGGAACAGCGGCGGCGCGGTGATGGGGATGGACTCGTCCGCCAGCGCCTGGAGGCGGCGCAGCAGGTCCTCCTCGCGCTGGTTCGCGGGGACGGGCTCCAGGTCCACCGGCGCCAGCTCCACCGTCAGCGTCGGCGCGATGTGCTGCACCGGCGTGCCTTCATCCCAGCGCACGAAGGTGCGCAGGGCGGCGTGACGCTCCAGCAGCTTGTTGAAGCTGCCGCGCAGCGCGTCCACGTCCAGCGCGCCGTGGATGCGGAACGCCGCGGGCAGGTTGTAGACGGCGGTGCCCGGGTTGAGCTGCTCCAGGAACCACAGCCGCTGCTGCATCAGCGACAGCGGGGCGGGCTCGGTGCTCGCGCGGGGCGCGATGCGCTGCGCGGGGCTCGTGGCCCCGTCGTCACCGCGCACCAGCCGGGCCAGCTTCTCCACCGTGGGCGCCTCGAACATCCGGCGCAGCGTGAGGCTGACGTCCAGGTCGCGGCTCGCGCGCGTGAGGGCCTGCGAGGCCAGCAGCGAGTGCCCGCCCAGCCGGAAGAAGTCGGCCGTGACGCTCACCCGGCGCAAGCCCAGCACGTCGGCGAAGATGGTCGCGAGCTTCTGCTCCGTCTCGTCACGCGGCGCGACGTACGCGTCCTCGTGCGACTCCACCTGCGGCGACGGCAGGGCCTTGCGGTCCACCTTGCCGTTGGGCGTGAGCGGCAGCGCGGGCAGGGCCACGAAGTGCTGCGGCACCATGTACTCCGGCAGCCCCTGCTTGAGGTGCGCGCGGAGGACCTCGTCCGCGGGCGTCGTCTGGCCGGGACGCGCGATGAGGTAGGCGACGAGGCGGCGGTCTCCAGGGCGGTCCTCGCGCACGAGGGCGACGGCCTGGGCGAGCGACGGGTGGGAGGCGAGCGCCGCTTCGACTTCACCCAGCTCGATGCGGAAGCCGCGCAGCTTCACCTGCGAGTCATTGCGGCCGAGGTACTCGACGGTGCCGTCGGCCAGCCAGCGGGCGAGGTCGCCGGTGCGGTACATGCGCTCGCCCGGACGGAAGGGATTGGGCAGGAAGCGCTCCTGCGTCAGCTCCGGCCGGTGGAGGTAGCCCAGGGTGACGCCGTCACCGCCGATGTACAGCTCGCCCGCGACGCCCACGGGCACGGGGGCCAGGTGCGCGTCGAGGAGGTAGAGCTGGGTATTGGCGATGGGGCGGCCAATGCGGATGGAGGAGAGGGGCGGCTGCACGCGCCAGGTGGTGGACCAGACGGTGGTCTCCGTGGGGCCGTACATGTTCCAGAGGCTGCCCACGCGGGCGAGGAGGGCCTCGGCCAGTTCGCGCGGAAGGGCCTCACCGCCGCAGAGGGCCTTGAAGCCCGGGCGGGGCTTCCAGCCGGCCTCCAACAGCAGACGCCACGTGGAGGGCGTGGCCTGCATCACGGTGACGTCGTGCGTTTCGAGCGCGGCCTTGAGCAGCGCGCCGTCGGAGGCGATTTCACGCGAGGCGAGCACCACCTGGGCGCCGGTGGTGAGGGGCAGCAGCAGCTCCAGCACGGCGATGTCGAAGGAGAGCGTGGTGACGGCGAGCAGCACGTCCTGGGCGGTGAGGCCCGGGGCTTCCTGCATGGTGGCGAGGAAGTTCACCACCGCGCGGTGCGGCACCTGCACGCCCTTGGGCTTGCCCGTCGAACCCGACGTGTAGATGACGTAGGCCACGGCCTCCGGAGACACGTCCAGCGCGGAGGGCGCGGACTCGGGCTGCGAGGCCGTGTCCTCCATCAGGAGCGGCTTCACGGTGGTGGAGGGCAGCGACGCCACCAGGGACTGCTGCGTGAGGACGAGCGAGAGCTTCGCGTCTTCGACCATGAAGGCGAGGCGCTCGGGCGGGAAGCCCGGGTCCAACGGGACGTAACCGGCGCCCGCCTGGAGGATGCCCAGCAGACCCACGACCATGTCCGGGCCGCGCTCGGTGAAGAGACCGACGAGGCTCCCCGGCGTGACCCCCTGCTGCTTCAGCGCGTGCGCCACCTGGTGGCTGCGCTGGAGGAGCTGGCGGTAGGTGAGCGTCACGGCACCGGAGCGCAGGGCGACGGCATCCGGCGTGGCCTCGGCCTGGGCGGCGACGAGTGTGTGGACGAAGGCTTCACGGTTGAACGGCCGGGTGGTGGCATTCCAATCCGCCAGCACCCGCTGCTTCTCAGTCGCAGGCAGCAGCGGCAGGCGCGACACCGGGACTTCCGCGTCCGCGATCACTCCGCGCAGCAGCTCCTCGTAGCAGGCCATCCAGCGGCGGACCGAGGCGCCCTCGAAGAGGTCGGTGTTGTACTGGCACTCCAGCACGACGCGGCCATGGGTCTCCGCCGCGTTGATGAAGAGGTCGAAGTTCTCGTAGTGGCGCGGGTTGCTCGCCAGGGTGCAGGTGAGGCCCTGGAACGACAGCTCATCACCCGTGACGGCCTGGTCCACGTTGAACAGCACGTTGACGAGTGGCAGGCGGCTCGGGTCTCTCGGCAGCGCGAGCTGCTTGAGCAGCGTTCCGAACGTGTACTCCTGGTGCTCGTAGGCATCGAGCATCGTGGTGCGCAGCTGCTTGAGCACCTGCGTGAAGGGCGCCTCCGCGGACACGTTGCTGCGCAGGGGCAGCGCGTTCACGCAGTGGCCCACCAGGTCCTTCAGGCCGGACACGGACTGGCCCGCGGCGGGGATGGCCACCACCACGTCCTCCAGCCCCGTCAGCCGGTGCAGCAGCGCCTTGAAGCCCGCCAGCAGCGTGGTGAAGAAGCTGCCGCCATGGCGCGCGCCCACGCGCTTGATCTGTTCGACGAGCGCCGGCTCCAGGACGTAGTCCTCGCGCCGGGAGCTGTACGTCTTCGACGGCGGCCGGCGCTTGTCCAGCGGCAGCTCCAGCACCGGCAGCGTGCCGGAGAACCGCTGGAGCCAGTAGCGCTCGTGCTCGGCGTACTCCGGCGTCGTGGCCAGCTGCTGCTGCGCGCGGGCGTAGTCGCTGAAGGTGGGCGCGGGCGCCAGTGCGGCCGGCACCCGGCGCACGTGCGCCGAGTAGAACGCCGCCAGGTCCCGCAGCATCACCGCCATGGACCAGCCGTCGCACACGATGTGATGCGCGGTCAGCGTCAGCAGGTGCTGATCCGCGGCGAGCCGGACGATGCGGGGGCGCAGCAGGGGCCCCGTCTCCAGCGGCAGCGGCGTCTCCACCTCGTGGGCCAGCAGGTCGCGGACCCGCGCCTCGCGCTCGGAAGGCGGCAGCGCGTCCAGCGCCAGCACCTCCAGCGGGAGGGGCACGGAGGCCGCCACGCACAGCGTGAGGCCATCCGCGCTGAACGTGCTGCGCAGCGCTTCGTGCCGCTCCGTCAGGTCCTGGAGCGCGGCGCGCAGGCACTCGACGTCCAGCGGGCCCTGGAGCCGCACGGACATGGACTCGTTGAAGGCGCAGGACGCGTCGGGGCCCATCTGGACGCCGGTCCACATCTCGCGCTGGGGCTCGGTGGACGGCGCGGTGAGCAGCAGGGCGGGCCCGGCGAACGGATCGAAGTCGTCGGGGAGGGCCTGG
>NZ_RAWG01000228.1 GCF_003611735.1 Corallococcus sicarius | reverse complement strand
GCTCCGGCGCCCACCCCTCCCCCACCGGCTCCAGCGCGAAGCCCGGATGCTTCGCGAGGAAGCCCTCCACCACCCGGTCGTTCTCCTCGGGCAGCACCGAGCAGGTGGCGTAGACGATGCGCGCCCCGGGCTTCACCTGCGCGGCCACCTCCGCCAGCAGCGCGGACTGGGTCGTCTGGAACGCCGTGATGGCCTTCGCGGTGAGCTTCCACTTCTGATCCGGCTCTCGCGCGAGCGACCCCGTGCCGCTGCACGGCGCGTCCACCAGCACCACGTCCACCGCGTCCAGCGGCACCGGGTGCGGGAACGACACCTGCTTGAGGCCGAACTCGCGCACCCGTTCGCGCGCGTCCGAAAGCCGCCGCTTGGAGCGATCCCCGGCGAACACGCGCCCCTTCGCGCCCACCGCGTCCGCGAGCCCGAGCGTCTTGCCCCCGGCCCCCGCGCACACGTCCGCCACCGTGAGCCCCTGCAGGGTGCCCCCGGGCGGGAGGCACGCCTGGACGATGAGCTGGCTGCCCACGTCCTGGACCTGGAGCCGCCGGGCCTTCATCACCTTCGTCTCGAAGATGCGGTGGCTGGCGTCCGCGACGCGCAGCGCGTCCGGCGAGGACGGCACGGCTTCCGCCACCACGCCCTCCTCCGCCAGCGCCGCGAGCACCGCGTCCCGGGTGCCAGCGGGCCGCACGCGGAAGTGCAGCGCGGGCTCCTCGTCCAGGGATGCCATCAGCCCCGCGAGCGTCTCCACCGGGTACACGTCCGCCAGCCGCTGCGTGAGCCACCCCGGGAAGGAGTACCGGGTGGCCAGCCGGTCCACGACGGACTCCGACTCCGAACCGGGGGACTCCGGCAGGGGCCTGGTGACGATCCCCTCCAGCACCGCGTCATGCAGGGTGCGCGGGCGCACCGGCCCCGGCAGCCGCACCTCCGGGCCAATGCGCGTCCAGCCCTCGCCACAGAAGATCCGCCGCCAGAGGGTGTAGCGCACCAGCGCCTGGTCCTCCGTCATGACGAGCTTCGCGTGCGAGTGGCCCAACAGGCGCGCCGCCAGGTCCAGGAGCCGCTGGTGCCGGGACAGCTCGCGGGCCGCCATCGCCACGAAGCGGCGCTCCTGCCCGCCCAGCCCTTCCGCCTCCCGCAGCGCGGTGGCGAGCGCGGCCTTCAGGGGGTCCCCCTTGAGCACCGCGATGTGGGTCTCCAGGGCCGCGGTGGCCGCCTTCCGGGACGGACGCCCCAGGCGTGACGGATCATGCGGCGCGGGCCAGAGGGGGATTTCCACGGTGATCTCGTCCCCTACCCGCGCAGCGGCACGCACACCGCCACCGCGCCCGTCCGCGTCTTCACCCGGGGCGACGCCCCCACGGCGAGGAACAGGTAGCAGGGCGCGGCGTAGCGTTCCCCGTCCAGCTCCACGGAGCCTTCAAGGAGCAGGAGCCCTTCGGCGCACGCGGGGCGGCGCCACTGGAAGTCCGCCTCGGATGTCAGGCGCACCCACGTCCTGGGAGCCTCCGTCAGGGAGGTGGCCGTCCGGGCGCCGGGGGCGAGGTCCGTCCAGTCCGCCGCACCGTCCGGCAGGGGGGCCTCCGAAGCGGCGAGCGCCTGGCGCTTGAGCTCCAGGAAGCGCTCCACGAGCCCCATGATGTCGTCCACCTGGAAGGGCTTGATCAGCACCCCGTCCGGCTCCAGGGGGTGCAGGGCCTCGGCGACCTCGTCGGGGCCCGCGGCGCTGACGACGACGACGGGGTGGAGCCTGCGGCGGGCGGCTTCGAGGATGCCCCGGCCGTCGTTGTGGCCGCCCGCGATGCGCAGGTCGGTCATCACCAGCTCGAAGCGCCCGGTCTCCAGGGCGCGGAGCGCCTCGTCGATGGTGCCCACCGCCTGCACGTCCGCCAGCTCGGAGACAAGCTCGCCCATGCCTTCACGGAGGCTCGCGTCGTCCTCGACCAGCAGTACCTTCATCGCGTCTCCCGGCGCGGAGGACAGGGGGCTGCTTTCACGTTCGGGCCATCCGGAGGCGGCATCTCGGACGCCGGGGGTGCGTTGGGGGAATGGCCCTCCCCGGACTCGAACCGGGACGCGGGGTCAGCCGCAGCGGATTTTGAGTCCGCCTCGTCTACCAATTTCGACAGAGGGCCCCTTGGGTGAAAGCGAGGCGGCCAAACGTATATCGCGCCTTCGAATCGTGTGCATCCGAAGATTGCGGCGTTCCACGCACACCGCTAAAGGGGCAGCGCATGTACAACCTCCTCATCTCCCTGGCCGTGGGGCTGGCGGTCGGAGCGCTGGTCAAGCTCGTCGGCGGCTTCTCCTGGTGGGCCGGCATCGTGCCCGGCGTCATCGCCACCTTCGCCACCTACATCGTGCTCGCCCGCAGGGTCTCCACCCGCGTGCAGGCGCTCATGACGACGGTCCAGAATGATCTCCAGGGCCAGCCCGCCAACCAGAAGGAGGCCCAGGGTCGCGTGGACCGGGCCGTGAAGACGCTGGAGCAGGGCCTCGTCTGGGACAAGTGGCAGTTCCTCATCGGGCCGGAGATCCACGCGCAGATCGGCATGCTCAAGTACATGGTGAAGGACCTGGACGGGGCGAAGGCGCACCTGGAGAAGGCCAGCGGCCGCAACTACATGGCCAAGGCCATGGAAGGCGCCCTGCACTTCCGCCGGGACGACAAGCCCGCCATGAAGGCCGCCTTCGAGGCCGCGGTGAAGAGCGGCAAGAAGGAGTCCATCGTCTGGGCCGTGTACGCGTGGTGCCTCCTGCAGCACAAGGACAAGGACGGCGCCCAGCGGGTGCTCGCGCGCGGGGTGGAGCTGAACCCCTCCGACGAGAAGCTCAAGGGCAGCCTCGCCCAGCTGCAGAACGACAAGCGGCTGAAGATGAAGCCCTACGAACCGCTGTGGTGGCAGTTCGGCCTGGAGGCGCCGCCGATGATGCCCCCCATGGGCGGGCGCCGCGTGCAGTTCACCCACCGCCGCTAGAGACACCGCGACCCCTGGGAGCCGCGGCCGCTTGAAGGCGGCCGCCGCCAGGGGTCGCCTCTTCAACACCCGCAACGTCGAGGCGGCCTCCGTCCAGGGGGCCCTCCGTTGCTCCGCTGCCCGGCAATTCCTACCGACCGCGCCTGCCTGACGCTGCAACGTCTTCCGATCCGCGCGTCGTCCAATGCGTCGGGTCCCCTCCAACCCCCTGAAATGAGGCCGGCCCGTCAAGGGATCACGGGGGCACACGGCTTGCTCTCGGGCAGGGACACGCGGACGTCCGGGACAGACGGGTCCTGGAGTCTCGCGGAGGCGGACGGGCTTGGCAGCCGGAGGTCTCGGGTGAAGTTTGGATGGGTGGGTGGGTGCTTGCAGGACGAGGCGGCGGCGGGTGCGCGTGGGGCGCAAGGGCGAGGGGAGCACCTCGAGGGGCGTGGCGCCCGAGACTTTCGGCCTGCCATTTCCGGGCAGGCGAGCGGAGCGAACCAGTTCATGGAACGGCACGGCCGCAGCGCGGAGCGGGCGCTTCTGCTCATCATCGAGGACGACACCGGAGTGCGCGAGGGCCTGATGGACCTGCTCGCCACACGCTTCGACGTGCTGTCCGCGTCCGACGCGGGCGCGGGCATCGAGTTGGCGCGCGAGCACCGTCCGGACCTGGTCCTGTTGGATCGCTTCCTGCCCTCCGGGGATGGGCTGGCGGTCCTGGAGACGCTCCAGCGGGACGTGCGCACGGAGACCGTGCCCGTCATCTTCCTCACAGGGGACGCGGACGAGGCGACCCTGGAGAAGTGTCTGGAGATGGGTGCCGTGGACTTCATCCACAAGCCGGCAAGCTCGCGTGAGCTGCTCGCCCGCATTGATCGGGCGGTGCGCCAGAGCGAGCAGCAGCGCAAGCTCCAGGTGCTGGCGCAGACGGACGCGCTCACGGGCCTGGCGAACTTCCGCGCGCTGTCGGTGCGCCTGGACGACGAGTTCAAGCGGGCCGTGCGCTACGGCTACGCGCTGAGCGTGGTGGTCATCGACCTGGATCACCTCAAGGCCATCAACGACGGCATGGGGCACGACGTGGGCAACCGCGCCATCCTGTCGCTCGCCACGCTGATGCAGGGCAACCTGCGCGAGTCGGACTTCGCGGCGCGCTTCGGCGGGGACGAGTTCGTGGTGCTGCTGCCCCACCAGACGTCGCTGGAGGCCGCGGTGTTCGCGGAGCGGCTGCGCACGGAGCTGCGCGGCGTGAACGTGCAGCGCAGCGACGGGCGCCCGGCGCCCTTCGGGCTGAGCATCAGCGTGGGCGTGGCGGATCACACGCCGGAGAACCCGCGCGAGAGCACGGAGGCCCTGCTGAAGGCGGCGGACGCCGCGCTGTACGAGGCCAAGCGCGAGGGGCGCGACCGGGTGGTGGTGTACGGCCAGTCCGCCCACACCACGGCGGCCCAGCGGCACTGACGGTTTGAAGGATCGAGGCGCGCGATGAGCGGGACCAGCAAGCTGTCGAGTGGTTCGAGGGTGGCGATCGTCGGCGGCGGCATCGCCGGAGCGGGGCTCGCGGCGTCCCTCCTCTTCAACGGTCGCGCGCGAGGCGTGGCCCTGGACGTGCGCGTCTACGCGGGGGGCAACGAGGAGCACACCGCGCCCCCTGCCCTGCTGACACCCGAGTGCCGCTCGCGGCTGGCCGCGCTGGGCTGCCGCATCCCGCCCGAGTGGCGCACGCACGAGCTGCGCGGCGTGGAGATCATCTCCGAGGGTGAGCGCGAGCTGCTGCCGTGCGCGCCCGGTGGGCTGTGGGTGGTGGATGGCTGGCCGCACGGCGAAGGCGGCCTGGATCAGGTGCGGCAGGTGCTGTCCACGGCGGCCAGCGCCCAGGGCGCGCGCTTCGTGAACCGCAACGTGGAGCGCGTGGAGCGGCAGGCGCCCGCGCCGGATGCGCCCACGGCGGTGCGCAATGCGGGGCCCCTCGTGGTCCGTGCCCAGGGAAGTGGCGAGCGCTTCCACGCGGTGGCGCTCGCGGCTGGCGCGGGACCGCTCCTGGGGGATGCCTTCTTCAAGGGCTTCCGTCCGGCGCCGTCCATGCCAGCGGTGCAGGCGCGGCTCAAGGGCGCGATGGTGGGCCTGGACCTGCTGCCGGTGGCGCGCCTCTGGGTGTCGCCGCTGCCCGCGGTGGACGCGCTGTTCCTCATCCCCGGTGCGGGGTCCGTGTACGCGCTGGCCTTCGGCGCGGCGGTGACGCCCGCGGACCTGTGCCAGGTGCTGATGATGGCCGCACGCGACGGCCTGCTGGAGGAGGGCTTCGAGGTCGCGGCGCTGGAGACGACGCGTCTGCCCTACGGTCCCGGCCGCACGCTGGTGGCGCCCGGACAGCTGGTGGTGGGCCCGGCCGCCTTCGGCCACCCGCTGCAGGTGGGGCTGTCGGAGACGCTGGCGTCGTGCAGCCGCGCGGCCGTGGCGCTGCTGGATGGCGGACTGGATGCACCGTCGCTGGAGCGGCGCTACGTGCGGGACGGGCTGGGTGAGCTGATGGAGGACGCGGCGGCCGGAGCGCGGACCCTCACGTGGCTGCGGCGCGCCGGCAAGCGGGCCCCGGCGGCGTTCGTCGCGGCGCGGGCGAAGCATGCGCTGGGCGGCGTGTATGGCGGAGGCGTGCTGGGCCTGAGCGCCCCCACCCCGCTGGCGCTGCTGTCCGCGGCGCGCTGGGCGGGCGTGCGGGAGGTCGTGGGTTCGTGGCTGCGCACCCCGATGGAGCCCGTGCCCACGATGGTGCCGGAGGTGGAGCCGGACCTGTACTACGTGGTGGACGACGACGCGGACACGCGCGAGGCGTTGACGCTGCTCCTGGAGAGCACCGGCGCGCGCGTGGTGTCCTTCGCGGACGAGCTGGCGCTGTTCTGCGCGGTGGCGCGGCGTCCGCCCACCGCCATCCTGCTGGACGTGGTGCTGCATTGGGTGGACGGCCTGCGCCTGTGCGAGGGGCTCAAGCAGCACCCGCTCACCCGGGACACGCGCGTGCTGGTGATGAGCGGACTCAACCGTCCGCACGTGCGGCAGCGCGCGCTCGACGCGGGGGCGGAGGCGTTCCTGCCCAAGCCGGTGAATCCGGATCGGCTCCTGTGCCAGCTCACCGGCCGCGTGCCGGATCCGCTCGGCACGAAGGAGGCCCCTCGGCCTGGCGCCGCGCAGCCGTTTGGCGAAGACCGTTACGCCTCCTGAACAGCGCGGGAGCGCGCTTCGACGTGTCGGTGGGCAGCACGTGCAACGCGTGCGTGGCGCCCAACCCGGAGAGCGCCACGCTGTTGCAGTTCGACACGAACGGCCAGGGGCGCCGGATGACGCGAACGGCGTCATCTACCGCATCCTCTACGCGAGCCGAAATTCACTCCAGGCTATCTTTAAATCCACCTGGAGTGATGATTGAGTCCGGGGTCTCCGTGCCGGGCTCAGGCCTCGACGTGACGGAGCCCCCGCCGCAGCGCCAGTGAGCCGGACATGATCGCGATGCCGCGGAAGAACACGGCGATTCCGACGAGCGTGCCCACGAGCCAGACGGAGGACTGGGGCCATTCCGCCATGACGCTGAAGCCCAGGAAGACGGAGATGATCCCGAAGGCCACGTCCCAGCCCCACTGGGCATAGCGGTCCATCACGGCGGTGATGACGTGGAAGAGGCCGTTGGCGAAGAAGAAGCCCGCGAGCAGCAGCGTCAGCGACGCGAGGCCCGCCCCCGGGAACATGACGGTGAGGACACCGACGACGGTGGTGAGGATTCCGCCCAGCATGAAGGACCAGAACGGGCCTCCGTGCGAACGCACGCGGACGCCGGCGACGATCTCCGCGATGCCGCCAATCACCAGCATCATGCCCACGAAGAAGATGGTCACCATGCTGGTGAAGAAGGTGGCCCCCAGCAGCACGATCCCCACGACCGTCGTCAGTATGCCCAGCATGAAGGGTGCACCCCAGACGACGGAGGCGCTTTTCAGTGGGCGCTCCGTTCGGGTGTCCCGTACGCGTTCCTTGTTCGTTTCCATCGCGCCCTCCGCTGTGGTGTCCATCTTCCTTCTGGAAGATGGGCGTGCCGCGGGTGGCCACAACGTCTTTCCAGCCGGGGCGGGTGGGAGCAGCGAGCGGGTGCCGGGAGGGGCCCCCGTGCTCAGGCCCCGGGGCGGACGTAGGGGGGCGCGAGGAACACCGCGCCGGGTTCACGGCGGAACCAGGTGAGCTGCCGCTTGGAGTAGCGCCGGGTCTCCTGGGCGGTGTCGATGATGGCTTCCTCTCGCGTCATCCGGCCTTCCACGACGGCGCGGGCCTGCACGTAGCCCACGCTGCGCATGGGAGCCGCGTCCGCGTAGCCGCGCTCCAGCAAGGCCCGGGTCTCCTCCACCAGGCCGCGTGAGAACAGCGCCTCCGTGCGAGCGTTGATGGCGGTGTAGAGCAAATCGCGCGGAGGGTTGAGGACGTACAGCTGGAAGGCGTACCGGTCCGGCGCGAAGGCATGGGCGCGGCGGAACTCCGACGCCGGGATGCCCGTCTGCGCGTGGATCTCCAGCGCCCGGACGACCCGCACCAGGTCCTGGGGCGGCAGCTTCGCCGCGGTCTCCGGATCCACCTGCGCCAGCCGACGGTGCACGGCCTCCCTCCCCTGCTCCGCCGCCATCGCCTCCAGCTCCGCGCGCAGCGACGGAAGGGCACCGGGCGCGTCCACCACGCCGTGCAGCAGCACGCGGAGGTACAGCCCGGTGCCACCGACGACGAACACCGGGCGGCCACGTGACGTGATGTCCGCGATGGCCGCATCCGCGCGGCGTTGGTACTCGGCGGCGGAGAAGGGCTCCAGGGGATCCACCTCCGAGATGAGGTGGTGCGGCACGGCGGCCAGCTCCTCGTCGGAAGGCTTCGCGGTGCCGATGTCGAAGGCGCGATACACCTGCTGCGAATCCGCGCTGACAATCTCCCCGCCGGCCGCACGCGCCCACGCGATGGCCAACGCCGTCTTGCCTGACGCCGTAGGCCCAGCGATCACCGTCAACGGCACCCGCGTCTCCACCACCGTCATCCGCCTCCGACGCCCCGCTGTAACGCAGACCCGCGCCGAGCGCGAGTCCCCGGAAGACAGGGCGCGCCCCGCCCCTGGGGCCGCCGTGCCTATGCCAGCCGGGCTCCCACCACCGCCGCCGCGGAGGCATCGCGCGCGAACACCAGCCGCGCCGTCTCCACCGACGACAGCAGGCGGCCCGCGGCCCCCACCAGCGCACCCCGACCCGACGTCGTGGGCTCCGGCAACAGCGCGTTGAGCAGCAGCACGCGCGCCACCTCCCCCGCGCCCTGCGCCTCCCACCGCGAGGCCGCATCCCACGCGAGCGTGCCCACCGCGACAAGGGCGGCTTCGGTGGGACTGCTCAGCACGTTCCACGGAGTCCCGGCGGCCCGCCACCCGCCACCCGCCTCCGGCCATACAGCCACCAGCTCATCCGCGAGCACCGTCCCACCGGCATCGCGCCACAGCGCGCCGAGGGTGCTCTTGCCCGCGCCGGAGGCCCCCACGAACAACGCGGCCCGCTCCCCGCGCGCCAGGCCCACGCCGTGGATCAACAGTCCCCCGCGCTTCGCCAGCGCCGACGCGAGCATCACCTTCAGCACGGTCTCCACCGGGAACCGTCCCGTCCCGGTGACCTCCGCCTCGCTGCGCTCCGAGGAGAGCACCGCCGCGTAGTCCTCCCCTTCCACGCGCAGCGTCCCCTCCGCTCCGGGCTCCAAACGGGGCAGCTCCCGCACGGCGGGCGGTGCCCGCGAAGTCGCGGGGGGCCGCAGCACGAGCCGGGCATCCGGGGAGGCTTCAGCGGACGGAGCGACGAACGCGCCGAACACGCGACGCAGGGTCGCCGCGAGCGCGCCGTCCTCCACGTCCAGCGCCACCGTCCACCCTGCGAGGGTGACCCGGAGCGCGGCGTCACGGGGACCCGACGAGGGGTCCCCGCCCATCACGGCACGCACTCCGATTCGCCCGGGATGTTGCAGGCGGAGATCTGCGCGAGCGCGACGAACGGCTGCTCCCACACGATGGCGGGCGGCACATACACGGCCGGCGCGGCCGACACCGGCTTCGGCGCGGACGGACCGACGAGGAGCTGAGGAGTTCGTGGGCTCATGGGAGGAAGGGCACCGGGAAGGCGCAGATGCGACCGTCCGCCGAACCGACGTGCAGCCGGCCCACGGTATGGTCGATGGTGGGAGTACCGATGTTCTGTGCGGGCCCCAGGGACACCTGGCCGGAGTCGACGCCGGTGTCCAGTTCCAGCTGGTGGACCTTTCCGTCCGAGCTGCCGACGTAGATGCGCGCCACGCCGTTCTGGTTCAGCGTGAAGGAGCCGGAGGGCCCCGCGATGGGCGTGAACCACAGCCGGGTGGGCACGTTGGTCGCGTCCATCTCGTAGCGCTCCACGGTGCCGTTGGCGAGGCTCGCCACGAAGCCCCGGCCCAGCGGGCGCACGAAGTGGGTGAAAGCGGACGTCGAAGCGGAGGGCCGCGTGGCGATGGCCTTCGACCACACCGTCGCGTACGTGGCGGGATCCACGCCGTACACCGTGCCCTCGCTGGAGGTGACGAGGATCTGGTTGCTCGTGGGATTGCGCACCACGCCAAACTCCAGGTCCCCCAGCGCCCGGCGCCCCAGCTCCTGGCCCGTGAGGCTGCTGAGCACCCGCAGCGTGTCGTTGCTGCCCGGGCCCGACTTCGTCGCGACGTAGAGCCGGTTCGTCGAGTAGTCCACCAGCATGCCGCCGCTGATCATCCCCAGGTCCCCCGGCCGGTAGCGCCAGATGAGCTCTCCCGTGGCCGCGTTCAGCGCGACCACCTGGTTCTGCGCCGGTGACGACAGGCGCGTCCCGAAGAACGCCAGGTCGATGTTCGAATACACCGCCCGGTACTCCGGGTTCGCATAGTCGAGCAGCTGCGTGACGGGGAATGAGCTGATGTTGCCCAGGCCCAGGGCGGTGTTGCGCCACAGGGCGACGCCCGTGGCCGCGTTGAGCACCGCGGGAACACCCGTCTGGTCGCCCACGACGAGGAACTGCTGTCCCGGACGGCCCAGCAGCGGCACCACCGGGAAGCGGCTGCCCACGGCCCCCGACAGCTTCACCGGCCGGAAGCGCTCCGCTCCGTCCACGGCCGGGTCCGCTGTGTTCGTGAGGTTGCCCACCACCGAGTCGTTGAAGGAGCTGTAGATGCCCGCGCCCAGCTCGGTGACGGGCTGGAACAGCGACGACAGGCCCACCGAGTAGCACCACAGCGGCCCCCCATTCGCCCGCGAGCGCGGCGTGGCCAGCAGGCCGACAGAGGTGGGCTGGTTGCCCGCGGAGTACCGGCGCGAGTCGTCCGCGTTGAAGACGCGGTAGACGTACGTCGTGCCGTTGGTGACGGTGGTGTCCGTGAAGCTGGAGGCGGAGCTGAACTCGTCCGAGTACACCACCGTCGCGTTGCCCAGCACGGCCCCCACCGCGTAGCGCGTGCCACTGACGGGCGCGGTGTCGGGCGGCGTCGTCCCCTGCGCGCGCAGCACCAGCACGCCGCCGTGGTTGAAGGGGTTGTCCCACGTCAGCGTCACGCTGCCGTCGCGCGCCACGCCGGTGAGTCGCTGGACCTCCGGCGCGTTCGCCACCGAGAGCAGCGTCACCGTCCCGTCCACGCGGATCCGCGGTTCGTTGTAGTCCTGGACCAGCTCCATCCGGTGGCGGAACGGCGTGTCACCCGTGACGGCGGTGAAGCCCGAATAGGTGACGCGGAAGGTGAGCTCGCCGCCCACGGGGATGCCCGTGACGGAGTTCGACTCCCAGCGGTACGCGGCGGCTTCGTTGTTGTAGAGGGTCCAGCCGTTGAGCGTCTGGGGCCCGGACGCCGCCACGGCGAAGTAGTTCACCGCGGGCTTGAACAGCTTCACCTCGATGATGGGCAGCGTGCCTCGGTTCTGCACCGTGTACGCGATCGTGAGGCCCGTCACCGCGGTGGACACCGTCTCGTGGCTGATCCGCACCCGGTGTTCGACAACCTTCCCCTTGCGCGCGCTGACCAGGTCCCCCGCCACGGCGGCACCATTGAGCGTCGCGTCCACCCGCGTCTGGAACTGGTAGCTCGCGCCGGGAGCGCCGGAGACCTGGTAGCGCCAGGTGAACTGCGCGGAGGCGCCCGGGGCCAACTGGGGCACCGCCTCCGGAGAGGGCCCGGACACGAACGTGGCGGTCGCGTTGCCCATCTGCACGGGCAAGCGAGGGCGCACGTTCGTGTACGTGTTCGCGGTGGACGTGTTGAGCACCGTGAGCCGCAGCGTCACCTGCTCGTTGGCGAATGCATCCAACGTGTCCACGTCCGCCGCCGCGACGAGGTCACCCACGTTCACCACCGCCGAGTCCGCCAGCGACGAGGTGATGGTGCCGCTGGTCGCGCGGGCCCGGACCCGGGCGGACAGGGTGCCGGCCGCGGTGGGCCGCACGTTCATCACGAAGACGCCGGCGCCCCGGAGCGGCACCGTCTTGTTGATGGGCGCCTCCTTGGTCCCAATGGTCAGCGGCACGGCGCTGTTCGTGGAGATGGGGTCGTCCACGGTGAGCGACGCCATGTTCATGTTGGTGCGGTTCTCCACGACGATGCGGGCTGCGGCGGTCCCGTTGACCGCCAGCCCGCGAGGCGACAGCGTCATGGAGGCGTCCAGGCTGGAGCGCGTCCAGAAGGCGCTGTTCAGGCTGGTGGTGTAGTTGGCGCCATTGCACTGATCGCGGCCATAGGTCCCCGCCACCAGTTGCTCGTTGGTCTTGTCGGTGGCCCGGTCCGACGGGGCCACCACGCTCAGCACGAAGCGCGCGCTCTCCCCGCGTCCCAGGCCCCGCGCCCCGGGCTCAGAGCAGCCCACGACGGACTGGAAGGTGATGCGCCGCGAGTTGGCGTCGAAGTACTCGATCTTCCACTGCGGCGACTCCGCCGCGGGCAGGCCGTTCAGCAGCTGGTAGCCCACCGGCAGGACGAAGGACACCTCCGACAGCCGGGAGTCGTTCACGGTCGTCGCGGTGTTCCTCACCTCGATCGTGAGGTCGGACGCGTCGTCCATCACCACCCGCGCGACCGGCTCTCCCGGCGCGGCGATGAAGCGGGCGGTCCACGTCGTCTGCGCGAAGCCCATCACGGGCAGCAGCACGGCGGTCAGCAGCGTGAGGACTCGGACGTTCATGGCGGCGCTCACGTCACGGCTCCAGGGTGAAAGAGGTGGTGGCGAGCAGCGCGCCATCCAGGAAGAACCGCACCTGCCACGTCCCCGTCATCCGCGACGAGGTCACCAGCGTGCCCGCCACCGGCAGCGAAAAGCGCAGCGTGCGGGTCTCCTCCGGCGCGGCCTCCACGGTGCGGCTGCGCTTCTCATACGGCCGGCCGCCGGGCGCGATGAACTCCACGTCCACCTCGCCCCGGCTCCGGATGCCGCTGACCACGAAGTCCACGTCCACCTGCTGCACCTCGGACAGGCCCACGGGCTCCGAGCCCGCGCCCACCACCACCGCGCTCCCCTTCGGGGGCGGCAGGTTCGCGGGAGGCGGCTCCTCCTCGCCCTCCACCGGCGCCTCGGGCGGCTGTTGGGCCACGGCTCCACCGCCGGCCAGCACGTCCGTGGGGGCCAGCGGCCCACCGTTGTCACTGCCCTGCCCCGGCGTCACCGTCGGAGGCGGCTGGGGGGACACCCCTTCCGAGCACGCCGACAGCAGCACCGCACCCGCCAGCATC
Source organism: Corallococcus sicarius (assembly GCF_003611735.1). Lineage (GTDB taxonomy): Bacteria > Myxococcota > Myxococcia > Myxococcales > Myxococcaceae > Corallococcus > Corallococcus sicarius. The sequence goes on along the minus strand of NZ_RAWG01000228.1, from coordinate 3,134 downwards.
GCCACGAGCGCCCGCATCATCGAACCTCCAGAGGCGCGTCACCCGCGGGCGCGCGCACTTCGTCCACCAGACCGCGCCGCTGCAGTTCCGTGAGGAAGCGCAGCGTGTCAGCCAGCACCGGGCCAACGTCGGTCGAAAACTCGAGGGCCACCTGCTCCGCCACCGCCCGGGCCGTGCGCTGGCCATCGCACAGCGCCCAGATGCGCGCCGCCGTCGCGTTGAGCCCGCGCAGCGTGCGCCCCTCCGCGTCCAGCACCAGGAAGTCCGCGCCAAACCACTCGCCCGAGGCACCCGGGCGCCGCCGGGGCACATTCGCGTCCACGAAGCTCATGGGGTCCTTGCCCTTCCCAGCCACGCGGCGAGCCGGCGCTTCACCGTCACCCGCCACCGGCCCAGCCGCCGCGGGCCCACGTCCCAGCGATCCACGTCCAGCAACGCGCCCCCCCGTCGCACTCGTCGCGCGCGCCCGAGGATACGGACGACAGGCAGCGGCGGATCTCCCGAACCGCCATTGTCTCCGCGAAGCGCGCACACGCGACCGTCACACCAGCGCACCCGGTGCAGCACCAGCGAGGACTCGAAGCGCGCCAGCACCACCTCGCCCGGACGCGGGGTGTCCACCAGCGGCTCCACCTCCGCCACGTCACCCGCGCGCAACGACGGCCACATGCTGTCCCCTTCCACGGGGATCCAGCGCGGGCCATCAGTCACAGATGCGGTGCGGGGAGCGCTCGCCATCAAGGCAGGAATCTACCCCAGCCTCTCAACGTCCGCGAATCTCCCGCACCGCGTTCTCCCAGCGATTCCCAGGACTTACGATGCTTAACACCTTTACTCCCTGGTTTTCAGGGAAGGCGGACTGCTCGGCTGACTGGCGGCCTGTCGGAGCGTCTGGGCGACGGATCCGAGTGCCACGGGGATGAGATCACCACCGGCCATGGGCTTGAGCTTCGCCTGCCCGGTGCGGAGTTCGTCGCCGCCCAGCACCAGGGAGAAGCGGGCGCCGGACTTGTCCGCGCGCTTCATCTGGCTCTTGAGGCTGCCGCCCCGCGTGTCGAACTCCACGTAGAAGCCCTCGCGGCGCAGGCGGCTGGTCAGCGCCAGCGCCGCGTCCTGGCAGGCCGCGTCCACATCCGCCGCGACGATGAACAGGTCCGGCTGCGCGGTGAACGTCTTGCCGCCCTCCTTCAGGAGGAGCACCAGCCGGTCCAGGCCCATGGCGAAGCCCACCGCGGGAACGTCCGGCCCGCCCAGGCCCTTCATCATCTTGTCGTAGCGCCCGCCGCCGCCCACGGTGCTGGCGGTGCCCAGCGCGGGGTGCGAGGCGATGAACTCGAAGACGGTGCGCGTGTAGTAGTCCAGGCCGCGCACCAGCCGGTGGTTCACCACGTAGCGGATGCCCAGCGCGCCCAGCTTGCGCTGCAAGTCCGTGAAGTGCGTACGGCACGGCTCGCAGAGGAACTCCAGCACGTTGGGCCCGGCCCCGGCCACCGCCTGGCACTTCTCGTTCTTGCAGTCGAGCACCCGCAGCGGGTTGCGCTCCAGCCGCTGCTGGCAGTCCGCGCACAGCTCGTCACGGTGAGCGTTGAGGTACTCCACCAGCTTCGCGTGGTACGCGGGCCGGCAGTTGTCGTCGCCCAGCGAGTTGATGTTCAGCGTGACGTCCGTGAGGCCCAGCGCCTCCAGGAACTGCACCACCACGTCCATCAGCTCCGCGTCCTGCGCGGGCTCCTTCGCGCCGTACGCCTCCGCGCCAATCTGGGAGAACTGGCGGTAGCGGCCCGTCTTCATCCGCTCGTAGCGGAACATGGGCCCCATGTAGAACCAGCGCGACACCGGCTCCACGTTGCTGACGGAGTGCTCGATGTACGCTCTCGCCGCGGGCGCGGTGCCCTCCGGACGCAGGGACAGGCTGCGGCCCCCCTTGTCCTCGAAGGTGTACATCTCCTTGCCGACGATGTCCGTCTCCTCGCCCACGCTGCGCACGAAGAGGGCGGTGTCCTCCACCATGGGCGTGCGCACCTCGCCGTAGCCGAAGCGGCCGAAGAGCGTGCGCGCGGTGTTCTCCACGAACTGCCAGACTTCAATCTCGCCGGGCAGAAGGTCGTTCATCCCCTTCACGCCGTTGATCTTCTGACTCACACGATCTCCCCGATGCGCGTGCCCATGCGCACCACCGCTTCGGCCTGGAGGCTGTCATCCCAGCGCACGCGCTTCGGCTCGAAGCAGAGGATGACGGTGGAGCCCATCTCGAAGCGGCCCAGCTCCCCGCCCTTCTCCACCGGGATGCCCGCCCCGTAGCGGTGCACCTTGCCCGGCTGGCCCAGGTGGGTGGTGATGTCCTCGTAGGACGCCTTGATGCGCGACACGCACGTGGCGCCCACCTTCACCACCGCCACCTTGCCGGCGACCGTGTCCAGGTACGTCACCAGCCGCTCGTTCACGCAGAACAGCGACTGCTTGTTCTTCACCGACGCGGGGTTCACCGGCCAGAACTCACCGGGGATGTACGCGTACCCGGTGATGGTGCCACCCAGCGGCGCGTGGATGCGGTGGTAGTCGCGCGGCGACAGGTACAGCGTCGTCCAGGCGCCGCCGTGGAAGGGCTTCGCGGCCTGCGCGTCCCCCAGGAGCTCGTCCACCGTGTACTCGATGCCCTTCGCCTGCAGGCACCGGCCGTTGTCCGAGTAGCCCACCTGGGACACCCGGCCGTCCACCGGCGACACCACCACCTTCTCCCCCGCGTCCACCGGGCGCAGGCCCGGCTTGAGGCCGCGGGTGAAGAACTGCGCGAAGGTGGGGTAGTTCTCGAAGGCGTGCTCGGCCTCCGCCATGTCCACGTTGTACGCCTTGGCGAAGGCGCGCATGGCCCAGTGATGCACCGGCGCGGGCGCGGGCAGGCGCGTGGCCAGGCCCACCGCGGAGGACACCGCCGACTTGGGCAGCACACGCATCAACTTCATGAAGGTCTGTTCGTTCATCGAAGGTCGTCAGGCACGAGGGGAAAGGGGTAGTTCTCGAAGGCGTGCTCGGCCTCCGCCATGTCCACGTTGTACGCCTTGGCGAAGGCGCGCATGGCCCAGTGATGCACCGGCGCGGGCGCGGGCAGGCGCGTGGCCAGGCCCACCGCGGAG
>NZ_RAWG01000227.1 GCF_003611735.1 Corallococcus sicarius | reverse complement strand
CTTCGCGCCCTCCTTCGCCCCGCCATGCCCCGGGTCGATGACGATGCGCGCGACGCGCTCCCCCGCCCGTGACAGGGCCGGCAGGAGGCACACGAGCGCGAGGAGGAGGAGCGTGGGGAAGCGGCGCGGCGACATTCGCACCCCGGATGCTACCGGAGCCCCGGCCCGGAGGCGAAATCCGGGCCCGTGCGGCGGGCGCCTCAGCCCACCACGTCGATGCCCGGCCGGCCCGCCTGGACCTCGCCAATGAGGGCCGCGTCCACGCCAGCCTTCTCCAGCGCCTGCACCGCCTTGAGCGCGTGCCTCGCGGGCACGCTGGCCAGGAGGCCCCCATTGGTCTGCGCATCCGCCAGCAGCCACTGGATGTGCTCCGGCAGCCCTTCCGGGAAGCGGACCTTCGACTTCACGTGGGCCAGGTTCGTCTTCGTCCCGCCCGGCACCACGCCCTGCTCCGCCAGGGCCGGCACCTCCGCGATGAGCGGGATGCGCTCCAGGTCCAGGAGCGCCTTCGCCTTCGCGCCGGTCATCATCTCCAGCAGGTGCCCCAGCAGGCCGTAGCCCGTCACGTCCGTGAGCGCGTGCACCTTGAAGGCCCCGGACGCGAACACCTCTCCGGCCGCCTTGTTGAGCGTGGCCATCTGCGCCGTCACCCGCTTCTGGAGCGCCTTGGACGCAAGGCCCCGCTTGATGGCGGTGGTGGCGATGCCGGTGCCCACGGGCTTGGTGAGGATGAGCACGTCCCCGGGCTTCGCCCCCGCGTTGGTGAACACCTTCTTCGGGTGCACCACGCCGGTGACGGCCATGCCGTACTTGGGCTCCGGGTCGCGGATGCTGTGGCCGCCCAGGATGGGGATGCCCGCCTCGTCCGCCTTGGACTGGCCGCCCGCCAGAATCTTCTGCAGCACCTTGAGCGGCAGCTCGTCCGGGAAGCAGACGAGGTTGAGCGCGAACAGCGGCTTCGCGCCCATGGCCCAGATGTCCGACAGCGCGTTCGCCGCGGCGATGGCGCCGAACTGGAACGGGTCGTCCACGATGGGCGGGAAGAAGTCCACCGTCTCCACCACCGCGAGCCCCGGCGCCAGCTGGTACACCGCCGCGTCGTCGCTGGTGGTGAAGCCCACCAGGGCCTGCGGGGGCGCGGCCGTCTTCAGCCCGCCCAGCACCCGCGCCAGGTCCCCTGCCTTGAGCTTCGCCGCGCAGCCCGCGCAGTGGCTCATCTCGGTGAGGCGCTTCGCCTTCACCGACTTCTTGCCCGCCATCGTGTCCCCGCCCTACTCCGCGCGCACGTAGTCGCGCTTCATGAGCTGCACCACGGATTCGGCCGTGAGCACGTCGTCTCCGTCCGAGTGGTCCAGCACCCCGCCCAACGAGCCGTGGTTGTGCACGAGCTGCAGCACGTCCAGCATCTCCGGCGTCAGCTCCTTGAGGGGCGACGTCAGCGGCTGCGCGAGCCGCAGCGCGGTGGCCATGGGCGGCAGCTGCGGCTGCAGGCGCTTGAACTCGTCCAGCTGCCGGAGCGCGTCCATCAGGAGCGCCTCCGTGGACGAGTCCAGCTCCACCATGAACTCCTGGCTGTCCGCGGCGCGCAGCTCGAAGTCACCCTCTTCCCAGGTGACGATGCGGTTGAAGCTCTTCTGCGGGCCCAGGTTGTGGTTGTCGTCGATGACCGCGTAGTACACGCGGCCCTGGCGCAGGTAGATGCGGCCCTCGTGGGCGTTGTTCACCACCAGCACGCCGTTCTTCTTCGACGTGTGGAAGAGCTGGAGCAGGTCCGGGAGGGGGATCTCTTCAATCTTCCCCGTCATGGAGCTGGCCTTGGTCGTGCGCGCGGCCTGCGCGGCGGCGGCCTCCTCCAGCTTCTGCTTCACCACGCTCTCGTCCACGGCGGCGCTCTCCGCGCCCTGGTGCACGAGCTTGAGGATGGAGGTGCCGATGAGGATGCGGTCCCCCTCCTTCAGCCGGGCCTGTTTGACCTTCTCGCCGTTGACGAAGGTGCCGTTGGTGGACCCCAGGTCCTCGATGGTGATCTTCCCATCGGAGAACAGGATCTTCGCGTGCTTGCGCGAGACCATGTCCTCCACGAGCACCATGTCCAACTCACTCGACCGTCCCACGACGATCAGCTTGTCGGACTTCAGCGGGAACTCACCGCCCTGGTACTTCCCGGAGATGAACTTGAGGGCGTAGGACTTCGCCGTACCGCTCGGAGTGCTCACGGTGCCGCGACCTCGATGATGGAAGTTGCCATGGTGCTCAACCCGTCACTTCCGCCTTCCCCGGGTCTTTCACCAGGTTCAGGTACATCTGCGCGCTCTTGTTGCCGGGGCTGCGCACGAGCACGTCTTCCCAGACCTTGACTGCCTCGTCACGGCGTCCCGCCGAATAGAGTGCGATTCCGTAATTGATCCGTCCAGGAATGTACGCCGGATTCTGCGCGATCACCTGTTCGTACTCCGCGAGCGCGGCCACGTTGTCCCCGGCATCCCGGAGCGCGTTGCCCAGCTTGAGGCGGATGTCCACGAACTCCGGGAAGTGCGCCAGCGCGCGGCGGTACTCCTCAATCGCGCGGACCCACACACCGCTGGAGGCGAACACGTCACCGATGTCGGCGTACATGTTGGCCACCTTCTTCATCACGTACGGGTCCAGCTCGCCGGGGGCGCCCTTCTGGCGGGAGAGGGCGGCCTGGTAGACCTCCTTCGCCTCCGCGTACTTCCCCATGTCGTTGTAGATGACCGCCAGGTTGAGGGCGGCCTCCGTGTACGCGGGGTTGAGTCGCAGCGCGGACTCGAAGGCCCGCTGCGCCCGGGCGAACTGGCCCTGGTCGTGGTAGATGATGCCGAGCATGTTGTAGACGTCGGCGAAGGTCGGATTCTGCTCGACCACCTTCGTCAGGTACTGCTCGGCCTGGGCGTACTGCTTCTTCTCGAAGGAGCCGCGCCCGAGGGTCAGTAGCTGCTTGAGGGCTTCTTCCATGACTCGGCCCCGCGCGGGCCCCGTCCTCCTCGGGTAGCCTACATGAGCCCGGGCGAAAACAAGAATTGATCGCCCTCGCGCACGAGCAAAAGCGGTCGCTCCCCCCGGGTGTCCACCGGACGCGACGGCAGGTCCCCCTCCAGGCGGTAGTGCTCCGTCACCACCGCCTCGTCCCGCTCCAGCCGCAGGTACCACGCCGCCACCGTCAGGCGGCGCCGCCGCAGGGGGGCGGCTTCCGCCCACGCCTGCCCCACGCCGCCGTCGCCGCCCGGGCCCGTCAACCGTGCCAGCTCCTGGGGGAGCCCCTGCGCGAGCGCGCGCCGCCGGGCCTCCAGCGCCGCCACCGCCGCCACCAGCCGGGGCGCCACCGAGGGCTGGGGCTTCCACTCCCCCGCTTCCAGCGCGAAGGGCACGCGCTCCACCCCGGCGGTGCTGACGACGGTGGTCCCCAGCACGCCCTCGAAGTCCAGCGTCGCGTAGGCCTCCGCGCTCTGGCCGTCCGGCGCCACCGACACGGCGATGCGCGCGTATTGAATCTTCCGGGAGACGAGCGGGACGGGAGCGCCGGGCACGGGCAGGGACACGCCGTCGTGTTCGGCCTCCTTGAGGGTGGTGATGATCTCCGCCTCCGGCCCGGCCGCGGCGCCGAGCAGGCGCGGGCCGAAGAACAGGAGGGCGGCGGCCAGGGCGAGGGCGGCGATGCCGATGCCGCCCAGCTTGCCCCAGTCCTCCAGGCGCCTCACGAGCCCAGCAGCTTCTGGGCGCGCTCGGCGGCGGGCGTGCCCGGCAGGCGCTTGATGACCTGGCGCAGCGTGTCCTGGGCGCGCTGCGGGTCGTTGAGCTTCCCGTAGGCCGCGTGCAGATCAAAGAGGGCCTGCTCCTCCAGCGGGGTGCCCGGGTAGTTCTTGAGCAGCCCCTCCAGGCGCTGGGCCACGGCCTTCCAGCGCTCGCGCTTGGCGTAGAACGACGCGACGTACAGCTCGTGGCGGGCCAGCCGGAGGCGGGCGTCGTCGGCCTTCTCCGTCGCTTCCTTCACGTACTGCGAATCCGGGTACTGGCGCACGAACAGGTTCATGGCCCGGAGCGCGTCGTACATGGGCTTCTGCTCCTTCTCGTACGAAGGCGGCAGGGCGAAGAACTCCGAGGGGAACTCCTCCACGTAGGAGAGGGCCAGCCGGTACGCGGCGTAGTCCACCTTGGGGTGGGTGGGGTGCAGCTTGATGAATGAATCGAACTTTTCGCGCGCCTCCGGGAACATCTCCCGGGCGAAGTCCAGGTCCGCCAGCTTCAGCTCCGCCTCGCGGGCCGCCTCCAGGTACGGGTACCTGGCGCGGACATGGTCGAAGTACTTCTCCGCCTTGAGGAAGTCGTTGTCCTCCAGCGCGGCGTCCCCCAGCGCCAGGTTCTCGGCGGCCTGGGTGGCGTAGTTGGGCTCGCCCGCGGGCCCCTGGGAGAGGGCCGCGCAGCCGGAGAGCAGCAGGACGGACAGACAGAGGACGACAGAGCGCATCACGCCCCCAAACTATTCGTCCTGCCCGGAGGGGTCCAGCGAAGGTTCACCCACCAGTTGGGTCACGACGTCGGGCGCGAAGCCCCGGCTGAGCAGGAGCCGTCCCGCGCGAGCCTGCTCCTTCGCGTCCAGCGGGCGGCCAGCCAGGCGCCGGCGTTCCAGCACCTGACGGGCGGCGGCCAGCGCGTCGAAGCCCACCGCGTCCTTCGCCGAGGCCAGGGCCTGCCGGGCCACCGCGCCCTCCAGGCCGTGCGCCTGGAGCCGCTGGAGGACGGCGCGCGGCCCCAGCTTCCCCTTGCCCAGGAGGGACGCGGCCCGTTCACGGGCGAACTTCGCGTCGTCCAGGTAGCCCCACTGTTCGAGCCGGGCCATCACCGCTTCGCGCACGGGACTGGCGTAGCCCTTGCGCTCCAGCGCGAGCGTCAGTTCATGGCGGCTGCGGGCGCGCACCGCGAGCAGGCGCAAGCAGGCATCGGTAGCGCGCTGGACAGCCTCCGGGCCTTCGGGCTCCTCAACCATCGCGGAGTCCCTACCATGTGGTAACAGGCCCCGCCATGCACCCCGTTCTTGCCCGCTTCCTCACCGCCGATGCCGCCAAGGAGACGCTTCGCAAGGAGAAGGCGGGTGAACCGCTCACTCCGGAGGAGCAACTCTTCGTGGCCGCCGCGGACGCGAACCCCAAGCAGCGCGCGATGCTGCAGGGCGTGAGCGGCCGCGCGCTGTCCTCCGACGCCCAGGCCGCGCTGGTGCTGCTGGCCGCGCACGCCGCCGCCCGCGCCCTCACGGAGGACCCGGCGCTCACGACGGCCACCCAGAAGGCGCGCGAGGCCCTCAAGGAAGAGGGCGCGAGCGACGAGGAGTCGGACGCCTTCATCGCGTCCATCCTCCTGGAGGAGGCCTTCGGGTACGAGCAGGACGTGGACGCCTTCGACGCCGACTACGTGAAGGAGTCCCTGGGCGAGGTGCCCGCCCTGGCCGCGCTGTCCAAGGAGACCGTGGACGCGCTGTTCCTCGCGTTCATCAAGGGCGCGCCCTCCGAACCGGACCGCAAGGCGCGCGAGCACATGGCCCGCGCCCTCTTTGAAATCGCCTGGGCGGAAGGCCCCACGTCCATCAACCCGGAGCACCTGGAGACGCTGCTCGACAACGAGGTCGTCCAGGAGTCCGACGAGGTGCAGGACGCGCGCGTGCGCGCCACCGTGTCGCTGCTCCAGACACTGGGCCACCAGGGGCTGGTGGGCCCGCTGCGCCTCACCCGGCTGCGTGCGCAGCTGGGTGACGACGACGCCTGAGCGGCGCCGCCAGGAGCCTCCAGCGCGAGGCTCAGAAGCGCTCGATCTGGAAGTCGTCGTCGCCCCCGGCCGCCGGAGCGGGCGCGGGCACCGGAGCGGGCGTGGGCGGACGGGCCGCCTGGGGAGGAGGCATGGGCCGGCCCTGGACGACGCCGGGCGCGGGCGCGGGCGGACGCGGGGCCGCGACCCCGGGCGGAGGCGTCGCGGGCCGGGCGGCCATGGGCGCGCCGGGGCGCGGAGCCTGGGCGGGCGCGGGCTGCGCCGCGGGGGCCGCGGGAGCGGGCGCGGGCGCGCCCTTCTGCGCGAAGGAGGCGGAGCCCGGGATGGGACGCTCGTCGCCGGCCTTGGCGTCGAAGTTGTCCCACTTCGAGTCGGACGTACCGCTGATGCCGGAGAAGCGCAGCGCGAAGTCGTCCGGGTTGCTGGCCTGGCGGTGGGCCTCTTCGTAGGTGACGAGCCCGTTGCGCACGAGGCTCATCAGCGACTGGTCGAAGGTCTGCATCCCGTAGGAGTCCGTGCCCTGCGAGATGGCGTCGTGGATCTCCTTCGTGCGGTCCTTGTCCTCAATCAGCTCGCGCACGCGCGCGGTGACGCGAAGCACCTCCACCGCCGCCACGCGGCCCTTGCCGTCCGCGCGCGGAACGAGCCGCTGGCTCACCACGCCGCGCAGCACGCTGGAGAGCTGCAGGCGCACCTGCTTCTGCTGGTGCGGGGGGAAGGCGGACACGATGCGGTTGATGGTCTCCGTCGCGTCCAGCGTGTGCAGCGTGGACATCACGAGGTGACCCGTCTCCGCCGCGTGGAGGGCCGTCTCAATCGTTTCGTGGTCGCGCATTTCGCCCACGAGGATGACGTCCGGGTCCTGGCGCAGCGCGCTCTTGAGGGCCTGCGAGAAGCTCATCGTGTCCACACCCACTTCGCGCTGGTTCACGATGGAGCGCTTGTCGCGGATGAGGAACTCGATGGGGTCCTCGATGGTCATGATGTGGTTGGTCTCGTTGGAGTTGATGAAGTCGATCATCGCCGCCAACGTCGTGGACTTGCCGGAGCCCGTGGTGCCCGTCACCAGCACCAGCCCGCGCTCCTCGCCGCACACCTTCTCCAGCACCGTGGGCAGGAGCAGGTCCTTCATCGTCATGACCTTGAAGGGGATGACGCGCAGCACCGCGCCCACCGTGCCGCGCTGCTGGAAGACGTTCACGCGGAAGCGGCCCAGGCCGGGCACTCCGTAGGCCAGGTCCACCTCGTTGCTGACCTTGAACTTCTCCTTCTGGAACTCGTTCATGATGCCGAACGCCATGCGCGCCACCTCTTCCGGAGGCAGGCGGCGGCCGTCCTTGAGCGGCACCAGCGACCCGTCCACGCGGAACATGGGCGGCAGGCCCGCCTTCAGGTGGATGTCGGAGGCGCCGCCACGCAGGGCGATCTGCAGGATTTCGTTGAGTTCCATGGGAGGGCCCGGATGGTAGCAGAACGGCCGCGCCACCCGCGACGGCACGCAGGGTCGCCTGCCCGCAAAGCAAAACGGCGGAGGTCCCTTGAGAGGACCCCCGCCGTGGAGCGGCTCCAACGAGCCGACAAGCGGATTAGCGCTTGGAGAACTGGAACCGACGACGGGCGCCGGGCTGGCCGTACTTCTTGCGCTCGACCGCGCGAGCATCGCGGGTGAGGAAGCCGGCCTTCTTCAGCGCCGGACGGAACTCCGGGTTGAAGGCGCACAGCGCGCGCGCGATGCCGTGACGGATGGCACCGGCCTGGCCAGAGAGACCGCCGCCGCGCACGTTGACCGTGACGTCGAGCTTGCCCTTCTGCTCCAGGATGTCGAGCGGCTGGTTGAGCACCATCTTCGACGTCTCACGGCCGAAGTACTCGTTGATGTCGCGGCCGTTGATGACCACGAGGCCATTGCCAGGACGCAGCCACACGCGAGCGGTGGCCTCCTTGCGGCGGCCGGTGGCGTAGAAACCGAGTTCAGGATTGATCGCCATGGCTGTTCCTTACGCCTCGACGTTGTACGCCACCGGCTTCTGCGCGGTGTGCGGATGGGTGTCACCAGCATACACCTTGAGCTTCGTCATCATCTGACGGCCCAGGGCGCTGCGCGGGAGCATGCGACGCACGGCGTTGAGGATGACGTCCTCAGGGTGCCGGGCGCGGAGCTTCTGCAGGTTGGTGATCTTCAGGGCGCCGGGGAAACCCGCGTACGGGTGACGGTAGTACAGCTTGTCCGTCTCCTTCGTACCCGTCACCTTCACCTTGTCGGCGTTGATGACGATGACGTGGTCGCCCGTGTCGATGGACGGGGTGTACGTCGGCTTGTGCTTGCCCTTCAGGAGGGTGGCAATCTGACTGGCGGCGCGGCCAAGCACCTTGTCGGACACGTCAATGACGTGCCACTGGCGCTTGATGTCCGCGGCCTTGGCGCTGTAGGTCTTCTGCGACATTTCGTGCACTCCAAACTTCGGCGCGACACCCAGGTGCATGCCAGGGGACGCGTGCTCGTGCGAAACCAACCGCGGGTCCTCCGCCAAAACTCCGACAGAAGCCCGGAAAGGCCGAACCTCCTAGCGGGACCCTGGGATCAAGTCAAGGTCGGGCGCATGGGGCCTGGAAATCCGGCCGCCTAGGGCACCCGGCCAGCCGCTCCCGGGCCCGGCCCCCCGCCAGAAGGCCCCGGCGGAGGCTTCTTGAAGCGCTCCTTCAGGTTGGCGAAGAAGTTCTTCTCCTTCTCATCCGGCGGACCTTGACGCGGCGCGTCCATGTCGACGTTCTCGAAGGCGTCCGGGGGCAGATCCTCCAGGAAGCGCGAGGGGGTGCGGGGCACCTCCTTGCCGCGCTTCACGCGCACGGTGGAGCGCGTGAGGTAGAGCAGCTCCTTGGCGCGGGTGATGCCCACGTAGCAGAGCCGGCGCTCCTCCTCGAGGTTCTGCGCCTCGCCCTGCATGCCGCCGTGGGGCATCAGGTCCTCCTCCATGCCGATGAAGAAGACGAGCCGGTACTCCAGGCCCTTGGAGGCGTGCAGCGACATGAGCGTCACGCGGCGGTTCTGGCCGGGGACCTCTTCCTCCTCCTGGCGCGTGTCCAGGCTGAGGCGGTTCAGGTACGTGAGGAGGCTGGCCTTGGGGCCCTCGCGCTTCTCGAACTTCTCCAGCGACGCGAGCACGTGGTCCACGCTCTTGAGCTTCTTGTCCGCGGCGGTGCCGGAGACGGCCTTGGCGCGGGTGGCCTCGCGAAAGCCAATCTCCTCCAGCAGCTTCTGCGTCGCCTCCGACAGGCGGGGGGCCTGGGAGAAGGCGTCGCGGTAGCGCTCCACCATCTCCACGAACTCCAGCACCTTGCCGCCCGCGCCCGCCGGCAGGTCCTCGTAGGTGTCCGCGCGACGCATGGCCGTCCACAGCGTCACGCCCTGGGCGCGCGCGTGCCCGTGCAGCCGCTCCATCGTCACGTCGCCAATGCCTCGCGGCGGCACGTTGACGATGCGCATGAGGCTGATTTCATCCAGCCGGTTGGCGAGCACCTTGAAGTACGCGATGACGTCCTTCACCTCGCTGCGGTCGAAGAACTCGCTGCCGCCCACCACTTCGTAGGCGATGTTCTTCTCGCGCAGCATCTCCTCCACCGCGCGGGACTGACCGTTGGTGCGGTAGAGCACCGCGATGTCGTCCGCGGCGACGCCCTGGGAGATGTGCTTCTGGATTTCGTGCGCGACGAAGCGGGCCTCCTCCTCGTCGTTGGGACACGCCACCACCTTCACCAGCTCGCCGCCCCGCCGGTCGGTCCACATGCGCTTGTCCTTGCGCTCGGGGTTCTTGGCGATGACGGCGTTGGCCGCGTCCAGCACGCGCTGGGACGAGCGGTAGTTCTGCTCCAGCCGCACCTCCTTGCCGCCCGGGAAGTGCCGATCAAAGTCGAGGATGTTGCGCACCTCCGCGCCTCTCCACGAATAGATGCACTGGTCGTCGTCACCCACCGCGCACACGTTGCGTGACTCGCCCGCGAGCAGCTTGAGCAAGTCCAGCTGGGCGTGGTTGGTGTCCTGGAACTCGTCCACCAGGAGGTAGCGGAAGCGCTGCGTGTACTTGCGGTGCAGGTCCGGGTGTTCGCGCAAGAGGCGCGCGGGCAGCACCAGCAGGTCGTCGAAGTCCACCGAGCCCTGCGCCTTGAGCGCGAGCTGGTAGTCCGCGAACACCATGGCGGTGATGAGGTCGTAGTCGTCCCCCAGCCCCTCGCCTTTAGGCTGCGGCACCTCGCCGGAGTTCTTCGCCTTGGAGATGAGGGTGAGGACCTTGCGCGCGTCGAAGGCGCGGTCGTCGATGCGCTTCTCGCGCATGGCGCGGCGGATGATGGCCAGCTGGTCACCCATGTCCGCGATGGCGAACTTCTTGGGCCACCCCAGCCGGTGGATGTCCTCGCGCAGCACCTCCGCGCCGAACGCGTGGAAGGTGCACACCAGCACGCCCTGGGCGCGCGGGCCGGCCATGTGGACCAGCCGCTCCTTCATCTCCGTGGCGGCCTTGTTGGTGAAGGTGACGGCCAGGATGTTGCGGGCGAGCAGGTGGCCCGGCCGCTCGTTGAGCAGGTGGACGATGCGGTGGGTGATGACCCGCGTCTTGCCGCTGCCGGCGCCCGCCAGTACGAGCAGGGGACCCTGGGTCGTCAGCACCGCCTCACGCTGTGGAGGATTGAGCTTCGAAAGGTCCATTGCGCGCAGGCCGGGGATACCCTTTGATTCGTTCGTGCGCGACTATTTCCTACGGCTGGCCACCGCGGCCCTCGCGCTCGGCGTGGGCGGCGGATGCCTTGACGGCGAACGCACGACATCTCCCACCCCGCGCGATGTGGTGACGACCGCCGCACCGTGCGTGTACTTCAAGGACCTGGCGCCCTTCCTCCCCGACACGCTGGAGGGTTTCACGGTGGGCTCCACCGGGGGCTCCACCGGCAAGTACGGGGACGTGTCCGTGTCGGAGGCGGAGCGGACCTACACGCGCGGCGAGGGGCGTGAGGTGAAGGTGCGCATCGTGGACACCACGATGGGGCTCAAGCTGGGGCAGGCCATCCGGGAGGCGGCGCAGAAGGCGCGAGGCCGTGCAGCGAGCGACCCGACGGCCCCCATCCAGTGGAAGGAAGCCGTGGGCTTCGTGCGGTATGACGCGGACGAGGCCGTGGCGGAAGCCAACCTCCTGGTGGGCGACCGTTTCGTGGTGGCCGTCACCAGCCGCGGCTTCCCCAGCACCGTGGAGGTGCGACGGGTGGCACGCGGCATCGACCTGGCCGGGCTCGCCCGGCTGCAGTGATTCCAGTCCGATTCGAGTTCAAGGAGCGTCCGTGGCGGTGAAGGAGAAGGGGTCCCGGCCCCAGACGGCCCAGGAGTTGTTGGAGCAGGAGAAGACGGCGCGCCTGGGGGTGTCCTCCCTGGGCAAGCGCGAGTTCCTGGAGCAGTTCCAGAAGCTGTCCAAGAGCTACGCGGTGGACCCGGGCAACCCCGGCTCCTACGCGTGCGAGGGCTGTCAGCGCTGCGCCAACTGCATGTTCTGCAAGGACTGCGACAGCTGCCACCAGTGCACGCACTGCACGCGCTGCGAGCTGTGCACCAGCTGCTCGCACTGCGTGGAGTGCAAGAACTGCCACGCGTGCGCCTACTGCGTGCAGAGCGAGAACTGCTCCAACAGCGCGTACGTGGTGCTGAGCAAGAACCTGCAGGACTGCAACTACTGCTTCGGGTGCGTGGGCCTGTCCAAGAAGGACTTCCACATCCTCAACGTCGGCTTCCCCCGCACCGAGTACTTCAAGGTCGTGGGGAGGCTGCGCAAGGACCTGGGCATCCCGTAGCGCGGCCTCCTTCCGCGCCCTGTCTAGAGGGCGCGCACGTAGAGGGCCTTGAGGTACTCCGTCTCCAGCAGGCCCGCGAGCACCGGGTGATCCAACCCGGCGCCGCGGCGCTCCAGGATCTGCACCGGCCGCTTCGCGTCCACGGCCGCGTCCAGCACCATGGACTCGAAGCCCTCGCGGTCCAGCTTCCCCGAGCACGAGCACGTCACCAGGAGCCCGTCCGGCTTGAGGCAGCGCAGGGCGCGCAGGTTGAGCTCGTGGTAGGCGCGCAGCGCGGTGGCCAGGCCCTCGCGGCGCTTGGCGAGCCCCGGCGGGTCCAGGACGATGGTGTCGAAGCGGCGGCCCTCCTGGTCGAAGCGGCGCAGCACGTCGAAGGCGTTGGCGTTCTCCACCTGCACGTTGGCGCGGCCGTTGGCGTCCGCGTTGGACTTCGCGCGCGCGGCGGCCTTCGCGTCCTGCTCCACCGCGAGCACCGACGTGCAGTGCTTCGCCAGCGCGAGCGCGAAGCCGCCGTGGTAGCTGAAGCAGTCCAGCGCGTCGCCCCGGCCCAGCTCGCCCGCGCGCAGGTGGTTGTCCACCTGGTCCAGGAACGCGCCCGTCTTCATGTCGCCCAGCAGGTCGACCTCGAAGCGGTTCTCCCCCTCGTGGTAGCTGAAGCGCGCGTCGCCCTGTCCGTGCAGCAGGCGCACCTCGCGCGGCAGGTTCTCGAAGTCGCGGCCGGAGGCGTCGTCGCGGCACACCACGTGGGTGGCCCCTGTCTTCTCCACCAGCACGCGCGCGAGCATCTCCTTGCGGGCGTCCATGCCCTCGGAGAGCGTTTGAATCGTGAGGCCCGGGCCGTAGCGGTCCACGAAGAAGCCGGGCAGCAGGTCCGCCTCGCCGTGCACGAGCCGGAGGCCATCCCGTCCGGGGAGCACCGCCCGGCGGGCGAGCGCGGCCTCCACGCGGCGGCGGAAGAAGGCGTCGTCCACCTTCTCCTCGGCGGGGCTCTTGCGGGTGAGCAGGCGCAGGGCGAGCGGGGAGCGGCGGGCGTAGAGCGCCTGCCCGATGGGGTTGCCCTGCGGGTCCACCACCGCCACCACCGCGCCCGGCGTGTCGGTGGCGGGGGGCTCCATCAGCTCCGTGCGGTACAGCCAGGGGGTGCCACGACGCAGCGTCTTGGCGCCCTTCAGGCTGACACGGGCAGTGGGAAGGGAAGGCATGTGGGGCTCACTCCAGGCCGCGTGCGGCCAGTTCCTCGTCGTCCTCCCCTCGCAGATGCCCGATTTCATGCAGCAGTGTCACGCGAATCTGTTCGCGCAGCTCCTCGGGGGTGCGAACCGCCCGGGCCAGGTTGCGCCGGTAGAGGGCCACGGAGCGGCACGGCGTCTCCGTCCCGTCGCACGGCTCGTGGAGGGAGGGTCCCCGGAACAGGCCCAGGATGGTGGGCGACAGGGGCGGCTGGTTGGCCAGCAGGTCGTCCTCCGAGGGCAGCTCCTCCGTGGCCACCGGCACGCCCGAAAGGTCCCGGTGCATGTCCTCCGGGAGGTCCGCCAGCGCCCGCGTTACCTGGGCCTTGAACTCCTCCGGCGACGGCAGGGGCGGTGGGGGGAAGTCCTCGGGCTCCAGCGCGCGGGCCTGCGCGAAGTGCTCCTCCGCCTGCTTCCAGCGCCCCTCGCGCTCCAGGAGCAGCCCCAGGTGCTGGTGGGCGTGGGCGGCGCGCCCCTTGTCCGGCAGGAGCGACGTGAAGGCCGCCTTCGCCTCCCGGAAGCGGCACAGCTCGAAGAGGGCCAGGGCCTTCTCGTACTTCGCCTCGGCGTTGCCCGGCTCGCGGGCCAGGACGATGGCGGAGCGCTCCAGCGCCTGCTCCGACTGCCCCAGGTCGTTGAAGGCCATGGCCGCCACCAGCGCCAGGGCCGGGACGAGCTCCGGGGGCGTGGAGGGCTGGGACAGGCCGCGCTCGGCGTAGAGCGCGCCCAGTTCGTCCCGCTCGCGCGAGGAGGGCAGCTGCACCGCGTACAGGTGCGCGGCGGCCAGCAGCGCGTCCGGGTCCCCGGGGTCGATGGCCAGCGCCCGGGCGAAGGCGAGCTGCGCCTCGGGCTCGCGGTCGAGGGCCGCGAGCGCCGCGCCGCGCTCGGCGTGGGCCGCCGCGGAGTCCGGATCCAGCGCGGCGGCCTGCGCGGCACAGGAGAGCGCCGCGTCGAACCGGGCCCCGTCGTAGTAGCTGCGGGCCGCGTCCAGGGGGGCCTCGCCCCGCGAATCGCACACGGCCAGCGGGTGCACCTCCGCCACGGCGTCCTCCGGCGGCGACACGGAGGCCCGGAGGCCCCCGTCGCCAGGGCCCGTGGCGTGGGCGAGCGACCCCGCGTCAGCGCTCACGGAGACCTGCGCACCCGCATCCGTGCCCGCGTCGGCGGCGGCCGGAGGCGAGCGTTTACAGGATGCGAGCAGGAGACAGACAGCGAGCAGACCGCGCCGCGACATGGGCCGGAAGGCTATGGCATCCGCCCCATCCACCGGAAGCGGGGACGTGCCTGCCCGCTCGAAGGGTCCCTTCCCCACTCCGGCTGCACTACCCTGCCCTTCCCATGAAGACCCCCGGCGACCTCGGCGACCTCGGCGACCTCATCCTGGCCTCCACCTCCAGCGCGCGCAGGGCCCTGATGGACGGGCTGGGCCTGCCCTACCACACCGAAGCCCCGGGCGTGGACGAAGACGTGCCCTCCACCCTGTCCGCCGAGGAGGCCGTCCGGAGCCTCGCGGCGCGCAAGGCCCGCGCGGTCCACGCGCGCCATCCGGAGGCCTGGGTGATTGGCGCGGATCAGCTCGTGGAGGTGGGCCACGGCGTGCTGGGCAAGCCCCAGGACAGGGACGCCGCGCGCGGACAGCTCCAGCGGCTTCTGGGCCACACCCACGCCATCCACACCGGCGTGTGCCTGGTGGGGCCCGGAGGCCATTTCGCGGAGGCGGTGGAGACCACGCGCCTCACCTTCTTCCCCGTCCCGCCCGAGGAGCTGGAGCGCTACCTGGACACCGGCGAGTGGGAGGGCTGCGCGGGCAGCTACCGCGTGGAGGGCCAGGGACAGGCGCTGCTCGCGAAGCTGGAGGGCGACCGCACCAACGTGCAGGGCCTGCCCATGCTGTCGGTGGTGCGGCTCCTGCGGCAGGCGGGCTTCATGTTCTTCCCCCGCCCGTGAGGCCCGGCCCGGCGGTGCATCACCCCGCGCTGGACAGCTCCGCCAGTATCTCCTGGTACGCGGCGCGGGCCTTGTCGGACTGGTCCGCCTTGAAGCTCACCGCGGACACGACCGGGTGCCCGCCCCCGCCGTAGCGGCCAGCGATGGCGGCCAGGTCGTGCTTGCGCGTCTCCGGCCTCCACGGGTTGGAGCCCAGGGACACCTTGGCGCGCGACGCGCCCCGCCCCACCCAGAGCGTGTAGCGCGCATCCGGGTAGAGCGCGTAGGCGATGAACTTGTTGAGGCTGTCCACGCCCTCGTCCACGAGGTCGAAGAAGACGACGCCGTGCTCGTAGCGGGCCTTCTCACGCACGAGGTCGATGTTGCGCTGGTGCCGGAAGAGCAGCGGCTCCAGCGGGGCGGCGATGAGGGGCGAGGCGGCGATGTCCGCGAGCGACTCGGACTGCATCCGGCGGATGACCTCCGGGATGAGGGTGTCGTCCTTCGTGGACTCCAGCACCGTCATGATGCGCAGCGCGGGCTCCTCCAGCGCCACCGCCATCTGGGGACTGGGGAACTGCGCCCCGTCGATGAGCTCCGCCCAGTGCAGCAGGTCCGACAGCGGCGAGGCGTCCCAGCCGAAGCGCTCGCGCGCCACGTCCGCCAGGTACAGCGTGCAGCTCTTGCGGTGCGCGTCGTGGAACTTCTGGCCGCTGGTGTCACGCTGGAAGTGGGACTCGTCCCCGGGCTGCTGGAAGGCGGAGGCGTGGTGATCAAACCACCAGGTGAGCCGCGCGTCCTGGCTGTAGCGGAAGTCGACGATGACGTTCTCGTCCCCGGTGAAGACGGCCGGGTCGATGCCCTCCGCGCCCGGCTTGTGGGACAGGCCCCGGTAGCTGAACGTCGCGTCCGCGCGCACGCGCTCCCGGTAGAAGCGGGTGAAGACCGCGGCGCTGGCCGCGCCGTCGAAACAGTTGTCGTGGAAGAGGACCTGGACTCGCATGGCGGTCCGCCGTTTACCCTGAATCCTCCGCCCCCGCCCAACTGGCCTCCCGGGCCCCGTGGCTGTCCAGCCGCAGGGGCGTGGCCCAGGGGTGACACTTGACCCCCACCCTGGTG
>NZ_RAWG01000226.1 GCF_003611735.1 Corallococcus sicarius | reverse complement strand
GTCGCACCCACGACAGTCCGGCGCCACCCCCGCCCCTGATACATGAAAACCCCCCTCCGCTCCGTGAGTGGCAGGGTTCTCACGCTCTCGCACACCAGCAACGCGCGCCCTGGAGGTTGCTCGGTCGCCCGCTGCTGCTCACGCACTCTGGGGTTCCCTGGGCTCCGGGACACCTTGGACGGGACACGCGAGCACCCCGGAAGGTCCTCGCGTTTTCCCACCCGTCCCCAAACACAGACATCAGCGCCAGAAGCCGATGGAGATGCCCCAGTTGGAGTAGCGGCTCGCCAGGTCGAACGACGCGTTGATGGACCAGTCCTCCCAGTAGCGCAGCACGAACAGCTCCAGGCCGCCGGTGAGGTGCGGCCGGGGGTTGCGCTCCGGGAAGGGGGACGCCTCCAGCCAGGTGCCCACGCGCAGGCGCAGCAGGCCCGGGAAGGTGTCCCATTCGGCGCCCACGCGCGGCTGGAACAGGGCGGTGTCGCCCACGAGCTGGGGCTCCGCCGTGGAGGAGAACGAGTTCGCCGACACCGCGTTGCTCACGCTGGAGATGAGGTCCACCTGGGCGGTGATGAGCCACCGGCCGGCGAGCGCGTCCCGGGGCTCCTCCGCGGGTACCGGCAGGGCGTCCCCCTCCACCTGGAGCTGACGCCGCGCGGCGGGGGACAGCCGGTTGTAGCGGTGCGCGCCCTCGCCCAACCGCCAGCTCGCCCCCAGCGACAGCACCGCGGGCGACACCACGGCCGCGTAGATTTGACGCCCCGCGATGAAGGGACTCTGCCCGTCGTCGCGGCGCCAGCCGGCCACCACCTCCGGCCGCACCGCCACGCCAATGCGGTAGGGCCGCCCGTGGGGACGGTACAGCATGTCCACCGCCACGCCGGTGTCGCCGTAGCGCCAGGATTCGTCGCCCAGCTCACTGAAGCTCGCCTGCGCGGAGAAGATGCCCAGCGACAGGATGAAGTCGTCCTGGCCGAACGCCACCGAGCCCGCGAGCACGGACTGGGTGAGCGACACGCGCAGCTGCTCGCCCTGGCCCCGGCAACCCAGCGTGAGGCAGTAGCCGGTGCGGCCGTTGCGCCACAGGAAGCCGATGCCGAAGCGTTTGTATTGCAACATCAACGCGCCCAGCAGCTGCCGGCTGTCCACGGACTCGTCGGCGAGGCCGTCGTTGTCCACGTCCCGGCGCTGGGTGCTGGTGAAGGGCAGGTCCAGCCAGGACAGGGTGACGCCCAGGTCCCAGTCCCGCTCCAGCGAGGGGCTGCGCTGCGCGAGCGCGGAGAGGTTGCTGGGGAAGCCCGCGGCGCCCTCGGCGATGCCCACGTAGGCGCCGCCCAGGCCCACCACCCGCGACGAGCCCAGGAGCGCGCCGGAGTTGAAGTACAGCCGCTCCGGGCGCGGTTCGGTGGGGACGTCCTGCGCGAGGGCCGGGGCCGCGGCGAACCCCACCGCGCACGCCAGGGCCCACGCCGCCCTACGGAGACCCGCGCTCACCGACCGCCGGTCCCTTCGGCGAAGAGGCGGTCCGCCTCCGTGGCCAGGTCGGTGTCACGGAAGGTGATGCCGCCCGCGTCGTGGGTGACGAGCGCCAGCGTCACCTTGCGCCACCGGATGTCGATGTCCGGGTGGTGGTTGGCGGCCTCGGCGGCCCGGGCCACCTTCTCCACGAAGGCGATGCCTTCCAGGAACGAAGGCGCCTCATAGACGCGGCGGATCATCCCGCCCTCGTGCGTCCAGGCGGGATGCTTCGCGAGGAAGGTCTGGAGCGCATCCGGGGCGAGCAACGTGCGGTCGTAGGCCATGCCGCGCTTTCTACCCGCTCCTCCGTCCGATGGAAGCCCCGGCGCGTGCGACGTCCACACTTGGGCGCTTCACCTCACGCCTTCGCAACCGCCCGCTTCCATTTTTCCAGGTGGCGCTCACGCACCTCGGGCTTCATCTTCGGCTTGAAGGTGCGGTCCGCCTTCCACGCGCGGCGGATGGCATCCGGGCTGGTCCACACCCCGGCGCCCAGGCCGCCCAGGAAGGCCGCGCCCAGGGCGGTGGTCTCCAGGTTGCGCGGACGCACCACCGGCACGCCCAGCAGGTCCGCCTGGAACTGCATGAGCAGGTTGTTGGCCGCCGCGCCCCCGTCCGCCTTGAACGTGGGGATGTCCCGTCCGCTGTCGCGGCGCATGGCGTCCGCCAGGTCGTGAATCTGGAGCGCCACGCCCTCCAGCGTCGCGCGCGCCAGGTGGGCCACGGTGGTGGAGCGGTCGATGCCGGCGAACAGGCCTCGCGCCTCCGGACGCCAGTGCGGCGCGCCCAGGCCCGCGAGCGCCGGCACGAAGACGACGTCGCCGGAGTCCTTCACGCTGGCGGCGAGCGCCTCCACGTCCGAGGCCTTCTTGATGACCTTGAGGCCGTCGCGCAGCCACTGCACCGCGGCGCCCGCGATGAAGCTGCTGCCCTCCAACGCATAGTGCGTGGTGTTGCCCAATTTCCACGCCACGGTGGTGAGCAGCCCCGCGGTGGAGCGCACCGGCTGGGTGCCGGTGTTCATCAACAGGAAGGCGCCCGTGCCGTAGGTGCACTTGGATTCGCCGGGCGTGAAGCACGCCTGACCGAAGAGGGCGGCCTGCTGATCTCCCGCCATGCCCGCGACGAGCACGCCGTCCGGCAGGCTCTTCATGCCGCGCGTGGTGCCGTACACCTCCGCGTTGCCCTTGATGTCCGGCAGGCACGCGCGGGGAACGCCCAGGAGCGAACAGAGCTCGTCGTCCCACGCGAGCGTGCGCAGGTCCATGAGCAGGGTGCGGCTGGCATTGGACACGTCGGTGACGTGGGCGGCGCCGCCGGTGAGCTTGTAGACGAGCCAGGAGTCCATGGTGCCGAAGCACACGTCGCCGCGCTCGGCGCGCTTCTTCGCGCCCTTGAGGTGCTTGAAGAGCCAGGTGAGCTTGGTGCCGGAGAAGTACGGATCCAACACGAGGCCCGTCATCTCACGCACGCGGGGCTCGACACCTTCGGCCTTGAGCTGCGCGCAGATGTCGGAGGTGCGGCGGTCCTGCCAGACGATGGCGCGACCCAGGGGTTCGCCGCCGTCGCGGGCCCACAGGCCCGTCGTCTCGCGCTGGTTGGTGATGCCCACCACGGCGATGTCCTTGCCGGTGAGGCCCGCGTCCTTGAGGGCGCGCGCGATGCACCACTCGCTGCTGGCCCAGATCTCCTTCAGGTCGTGCTCCACCCAGGAGGGCTTGGGGAAGTGCTGGGTCAGCTCCTTGTAGGAGCTCCCCACCACCTGCAACCGGGTGTCGAGGATGGAGACGTGGGTGCCGGTGGTGCCCTGGTCCAGGGCCAGGACGTATTTCGCCTTCGCCATGCGTGCGAGTCCTCTGTGCGCCGGCGGTGGGCCGGACATGGAAGGGGACCCTACTCCAGGCGCAGGCGCGTGCACGGACGGCGCGTGCGAGATGTCAGGCACCGGGAGGAGGCCGTGGAACCCTCCCGTGGCCCGAAGCAGCCGGCGTCGGTCGCGCCTGTCAGGGGGAAGTCCACGGTACTTCCCAGCGCCACCGCGTCGGCCATCCGTCGTCGCGGCTCAATAGCCAGCAGAGGCCGAGCGCCGGCTGTTGAGGAAGCGGCGCACGCCGTAGGTGGCGAGCCCGGCCATCGCCATCCGGCCCAGCGAGCCGCCGAAGCCGCTGCTCGTCTGACGTCCGCGGGTGCCAAAGCCGATGGGACGGCGGCCGTAGGAGCTGCGTCCCCGGTTCCAGCCCGAGCTCCTCCGGCCCGATCCGGTCAATGCGCCCAGCAGGGTTCCTAGCAGTGCCATGTGTCACTCCGTGGTGATGGGTGGATCCACGTCGCGTCCTCACGGGGATGGGACCCGTGGGGCGCGGGATGGGTTCTAAAGTGGTACCCACCGGCCGGTGCGACACCCCATGTCGAGCGCGCGACACAGGGCTTCGTGTCCCTGCCTGCTGAGCAGGCGGGCGCGCGACGTGTCCGCTTGCCCTCGAACGAAAGCAGCCGGGAGGTGGGGCGCTGACAACCCGGTTCCACGCCGTGCGGCGCGTCTCCAGATTGAAGTCAGGCGGATGCTGTCGTCCGCCCTCCTGGTGTCAACATGCGTGGGGGTCCGTCATCCCTGTGGGGCGGGCCCCCACGTTCTTGTTTGCGTGGAACGACAGGGAGCGGTGGTGCATGGCGTCGGTGGACACGGACAGGCAGCAGCTCACGGCGTTGCTGGAGCAGTACCGCGCCGGCTTCGAGTCGCTGGACGTCGCGAAGCTGCAGGCCCTCTGGGACCGGGAGTATCCGCAGTTGCTCTACGTGCCGCAGGAGCGGGCGCAGGTCGTGCGCGGGTGGATGGGCATCGCGAAGTACTACGGCGGGCTGCGCTCGCACCTGGCGCGGGCCACGCGGATGACCCTGGAGGACGTGACGCTCGACGTGATGGGCGAGCTGGCCTTCGCCTTCTTCACGTACCGCTTCGAGGGCGAGCGTGTGGGAGGGGAGGGGGCATTCACGAACGACGGGCGCGTGAGCTTCCTCTTCCACCGCAAGGCCGGGACGTGGATGGCCATCCACTACCACGAGTCCGCGCCCGGCCCTGGCTGACGCTTGGAGTTCAGGCCTGCGGGACGAGCTTTTGCGCGCGCAGGAAGGCCACGGTCTGGGCCACGCCTTCTTCGAGCGGGGTGGGGCGGAAGGCCAACTCGCGCTGCGCCTTGGCGGAGTTCACATGGGCCTCCCAGCGCATGAAGGACAGCTGGCCGGGCGCGACGAGCGGGGTGAAGGGGAACACACGCGCGAGCGGCGCGGACACTCGGGCCAGGGCCTCCATCAGGAAGACGGGCGCGGTGGGCGGAGGCTTTCCGGCCCCGGCGGCGCGGTGGATGGCGAGCGCCAGGTCCGCGTTGTGGATGTACTGGTCGGAGACGAGGTAGCGCTCCCCGTTGACGCCGCGCTCGGCGGCGGCGAGCTGCGCGTCGGTGAGACCGTCCACGTAGACGACGGACATGCCGCCTGGCGGGAGCAGCGGGGCCTTCTTGTTGAGGAGCTGGATGAAGAAGGAGTTGAGGCCCACGTGCACGGGGCTGGGGCCGTAGACGGCTGAAGGGTTGATGTAGACGACGTCCAGGCCCTGCTGGCGGATGGCTTCGACGGCGCGCTCGGCGTCCTGCTTGGAGCGCTCGTAGACGGTGGGCTTGGGGTGCGGGTCGATGTTGGCTTCGACGACCTCACCGCCCCGGGGCGCGGCGAAGACATCCATGGTGGACGTGTAGACCACGCGGCGCACCTTCGCGGCGTGCGCGGCGGACAGGACGTTGATGCTGCCCTGGCGGTTCACGCGGTCGAAGATGGAGTCGTCGCGGTGCCACTGCTCCGGCATGCCCGCCGCGTGGAAGACGAGGTCCACGTCCTGCATCGCGGCGGGCAGCGAGGCGGGGACGGTGATGTCGCCCTGGATGCACTGCACGGAAGCCGGCAGCAGCGCCGCGGCCCTGTTCGGGTCGCGCACGAGCGCTCGGACAGAGTCCCCCCGCTTCGCGAGCCGATGGGCGATGGCGTTGCCGATGAGGCCCGTGGCCCCGGTGATGAGGACGTTCATGGGCGCGCAATGTAGCCCAGGTGCGCCCCGGCACCGGTGCCGGACGGGCCGTCAGAACGCCACGCAGGAGGGGGCGTCAACGCGGAGGACGGCCTCCTGGTCGAATTGACGCTTGTACTCCTCACGGATGAAGTCGATGTCCGCCGAGCGCGCCGTGCTGCCGTCGTGCAGCAGCACGATGATCTTGCTGAGCTCGTGTACCAGTGTCCCGTCCTCCAGCTGGTACTGCCCGTTCGCGTCGTACAGGGTCAGCCCTTCTCTGAAGCGGGGCGTGACGACGGTGTCGACGAACGTCTGGAACTCCGCCTCGCTGACGGGCACGCCGCCCGCCCGGTCCCGCCCGAAGAACAGGTCCGTGCGGTGCTGGGCGGTGCCCACGGTGCAGCTCTGGCCCTCGTCGTCGTCTCCGCATGCCGTGGCGCTCAGCCCCAGCGCGAGGACGAGCCCCAGCAGCAGAGGCGCGGATGTGTTTGAAGAGCGCATTGTCAGCAACTCCAGGAGTGTTGGGTGCAAGGACATACACCCCCGGTGTTGCCGCGGCCCATCCGACTGGCGTCACGGCGTGCGGCTACGAGTGGTCACATCCTCCGACCGCGGGGCATCCGCGTATCCCGTCAGCTCCACGTAGCCGCGTCCCTGCACGGGCTTGCCCTCGCGCGTGCCCTCCAGCGACACCGCGCCCTCCCAGTAGCGCACGCTCACCGGCAGCTCCTGGTTCTCCAGCTTCGGCGTCACGGTGAGGTCCAGGGACAGCTTGGGAACGCTGATGCGCCAGCGTGCCGGATACTCGCCTCCGCGCGGACTCTTCCAGGTGGCCAGGACCTCCAGCTTCACGTCCTCGCGGGTCAGGTGCACGGACTCGCCCGTGGCGGGAACCCAGGCGCCCGCGCTGAACGGATCCGCCTTCCCGGCCTTGTCGCGCAGTTGGTAGTTCATCAGCTCGCTGCCGTCGGAGAGCTGGAGCGCGAACCAATCCCAGCCCACCAGGTCCGGGCCGAGCGCGCTGGTGCTCCACTCCCGGTCCATCCAGCTCTCACCCTTCACCGACACCGTCTGCCCACCCACGGACACCGTGCCCCGCGAGGGCATGCGCGTCATCGAGTAGTAGTAGGACGCGTTGCCCTTCTCCGCGCCCTTCTGGCTCAGCCCCCGGTCGCCCTGGAGCACCGGCGGCTTGCCCTCGTCCATCACCAGGTCCAGCGTCACGCCGTCACCCTGCGCGCGCAGGCGCATGGGCCACGTGCTCGCCGTGCCCTCACTCCGCACGTCCCAGTCCTGAACCCAGACACGGAACGGTGAGCCCTCCGCACCCGCGAGCCCCAGGGCCGCGCGGCTGAAGCGCTCGGTGACGTGGAACCGTCCGGCGCTCACGTCCGTCACCGTGAAGTGCGCCATGGCGATCTGCCGCGTGCCCCAGGCGGAACCCCGCTCCGGCTTCTCCGGCGCGAGCGCGCTGCGGAACACCGTGAACTGGTAGCCGAAAGCCCGCCCGTCCTCCGTCTCCAGATTGCCCGTCCAGTACCACCACTCGGTGCGGAAGTCGGGATGCGGGCCGTGGTCCTCGGGGAAGCGGAAGGGACGCGGCTCCACCGCGCGCGTATAGCCCTCCATGCCGCCGTCGCCACCGCCCAGCGCGCTGGCGACCGTCATCGTGCCGGAGCCGTCCAGGAGCGCCTCCTCCGTGTCCCGCATCACGACGCCCACCGCCACGCCCAGCGCGGCCAGCACCACCACCACCCCGATGACGAGTCCGCGCCCCATGCCTCACTCCTCCCGCAACGCCATCGCCGGGTTCGCCCGCGCCATCCGCCACGCCGGGTACAGCCCCGCGAGCGCCGCCGCCACCAGGGCCAGCACCATCGCCTGCACCACCACGCCGGGAGCCACCACCAACTGCAACGTCCACCCGAACGAGCGCTGATTGATGACGTGCACCAGCACGTACGCCAATGCCAATCCCAACGGGATGGAGAACAACCCCGCGAGCAATCCCAAGAGCCCCGTCTGCAACGACACCATGCCCCAGAGCTGCCCCGGCGTGAGCCCCGTCGCGCGCAGCACCGCGAACTCGCGCGCCCGCTCCAGTTGCAGCGACATCAGCGCGCTCAGCACGCCCACGAACGCCACGCCAATGGCCAGCAAGCGCAGCACCTGCGTGATGGTGAAGGTGCGGTCGAACACCTCCAGCGACGTCTGCCGCAGCACCTTGTTCGCGCGCACGTTCAACGCCTGCTCACCGCCCGCGCGGTCGCGCACCCGGGACACCAGCTCGTCCACGTCCAGTCCTGGCGCCGCGAACAGCGACAGCCCCGTGACGCTCCGGTCCGCGTACCAGTGGTCATACGTGGCGCGCGGCATCAGCACCGTCCCCACGTCGGAGCCGTAGTCGAAGTACACGCCCCCCACGCGGAAGTCGTGTGGCCCCTTGTCCGTGGACACGCGCAACGTGTCGCCCGCGCGCACCTTGCGGTGGAAGGCGAACGGCTCCGACACGAGCAGCACGTCCGGCGACGCGTCCACCTGCCGCCAGATGTCCTCCGTGCTCCCTTCCTTGAAGCGATAGCTGCGCTCCTGCCCCTGCGCGAAGTCGATGGCCAGCAGGTCGGTCTCCACCTCCCCGACGCGCACCTGGACGACGCGGATGGAGCCGCTCGCCACGACGCCGGGCGTGGCGCGCAGCTTCTCCGCCAGCCCCGGCACCATCGCCGAGTCCCCGCGCCGCGCCACCAGCGACGGCGGGGACACGAACACGTCCGCCTGCAGCGCGGCCTCCAGCCACGACACCACCGTGCCCCGGAAGCTGGACACCATCAGCCCCACGCCCACCGTCGTCGCCACCGCGACCATCAGCGCCGCCAGCGCCACCGCCGTGCGCGACAGGCTCGCCGTCACCCCGCGCGCCGCCATGCGCCCCAGCGGACCGAACAGCGCGCCCAGGGGCCACGCCGCCGCCAGCGTCAGCTTCTCCGTCACCCAGGGCACCAGCAGCGCGGTGCCCATCATCACGCCGAACAGCCCCGCATACGCGGGTGGCAGCGCCTGCGTGGGCCACGCGAGCAGCCCCACCGACAGGGCCAGCAGCCCCAAGCCCAGCAACGCGCGCTGGGGGGCCCTCCGGTGCGACACGTCCTCCTCCGTCGAGCGCCGCAGCGCCGTCACGGGCGTCGCGCGCGCCGCCTCCCACGCGGGCACCAGCGCCGCGAGCACCGTGGCGCCCAGCCCCAACCCCAATCCCTTGATGAGCGTGAAGGGCTCCAATGACAACCGGCGCACGTTCACCACGAAGTACAAATCATTGATGGTGCGCGTGATGAGGCCCACGAGCCCGCTGGCCATCAGGATGCCCAGCAGCAGGCCCGCGGTGGTGCCCACCACGCCCAGCACCAGCGCCTCGCCCAGCACCAGCCCGAACAGCTCCCCGCGCGTCACGCCCACCGCGCGCAGCCGGCCCAGCATCCCGCGCCGCTGCACCACGGAGAACGTCATCGTGTTGTAGATGAGGAACATCCCCACCACGAGCGCCAGCAGCGACAGCGCGGTGAGGTTGGTGCGGAACGCCCGCGTCATCTGCTCCACCGTGCCCGCGCGTCCGGACGTCTGCACCAGCTCCGCGCCCTGGGGCAGGGCGGCCCGCAGGCGCGCGGCCTGCGCTTCAC
Source organism: Corallococcus sicarius (assembly GCF_003611735.1). Taxonomy (GTDB): domain Bacteria; phylum Myxococcota; class Myxococcia; order Myxococcales; family Myxococcaceae; genus Corallococcus; species Corallococcus sicarius. The sequence goes on along the minus strand of NZ_RAWG01000226.1, from coordinate 6,652 downwards.
CGTCCGGCAGGCTCAGGTCCACGCGCGTCAGCTTTCCCTGCTGCTCCAGCACCTCCTGCGCGGTGGAGAGGTCGGAGATCACCAGCGATTCCAGCGCCCGCTCCGTCGCCTCCTGCGCCGGGGACAGCAGGGCCGCCACGTGCAACTCCTTGCGCAGCCCCGACACCATCACCGGCAGCGTGTCACCTGCCTTCACGCCCAGGGCTTGCGCCGTCTTCGCGCCCATCACCACCGCGCCGGGCTTCGTGAGCAGCGCGCCCACGTCCCCCACCGCGTTCCCCGTGGAGAAGTCGCGGAAGGGCGCTTCCGAAAAGGGATCCAATCCCAGCAGCGTGAGCGTGCGCTGGTTGCCGCCCTCCACCTGCACGAAGCCCTGCACCACGGGCGCCGCCGCGGGCGCGTCCGACCGCAGCTTCAGCGCGGTGTAGACCCCTTCGGGCAAGCCCGACGTGCCGCCCACGATTTGATGCGTGGCCTTGCCGGCGACGACGTCCGTGGACTGCTCGAAGGCGCGCAGCGCGCTACCGCTCGCCAGGTCGATGGACACCACCACCGCCACGCCCATCGCGATACCCAGGAGCGACAGCGCGGTGAGCCACGGGTGCCCGCCCAGGTGGCGCAGGCTGGAACGCGCGAGCAGCGCCCTCATGACGTCACCCTGCGCGCGCCGCCGGGCCGCTCCACCAGCCGTCCGCCCTCCATCGTCAGCACCCGGTCCGCGCGCGCCGCCATCCCGGGCTCGTGCGTGACGACGAGCGCGCACGTATCCCCCTGGCGCGTGAGCCCCTCCAGCAGGTCCAGCACGTGCTTGCCGGTCTCCTCGTCCAGGTTGCCCGTGGGCTCGTCCGCCAATAACAGCGGCGGTGCATGGGCCAGGGCCCGCGCCACCGCCACGCGCTGCTGCTCGCCGCCGGACAGCCGGTCCGGGAAGCTGCCCGCCCGGCCGGAGAGCCCCACGCGCGTGAGCAATTCGTGCGCCCTTGCGCTGGCCTCCGTGCCCGTGCGGCCGAGCAGCTCCAGCGGCAGCCGCACGTTCTCCTCCACCGTCAGCGTGGGCAGCAGGTTGAAGGCCTGGAAGATGAAGCCCACGCGCTCGCGGCGCAGCAGCGTGCGCTCGCGCTCCTTCATGCGCCCCAGGTCGCGGCCCTCCACCAGGATTTCGCCCTGCGTCGCCTGGTCGATGCCGCTGATGAGGTTGAGGAGCGTGGACTTGCCGGAGCCGCTGCGGCCCAGGAGCACCACGAACTCGCCGCGGTGGAGGGTGAGCGACGTGCCGGACAGCACCTCGCGCACGGAGTCCCCTTCCGCATAGGACTTGGTGACGCCGCGCAGTTCGACGAGAGGCCGCGAATCAGGGAGGGGAGAAGGCATGCCTGGCATCGACATAACCGACGCCCGGCACCCCGCACCGTTTCCGCTGCCCCGGAGCGGATGCCCGCTACTGGACGCCAGCAGCGGGTGACACCGCCCATCCCCGGACACTTGGCTCCGCCCGCGGGTTGCTTTTCGTGCCAGGCGGGGAGGCCCGGCGTTTAATGGCCACCGCTTCCCGCGAGGGGGCCCTGGCGCCCGCCAGGGAAGGGAGGGGGCATCCTGTGAAAGAAGCCCAGGCCGGCTGGGTGGCCCCGCCTGACGGCGAGCCTCTCCATCTCCAGGAACTGCTCCAGCAGCTGCCTGCCTTCTTCGGCCTCTATCGCGGGCCGGGCCACCTCATCGAGTTCAGCACCGCCACGCGCCTGGCGCTGCTCGACACGCGCGGACAGGTGGGCGTCTGTCTGCGCGAGGCCTGTCCCCACCTGGACGGCTCCTCCTGGCACGACGCCTGGGACCGCGTCTTCACCACCGGGCAGCCCCTGCACCTGCGCGAGACGAGCGCCCGCGTGCGCCCCTCCGACGAGGAGCTCTTCTTCAACCTGTCCCTGCTGCCCCGCCGCGACGCGAAGGGCCAGGTGGAGGGCGTGCTCGCCTTCGCGGTGGACGTGACGGAGCTGGTGCAGACCCGCCGCGCCGCGTGGACCACCGCGTCCTGGCGCACCGAACGCCTGCAGGCGATGACCGCCGCGCTCTCCGAGGCGCTCACCCCCGGCCAGGTGGTGGAGGTGGTCGCGCGCGAGGGGGCCATCGCCCTGGGCGCCCTCACCAGCCTCGTGGTGGTGCCCTCGCCAGGGTCCGAGGACGTCTTCGAGCGCGTCGCCGCGCACGGCTTCTCCCCGGGTCACCTGGAGGACTGGCGGCGCTTCGAGGTCTCCGCCACCTGTCCCCTCACGGACGTGGCCCGCACCCGCGAGCCGTGCGCGATGGGCTCCTGGACCGAGTGCATGGCGCGCTACCCGCGCCTGGCGCAGCTGCCGCGCGAGCTGGAGCTGAAGGGGTGGGCGTCGGTGCCGCTGGTGAGCGGGGGCCGCGTGTTCGGCGTGCTGGGGTTGGGCTTCGGCGACGCGCGCGACTTCGACGAGGCGGAGCGCGCCTTCCTGATGACGGTGAGCCGCCAGTGCGCGCAGGCCCTGGACCGCGCGCGGCTGTATGACGAGGAGCGCGCGGCCCGGAGCGCCGCGGAGGCCGCCAGCCGCGCCAAGGACGCCTTCCTCGCCACGGTGTCGCACGAGCTGCGCACGCCGCTCACGTCCATCCTCGGCTGGTCGCAGATGCTGCGGCAGGGCCTGTTGAGCGAGGACAAGCGCCAGCGCGCCGTGGCGGCCATCGAACGCAACGCCCGCGCCCAAAGACAGCTCATCGAGGACCTGCTGGACATTGGCCGCATCGCCAGTGGACGGCTGCGATTGGAGCCGGTGCCGCTGGAGCTGGGGCGCGTGGTGGACGCGGCGCTGGACGCGGTGAGGCCCACGGCGCTCGCGCGCGAGCTGACGCTGGACATCTCCGTGGACCCGGACGGCGTGCCGCTGTTCGGCGACCCGGACCGTCTGCAGCAGGTGGCGTGGAACCTGCTCGCCAATGCCATCAAGTTCACCCCGCCCGGGGGCCGCGTGTCGGTGTCCGCGCGGGCGCGCGATGAGGGCGCGGAGCTGGTGGTGAAGGACGACGGCGAGGGCATCCCCGCCGACTTCCTGCCCTTCCTCTTCCAGCGCTTCCAGCAGGCGGACACGGGCGTCAGCCGGCACCACGGCGGCCTGGGCCTGGGGCTGTCCATCGTCCGCCACCTGGTGGAGCTGCACGGGGGCACCGTGTCCGCGGCCAGCGAAGGGCAGGGCAGGGGCGCCACCTTCACCGTCTTCCTGCCCCGCTCGCGCGTGGGGATGGCGCCGTGCGTGGCGCGCGGGCCCCGGCCGCTGGAGGGCCTGACGCTGCCGCGCTTCCCGGAGCTGGAGGGGCAGCGCGTCCTGGTGGTGGACGGCGAACCGGATGCGCGCGAGTGGATGTCCGTGCTGCTCACCCGCGTGGGCGCCCACGTGCTCACCGCCACCAACGTCACCGACGCGATGGACGAGGTGCGCCGCACGCCGCCCACGGTGCTGGTGACGGACGTGTCGCTGTCCGGCGAGGACGGCTATTCGCTGCTGTACCGGCTGCGCTCGCTGCCCTGGGAGTCCGGCGGCGGGGTGCCCGCGCTGGCCGTCACCGCCGCCGCCCGCCGCGAGGACCGCGACCGGGCCCTGCGCGCGGGCTTCAGCGCCTTCGTCACCAAGCCGCTCGACGCGGTGGAGCTGCTCACGGCGGTGGCGCGGCTTGCGCCTCCCCTCCCCAAGCGGGCCTGACGCAATCCCTCTCACGCCAGCGCTCCACGAAGTCCCCCACCTCCGCGGCGAGCAGCGGCCCGGACACGTCGCGCGGGATGATGTGGAAGCCCTCCCGGAACGACACCCGCCGCACCTCCGGCGCCGCCGTCAGCCGCCGCTCCAACCAGCGCCCACCCTCCGGATCCACCACGTGGTCCTGCTCCGCGGTCGCCACCAGCACCGGGCAGCGCACCCGGGGCACGTCCGCCACCGCCAGGTCCTGCAGCGTGCACAAATCCCTCAGCCGGGCCACGGGGAAGGCCGGCAGCACGGGCGCCTGCGCCAGCGCCGTGGCGTCAGAGATGTCCGTGCCGCCCTTGTCCACCCACGGCGTCGTCCACTCGAGCAGGGGCGTGCGGCACAACTGGCGCACCAGCGCCATGCGCGGGCCCCGGAAGCGCACCGCGGGCGCCACCAGCGCGAGCCCCCGCACCCGGTCCGGGTGGTGCGCCGCCAGCCGCAGGGCCAGCAGCGCTCCCATGGACAGCCCCGCCACGAACACGCGGCGGTGGCCGCTCAAGGCCTGGAGCGCCTCGTCCGCGGCGTCCTGCCAGTCGCGGTGGTCCACCTCCAGCAGCGCCTCCGGCGTGGTGCCGTGGCCGGGAAGCCGGGGCGCCACGACGCGCAGCCCTCGCGCGGCCAGGGCCTCGCCCAGGGGCCGCACCTCCCAGGGGCTGCCGGTGAAGCCATGCAGGAGCAGGCAGGCGTCCGGGCCCTGGCCCAGGGCGAAGGGTGCCGTGGACTCCCCGTCGATGTCCCGCCAGCGCGTGCTCACCCGGTGGACACTGGCCATGGCGCGCTCCAGGCGCTATGCCGCCTGATTCATGGCGGACACTCCTCCGAAACCCCCGGACATGCAGCTTCAGGTGCAGATGGATGACGAGGTGGCCAACGGCCAGTACTGCAACCTGGCCCTGGTGAACCACACGGACTCCGAGTTCGTGCTGGATTTCCTCTACGTCCAGCCGCAGCAGCCCCTGGCCCGCGTCCGCTCGCGCATCATCACCAACCCGCGTCACCTGAAGCGGCTGCTCCTGGCCCTCCAGGAGAACGTGCAGCGCTATGAAGCGCGCTTCGGCCCCATCGTGCTGAACGACGATGAGGGGCGCAGGCACTGAGAGCCGCTGTTCCCTCACGGGGCCCCGCATCTGGACCTGGGCCCGCTTTGACTTTGCCCGTGCGCGTTCCCGGCGCACACTGGAGGGCACCGTGTTCCGAGCCTGCGTGTTCGTCGCCGCCCTGTTCTGTGCCGCCTCCGCCTCCGCCCAGTGCACCGGGGACGGCATCCAGCTGTACCCCGCGCCCGGGGGCATCGTCCCCACCAACATGCGCCTGCTGCTGGAGGGCGTGGGCACCGCGCGCTCGCCCGTGCTGGCGCTCGTGGGCAAGCCGCTGAAGCTCACCACGGACGGCCACGAGGTGAAGCTCAAGGTGACCAAGGGCTGGGAGAGCACCCTGGGCCGCGCCGTCGTCATCCTCAAGCCGTCGGAGCCGATGCAGCCCGACAAGCGCTACACGCTGCGCCTGGACGAACTGCTCCCCAACGTGTCGGTGCTCAATGGCCGCGCCGGCGTGCAGCCCTCCTGGCTCAGCGGCAAGGGCGCGGACTCCAAGGCGCCCAAGTGGGTGAAGCGGCCCGCCGTGTCGGAGGGCTTCGTGCGCCGCTCGCCCCAGGGCATCGCGCGGTTCGTGAAGCTGAACCTCGCCCTGCGCGAGGAGAGCCCGTCCTACCTCGTGGTGAAGCTGTCCCCGCGCCGGCTGGGCGTCACCCCGCAGCAGTACCTGCTGCCCGTGCAGGCCAACACCGCTTATCTGGGCCATGAGGCCTGCGGGGGGGCGTTCGCGCTGGAGGACGGCCGCAGCTACCGGGCGCGCATCGAGGCCTTCGATGCGGCGGGCAACCTGGCGCCGTCCACGCCGCCCGTGGACTTCGAGGCCCCATCCGCCAAGGGCCCCTAGTAGCATCCCCACCCGGTCGTAACCGCACGGGAGACAACGGGCACATGACGGCGACGGTGGACGTGGAGGCGATGAAGGGGCGGATGACCGCCTTCATCCAGAAGCTCCAGGATGACATCTGCGGAGCGCTGGAGACGCTGGACGGGCAGGGCCGCTTCCGCGAGGACGCGTGGAGCCGGCCGGGCGGTGGCGGTGGCCGCAGCCGCGTGCTGGAGGAGGGCGCCGTCCTGGAGAAGGCGGGCGTCAACACCTCCATCGTGTACGGCGAGCTGGAGGAGGCCTTCGCCAAGAAGCTCCAGGGCGAGGGGCGCTCCTTCTGGGCCGGGGGCCTGTCGCTGGTGCTGCACCCGCGCAGCCCGCACGTGCCCACCGTGCACGCCAACTACCGCTTCATCCAGCAGGGCTCGCGCGCGTGGTTCGGCGGCGGCGCGGACCTGACGCCGTACTACCTGCACGACGAGGACGCGGCCCACTTCCACCGCGTGCACAAGACGGCGTGCGACGCGCACGACCCCGCCTACTACCCGCGCTTCAAGGCCGCGTGCGACTCGTACTTCCACCTGCGCCACCGGGGCGAGGCGCGCGGCGTGGGCGGCCTCTTCTTCGAGAACATGGGCGGCGACCTGGAGCGCGAGTTCGCCTTCGTGCAGGAGTGCGGCAACGCCTTCATCCCCGCGTACCTGCCCATCGCCGAGCGGCGCAAGGCCACGCCGGTGACGGACGAACAGCGCTTCTGGCAGGAGGTGCGCAGGGGGCGCTACGTGGAGTTCAACCTCGTCTATGACCGGGGCACCATCTTCGGCCTGGAGACGCAGGGGCGCACGGAGTCCATCCTCATGTCGCTGCCGCCGCGCGTGCGCTGGCGCTACGACTACCACCCGGAGCCCGGCACCCCGGAGGCCCGGCTGGAAGAGGTGCTGCGCAATCCCCGGGAGTGGATCTGATGCCCCCCGCCTCCC
>NZ_RAWG01000225.1 GCF_003611735.1 Corallococcus sicarius | reverse complement strand
GTCCATGGGGGGGGCTCGGGGAGGCGCGCTGGCGCCAGGAGGGCGCGCGGTGGCATCAAGCATGGCAGGCCCTCAGCAGCAGGCGGCGGACGCAGGCGGCCACGTGGTCGCGGAAGGCGTTCAGGCGCGACTCGGACGCGCCCGAGGGCGGCGGCTCCTGGGGCTCGCCCACCGCGAAGGTGAGCTGCACGGGCAGCGGCAGGGGCCCCAAACCCATCACCAGCGGCATGCGGTACTTCTCCTCCTGCGCCAGCTGCCAGCACAGCCGGTCCTCGGCCGGGGGCCAGAAGAACGTGTCGTCCACGCCGAACCCCGCGAAGGGCACCACCGGCACCCCCGCCTTCATGGCCAGCCGGACGAACCCCAGCGCACGCTCCCAGCGCAGCCGGTAGCGGCCCTGGCTGCGTTTGAACGTCTCCCGGGCCCCGCCCGGGTAGCACACGACGAGCTGCCCGTCCGACAGCGAGCGCAGCGCGTTCTCCGGCGTGCCCTCCACCCCGCCCAGCCACGGCAACACGGTCCGGACCAGGGGAATCTTGAAGAACCCCCGCTCCGCGAGCCCCAGGGGATACCGACCCGTGGCGTTGTGCAGCAAATGGAAGAAGGCCGGCGTCTCGTATCCCCAGACGCCGTGGTTGCCGACGAGCAGCAGGGCGCCCTTGCTGGGCAAATGTTCAGCACCCACCAGTCGGGCGCGGTGGTAGCGCGCGGACAGGGCCGCGCCGGTCTCAGCGAACCGGAACACGGCACGGCGGACGCTTGCGAGTGTGGTTTCCACGGTGGAGCCAAGATGGAACCGCCCGCGCGGGCCGGCACCGGGCTGGCAGGCGGCCGGTCAGGGGCCCCGCCGCTGTTGTCATCCAGGCCCTGAATGTCGGGGATTGCCTGCCAGCAGGCTGGCTTTCGCGGCGGCACGCCAGAAGAGACCCGGTGCGGTTGTCTGCCTCCAACCCCATGCCGATGCTTGGTGCATGGCGGAGTCCATGGCGGGGTCTTTCGGTATTCTCGTGGAGCAACACCGTGAGCTGGAGGCGCTGCTGGAGCGCCTGGACACGGAGACGGACCCGGAAGAGCTGCGGGTCCAACAGGAGGCCTTTTGCCGCCTGTTGCGTCTGCATTCCCGCCTGGAGGAACGCCATGTGTACCCGCTGGTGACGCGCGTGGAGGGACGCGCCCGCGCCCGCGAGGAGGCCGAGGATCACCTCACCCTGCGGGAGTTGCTGGAGGAATTGCAGGAGCTGACGCCGGGCGGCGCCGAGTGGCAGGCGCGCCTGTTCACCCTCCAGGACCTCGTCGTGGCGCATGTGCAGGCCACGGAACACCTGTTGCTGCCCCGGCTCGCCACTTCCCTGGACTCAGGGGAGTTGGAGGATCTGGAACACGACCTGGCACTCACGTACGAGGAGCTGTTGGAGCGCTCGCAACGCACCCCCGCCTCCGGTCGTGGTGCGTTGTTGGAAGCCCTGCATTGGGATGCGTAGAAGCCGCGCGGTAGCGCCTTCCAGGCGCTTGTTCCCGGCCTCTGACGCCCGCTGATACGCAGTGGCGTCACAACTTTTTATCGCTTCCTTCGACAATTGGCTTTCTGGGAGGTATTGGTAGTCCGGCGTGCCGGTTCACGCCAAGGCAAAAGCTCCCCCCTAAACCGAGGATTGTTCGAAATGTCAGTTGACAAGGCGTTCCGCGAGATGATTCGCAATGAGATTGAAGTGCAGTTGAAGCCCCTGCGCGACGTGGTGTCTCGTCTGGAGGCGGGGACTGCGGACCTGGATGCGCTGCGCAGCGTGGCCGAGCGTCTGGCGCCCCTGGCTCAGGTGGTGGGACCGCTCTTCGGCGCGCAGGCGCCCGCGGCTGGCAAGGCGGGGCGTCGCCCCGTGGGTCGTCCGGCGGGCCGCGCGGCCGTGAGCGCGCCGGTGGCGGCGGCGTCCGGTGGCAAGCGTCGGGGTCGCAAGCCGGCGGCGGACGGCGGCGCGCGTGAGTGCGCCATCCAGGGCTGCGGCAAGCCCAGCCGCACCAAGGGCTACTGCGCCGCGCACTACCAGAAGCTGCGGATGCTGGAGAAGACCAACCGCCGTCCTTCCGCGTGGTCTGACTACGCGAACCCGAACAGCGTGGAGGACATCAAGCTGCCCCGTGGCCGCGCCGCCTCCAAGGCGCTCGCGGAAGCCGCTCAGAAGAACGGTTAAGCAGTACGTTTGAGCAGTACGTTGCCCCGGCCCGGGCAGAGGTGAACCACACTCCCGTACGGGAGCGTGGGAGGTTTATCCCGCGCGGAGGATGTGCTTGCGCCGCGAGGGGGTTGGTGCGCATGAATGCCCGGGCCATGAGCAAACGCGACCTGGAGCCTGGAATCGTCACGGACCTCGCGGGCCGGACGACCTACGGTGACTATCTGCAGTTGGACCGGCTGTTGTCCGCGCAGGTGCCCCGTTCCCAGCCTCCGCACCACGACGAGTTGTTGTTCATTGTGCAGCACCAGACGAGCGAGCTGTGGATGAAGCTGCTCATCCACGAGCTGTCCGCGTGCATCCGCTACATCCAGGCGGACCGGCTGGAGCCGTCCTTCAAGATCTTCGCGCGCGTGGCGCACATCCAGCGGATGCTCTTCGAGCAGTGGAGCGTGCTGGAGACGCTCACGCCCAACGAGTACCTGGAGTTCCGCGACACGCTGGGCCACGCGTCGGGCTTCCAGAGCGCGCAGTACCGGCAGGTGGAGTTCCTGCTGGGCAACAAGGACGAGAGCGCCCTGAAGCCCTTCCAGCACGTGCCCCACGTGCACGCGGAGCTGGAGCGGCTGTTGGAGTCCCCGGGCATCTACGACGAGTTCCTGCGCCACCTGGCGCGCAAGGGGCACGACGTGCCGGCGAGCCACGTGGAGCGCGACTGGCGTCAGCCGTATGAGAAGAGCCCCCAGGTGATGGAGGTGTTCCGTCGCATCTACGAGGACACGGAGAAGCACTGGGATGCGTATGAGATGTGCGAGAAGCTGGTGGACACCGAGGAGCGGTTCCAGCTCTGGCGCTACCGCCACATGATGACGGTGATGCGCATCATCGGGTTCAAGCAGGGCACGGGCGGCTCTTCGGGCGTGGGGTTCCTGCGCAAGGCGCTGGACCTGCGCTTCTTCCCGGAGCTGTGGGACGTGCGCACGACGCTCGCGCCGCCCTCGCGGCCCCGGGGCCCGGCGTAGGTTTCGCGGGTCCCTTGAGTGCTCCACGGGCGGACGGGTACGGGGTGCCGGCCCGGGCGCGGGCTTCCTAGCTTGAGAGAGGTCAAACCCTCTCACCTTGGAAGGAGCCGCCCATGGGCGAGCACGACAGTCCCCGGAAGGAACCGCAGCTTCCGGAGGACGAACAGGAGATCAAGCGTCAGGCGGGAGACCGCCCCGTCCCCACGCCCGGCCACATCGGCCACCTGCCCGACGATGCAAAGGGACCCGGTATGGGCGTGGTCCTGCCTGAGGGCGGCGGAGACTGAAGAGACATCTCGCGTGAAACATCCGGGCGCCAGGAAGTCGGGGGCCTTCCGGGGCTCCCGGCGTCGGGGTACACCCGAGGGAAAGCGTGTCAGACGGGCATGAGAGTGTCCGGCCATGGCCCTACCTGCTAGATTGGTTGTCCCAGAGATGACCCGAAAGCCCGCGACCTACGCCGACCTCGAAGCGCTGCCCCCGAACCAGGTGGGGGAGATTGTCGATGGCGAGCTGCATGCGACCCCCCGCCCCGCGGTGCGGCATGCCTTCGCGGCCATGCAACTCGCCACCGATCTGAACAACCCGTTTGGCCGGGGACATGGCGGACCCGGAGGATGGCACTTCCTCTTCGAGCCGGAGTTGCACCTGGGCCGGGATGTCCTGGTGCCGGACATCGCGGGCTGGCGTCGGGAACGCATGCCCAAATTGCCGGATGTGGTGGGCATCAAGATGGCGCCGGATTGGCTGTGCGAGGTGTTGTCCCCCTCCACGGCCCGCCTGGACCGGACCCGGAAGCTGGTGGCCTATGCCCGGGAGGGCGTGAAACACGTCTGGCTGGTGGATCCGCTCCTGCGGACCCTGGAGGTCTTCCGTCTGGAGGGGCCGCACTACCTGTTGCTCGCGACGCATTCGGAAGCGGAGACGGTCCAGGCGGAACCCTTTGAAGCGCTCGCCCTGGAACTTCGCGTCCTGTGGGGGGACGTCGAGTAGGGTTGGGAGCACCATGTCCGTGCCCGCGGGAAGTCCGCTGCTCTTCGAACAGGCCCACATCCTCTGCTACCGCACGTTCGACATCGCGGAGGAGATCGACCTGGAGCGCGCGCGCAAGGCGTTGTCGGAGGACTCGCGCCGGCTGAAGCTGTCGCGTGAGAACAGCCAGTACATCCAGCTGCCCAATCCTCCCGTCGCCTATGAGCTGGGCCGCAGGCCGCTCGCGCTGCGCGGCGGCCCCGTCACCGTGGACGCCACCGCGCGCCTGTTCGACCACGGCGCCGCGTCCATCATCCTCCGCGTGCCCGTGACGCCCGGCACCACCTGGGAGACGCTCACCCAGGTCGCCGACGAACTCTATGACAGCCAGGCCCTGGAGGACCTGGCGCGGGAGCTGGTGGAGGGCGTGCGCCACACCATCGCCTCCGCGACGCAGGGGCCGCACCTCTGGGACCAGAGCGAGAGCTACACCGTCATCTTCGCCGAACGCATCCAGGGCAACCCGTCCGCGGAGGAGCTGCTCCAGCACGCGGACATCGCGCGGCTGCTGCTGGGCGAGGTGGGCACGCCGGACCTCGCCCCGCGCGAGCGCGAGGCCGTCACCCAGGTGCGCTTCAGCTACACCGCGCACGACCTGGTCGTCGTGGATTGGAACTCCGCCTTCGTCTACGAGCCGTCCGGCTCGCGCGACATCCCGGACCTGTTGGAGATCGCCAACGCGCAGCTGCTGGAGTTCCGCTACTACGACGAGCGGTTGGACAAACACATCGCCCGCATCCACGACGAGGTGCAGGCGCGCAAGCCCGGCTGGACGACGCTGTTCCGCAGCCCCTACCGCAGCCTCGCGCGCGAGACGCTGGGCACGCTCGTGGACCTCAACGAGTTCGTGGAGCGGGTGGAGAACAGCCTCAAAATCATCGGCGACTTCTACCTGGCCAAGGTCTACGAGGGCGCCGTTCGCCGCATGCGCATCCCCGCGTGGCAGGCCTCCGTCACGCGCAAGCAGCAGCTGCTCGCGCAGACGTATGGCCTGCTCAAGGGGGAGGTGGACATCGACCGCTCCCATATCCTGGAGATCATGATCGTCGCGCTCATCGTCCTGGAGATCGTCCTCGCCTTCATTCCCGCCTTTCGCCACTGACCCTGGGTGGCAGGGCACCCTGGAGGGTGGGAGGTTTCGGCGGCGGGCTTGGGCTACGCTGTGCGGCAGGGCGCGCGCCGGGCCGCCCGTGACTCGCTCCCGGTCCTGTCGACGGGGGGCGGAGGTTGCCGCATGAGTGCTTCGAGCCCCCTCTTCGGTGACCTGTTGCTCAAGCTGGGCGTCGTCTCACCGGGGCAGGTGCAGGAGGCGCTCGCGCTGCAGGCGCTCACCGGTCAGCGCGTGGGCGAGGCGCTCATCTCCCTGGGCTACGTGTCGCGGGAGCAGATCCAGGACGCGCTTGGCGAGGCGCTGGGCCTGAACCAGGACAAGGGGCCCGCGCAGCCTCCGCTGGGCGAGCTGCTGGTGGGGCTCAAGTACGTGACGCTCGCGCAACTGGCGGAGTCCCTGGCGCGGCAGCGGCGCGACGGGCGCCGGCTGGGGGAGATCCTCGTCGAGCAGGGCCACTGCACGTACAAGCAGATCTACGAAGCGCTGGGTGTGCAGAACCGCATCGCCGGGCGGCAGGACATGCCCCGCCCCGCGATGGAGGGGCGCCGCCGCGTGGTGGTGGTGGATGACAGCCCGCTGGCGTGCGCGTTCGTGCAGGAGGGGTTGGTGGCGCTGGGCTACGAGGTCCTCTGCTTCCAGGACCCGTACGAGGCGCTGGAGGGCATGGGCCGGCTGCAGCCGTCCATCGTGCTGAGTGATTTGGAGATGCCGGGGCTGGACGGCGTGGAGCTGTGCCGGCGGCTGAAGGAGGGCCCGCGCAGCGCCATCCCCATCATCGTGCTCACCGCGAACGACCGCGAGGCGGAGCGCGTGCGCGGGCTGCGCGCGGGCGCGGATGACTACGTGAACAAGTCCGCGTCCATGGATGAGCTGGCGGCGCGCATCGAGAGCGTGGTGCGCCGCACGGGCGAGACGGAGCGCATGCGCAAGCTGTTCGCGCGCTACACGTCCGACGCGGTGGTGGAAGAGATTCTGAAGAGCGCGGACGCGGCGGTGCTCGCCGGGGAGAAGCGCGAGGTGACGGTGCTGTTCGCGGACATCCGCAACTTCACCGGGCTCGCGGAGAGCCTCCCGCCCGAGCAGGTGGTGGCGGTGCTCAACCAGGTGCTGGGGCGGCTGTCGGACGCGGTGCTCACCTGCGGCGGCACGCTGGACAAGTTCCTGGGCGACGGGCTGATGGCGGTGTTCGGCGCGCCGGTGGCCCGCCCGGACGACGCGCTCCGGGGCCTGCAGTGCGCGAAGATGATGATGGAGGCCTTCGTGGAGCTGCGCGCGGTGGCGGAGGCGGAGTGGGTGGCCCACGGCCGCGAGGGGCAGCCCCTGGTGCTGGAGTTGGGCGTGGGGCTCAACTCGGGCGTGGTGGTGTCCGGGAACATCGGCAGCGCGCTCCGGGCCGAGTACACCTGCATTGGCGACGCGGTGAACGTGGCCGCGCGGCTGTGCGCGCTGGCCGGCCCGGGGGAGATCCTGGTGGGCGAGCGCACGCGCGAGCTGGTGAACGCGAATGAGACGGCCTTCGAGGACCTGCCCCCGGTGCGCCTGAAGGGCAAGCAGCAGCCCATTCCGCTGTACCGGGCCCTCTGAGGCCGCGTCCCCGGACGCCGTCGCGTCGGGGCGAAGTCGTTTCATGACCGGGGCGGCCGGGAGCGGTAGGGTGGACGCGCCATGTCTGTCACGTCCCACGCCTCCCCCGTGTCCGAGAAGTCCCGCCGCTCACCGCTGCCCTGGGTGGCGGTGGTGTTCGCGCTGGGGCTCGTCGTGGCGCTGGTGCTCACCGCCTTCCACCGCCGCGACAGCGAGCAGGCCCAACGCATCCACGCCGACTTCGGCGTCATCCTGGAGGCCCTGGAGCGCTACCGGGCCGACCACCAGGGCCGGTTGCCGGAGGAGGGCAAGCTGGACGAACTGCTCGTGCCCCGCTACCTGCCCGTCGTGCCGCTGGACCCGTGGGGCCGGGCGTACCAGTACGCCAGCAACTCGCAGGGCGTGTTCCTGGCCACCTTCGGCCGGGAGCACCAGCGCGGCGGCGTGGACGAGGACCAGGACCACACCAACCACGACGGGCACCAGCAGCTGCTGCGCTGACGTTCCCCCAGGCTCCGGTGCCCCGGCACCCAGGAACTCTGGCATCCCGGAGTTCTGGCGCCCTGGCGCCCTGGCGCGAGGAGAGCAGGCAGGCCGGCACGAAGGGCGGGACGCCACCGGGCCCTGGGCGTGCGCATCCTTCTGGCGGGGAAGCCCAGCGGGCGTTGCTTCCTCCCAGGGGTCCGCCATGGCCATCATCTGCGCAACCAACCTGTCCGCCGATGCCGCCCACGCGGCCACCGTGGCGGCGACCCTGGCCTGCCGGCTGGGGGAGCCCCTGGTGCTGCTGGGCGTGGCCGACGAGGCCCCGGACGCGGAGGCCCCGGACGCCCTGGCCGTCGCGGAGGCCGGCCTCGCGGCGGAGTGCGCGCGCCTGCGGCCGCTCGTGGGCACGGTGCAGGCCCGCATGCACCGGCGGGGGGGCTCGGTGGACACGCTGCTGGGTGAGGAGGACTGTCGCAGTGCCCGGCTGGTGGTGGTGGCCGCGCAGGGCTGGCGCACCTCCACCTGGAAGAAGACGTCCCTGGCGGAGCGGCTGGCCCGTCACGGCTGCGCCCCGGTGCTGGTGGTGCGGCGGGACACGGCGCTGCTGGACTGGGCCCGGGGCCGCCGCCGGCTGCTGGTGATGGTGGGGGTGGACCCCCGGTCCTCCACGTCGAGCGCGGCGCTCGGCTTCCTGCGCGAGCTGCGGCGGGTGGGCGGGTGCGACGTGCTGGCCACCTTCGTGTGCTCGCCCGCGGAGGAGCGCGAGCGGCTGGGCATCCACAGCCCGGTGCACGTGGAGCTGCTGGCGCCCCAGGTGCGCGACATCGAGGCGCTGGACCCGGTGGTGGAGCGGGTGCTGCACCGCGAGGTGCGCGAGTGCGTGGGAGACCTGGAGGGCGAGGGCCGCGTGGAGGTGGTGCTGGAGCCCGGCTATGGCCGCCCGGCGGACCACCTGCTGCACGTGGCCCATGCGCACGCCGTGGACCTGACGGTGGTGGGCATGCACCTGCGCGGCGGGGTGCAGCGGCTGTGGCACGGCTCGGTGTCCGAAGGCGTGCTGCGCCACGCGGAGCGGTCGGTGGCGTGCATCCCGCCCGGCCCCCGGGAGCCGCGCCGCATCCCTCCGCCCCGCAGCGTGCTGGTGCCGGTGGACTTCACCCCCGCGTCGGGACAGGCCATCGCGCAGGCGTGCACGCTGGTGGGGCCGGGCGGCCGCGTGCACCTGCTGCACGTGCACCAGCTGCGGGGCCGCGAGCGGGGCCCCCGGGACATCCACGGCGTGCTCCCGGAGCCCGCGGGCGAGCGGGACGCGGTGCTGAAACGGCTCTGGGATTGGGTGCCCCGGGACGCTGTTGCCCTGGCGGTGCACTGGAGCGTGGAGGGCGTGAGCGGGAACGACGTGGCGCTCGCCATCTGCCAGGCCACGGAGCGCGAGGGCGTGGACCTGGTGTGCGTGGGCACGTCGGAGCGTCACGAACCCGTGCCGGACGTGCTGGAGGGCGCGGTGGCGCGCGAGCTGGTGGCGCGCTGCCGCCGCCCGGTGATGGTGGTGCCCACCGCCTGAGACCCGGGCCTCGGGGCGGCGCGGGCGTCCCCTTGTCCGATGAACGGATGTCCAGGTTTCCGCTCTCGGCCAGCCGGGTCCCTGCTCATTTCTCTCAAGTAAGGGATTGAACAGGTGACCCAGGAGGGCGTTAGACTTTGCAAGGACCCGTTTTCCCAGAAGGGTAGGGCATCCCGTGGCTCCTCGAGGCTATCGAGAAGAAGACCTCGTCTCCAACCGTGCGTCGCTGCTCATCCATGGAGGAACCGAGGATGAGCGCCGTGCCTGGGCGGAGGAAGCCGCGCGCAACTTTGGCGTCCCGCTGACGGAGGTGCGTCAGGCGGCGGAGCTGCCCGGGGCGCTGCGGCAGCCCAACGGCGTGCTCTTCGTCGCGGACGTGGCGAAGCTGCCGCTGGACGCGCAGGGGCTCATCCTGCGCTGCCTGCAGATGCAGGAGGAGCGGCCCAAGGTGGTGGTGGGCGTGTCCGGCGCGGCGAGCGCGGCCCTGACGCGAGGCTCGCTGCGCGAGGACCTGCACTACCGGCTGAACCAGGCGCAGGTGGACCTGCAGACGGAGGGCCTGCGCGAAGTGCTCAAGCGGCGCTGGGCGCAGCAGGCGGAGCAGCTGGCCGTGCGCGCCGCGGCGCTGAAGGCCGCCGAGGAGAAGGAGCGCGCCGCCGCCGTGGCCCGGCGCCCCGGCTCCGTCACCCGCACCTTGCCCAAGCGCAAGGCCCCGCCGCCGGTCCGCAAGAGCGCGCCCCGCAACGCGGTCCGCTGAAAAAGAAGGCCTCCGCGCGAGCCGCCCGGCCCTGGAGACCTCCCGGGGCCGGTCCCGCGTCGCGCGGCGTGAAACCCGCGCTACTTGCCGCGGCGCGAGGTCTTCACGGCCCGCTTCGCCGGGGGCGCGGACTTCTTCGCCACGGTGGCCTTGCTCGCCGTGCGGCGCTTCGCCGCGGCGGGGGCCGCCACGACCTTGCTGCCCGTCTTGCGGACCGCTGGCTTGCGCGCGGGAGCCGCCTTGCGTGCCGGGGCCGCCTTGCGCGCCGGGGTCGTGGAGGGGGTGTGCTTCGCCGCCTCCACCTTGCGCACCGTCGTGGCCTGGGCCTTGCCGCGGGCGGGGGTGACCTTCTTGCCCAGCTTCACCTGGAGCGAGTCCACCGTCCGGACCGTCGCGGACGCAGTGCCGAGGGCCGTCTTCACCAGGGCGCGGGCTCCGCGGGTGCCTGCCTGGGTCACCGCGCGCTTCACCTTCTCCACCAATCCACGCTTCGCCGTCGCCATTCGCAGCCTCGTTTCGTACTGGAAGGGGCCCCTCGTCGAGGCCCAAGGTAGTCACGCCCTCCCTCTGGAGCAGCGGTCAGGCACGTGGAGACCCTGGCAGGGAGGGCTTGTCACAGGGGGAGGGGGACGTCCAGGGCGGGGAATGGGTACTACCGGAAAGATGGGCTAAGGTTCGCGCCGTCCTCTTTCTCCTCTCCGGAGCGAAATCGCATGACCCAGCAAAGCCCTGGCAAGAAGCGTGGTCTGACCCGTCCCGTGGAAGTCGTCCGCGCGGAGCTGCTCAAGGACCCCGAGACGAAGCGCATCGCGGACGCGGTGGGCATGAAGCTCGAGGACTACGTCGAGCTGGTGCTCGAGTACGCCCAGGACAAGGACAAGGAGCCCATGCTCAACATCGTGTCCGATGAGGAGCTGAAGGCGAACGGCTTCCCCGTCCACACGGTGGAGGAGGTCGGCGAGTTCCTCGTCGCCGGTGCCAAGGGTGAGCTGCCCGGCCAGGGCAACCCCTTCGCCAAGTCGGAGTTCGAGGCCCAGAAGGGCGCGGGCACCGCCGGCAAGCCCTCCCTGAACCCCACGGGCGAGACGGCCAAGGGCCCCCAGGACGAGGCGAAGCGTCAGGAGCTGCTGGAGCAGATGAAGAAGGGTGGCGGCGGAACGCGGGGCTGAAATCGGCAGCCCGCATCGGCCGTGAAATTCGATCGGAAATTCAGGAGGAAACCTTTTCCTCCTGCCTCCGAGAATCCTTTTGTAGCTTCACTTCGGCACACACTCTCCAAACCAGACTTAAGCAGGGGGTATTACCATGGGCGGCATCGGCAAGATTGTCAGCAGCGTTGCGAAGACGGTGAGCAAGGTTGCCGGCGGCGTCGCGAACATCGCGGGCAAGGCGCTCTCCTTCGTGCAGAACCCCATGGGCGCCATCACGGGCGGCCTGAAGGGTCTGGCGGGCGGCCTCCTGGACAAGCTCCCGTTCGGCCTGGGCAAGCTGGCGAAGCCGTTCGTCGACAAGTTCATCGACTCCGGCGCGTCCCTGCTCGCGAAGGGTCCCCTCGCTGGTCTCTCCCAGCTGACCAAGTTCGCCCCGACCGTGAAGACGATCGCGGACATCGCGACCACGGTGAAGGACGGCGCGGACAAGGTCGGCGCGATGGCCTCCCAGCCCGCGCAGCAGAACGTGCAGAACCTGTTCGCCCACGCGCAGGCTCAGCTCATCAACTGAGTTCCCCGCTGAAGCTGGCGTGACTCAGGCACGAGGGCCGGTGCCCACCGAAAGGTGGGAGCCGGCCTTTCGGCTTTGCGGGGCAGACGGGTACTTCGCGACTCAGCCCTCGTCGCGGGTGAGGCGCTGGGCGTCCGCTTCGAGCCGCTCGGTGGCCTCGGGGTCGGCGCTGTCGTAGTAGCCGCGGATCTCCCCGGTGCGGTCCACGAGCACGAAGTGGGTGCCGTGGAAGATGGAGAGCAGGTCGTCCTCGGCGGCGCCGGGCTCGCGGCCCATGCTGATCTTGAAACCTTGGACGATGGTGCTCTTCAGCTGGGCGTAGTCGCCGGTGAGGAAGCTCCAGCGGGCGAAGTCCGCGCGGTACTTCTGGCCGTACTCGGCCAGGCGCTCCGGGGTGTCGTAGGCGGGGTCCACGGAGAAGGACACCAGTTGGAGCCGGGGCCCGAGCTCCGCGGTGCGCTCCTGCACGCGCGCCATCTTCTGGGTGAAGACGGGGCACACGGTGGGGCACCGGGTGAAGATGAAGTTGGCGATGAAGGGGCGGCCGTGGAGCTGCTTCGTGCCCCAGGGCTGACCGTCCTGCCGCGTGAAGGTGAACTCCGGCAGGGGGCCCAGCTTGGGCAGGGGGGTGAACCGGCCCCGGGCCAGCTCCCGGGCCGACACCGCGACCATGCCGAGCGACGCCACGACGACGCCCGCCCAGATCAGGGAGCGCCGGAGGTTCCGGGGACGGGGGGCCGGCAGGGACGAAGGCGATTCAGCGGACATGGAGCGGCACGTAACGGCATCGACCGGGGGCGCACAAGCGCGGGCTGCTCCGTGGGTAGGGGCTGGCCGCATGCGAGGCATGAGGCAGAGTGGCCGCTTCGGGCGGTGCGCCTCCGAGACGGGGTGTGCCTTGAGGGGACCCCAGGTGCGTGCTACCCGGGAAGACCATGCCCCTCGCCTTCTTTCAGTTTCAGGGTGGACGTCTCCCGGCGGGCCGGCGAGGGGGCTTCCGGTCGCTCCCGGGCCGGGTCCCCACGGGGCTGCTGCGCTGCCTGATGCTCTGGGGGATGGCCGTGCCGGTGGAGGCGCTGGCCTGTCCCTCGTGCACGGTCCGGTCGCCCGAGTCCCCCGGGGGCGCGGGTGTGCTGCTCCTGGCCTTGATGGGGGTGCCCTTCGTCCTGGTGGGGGTGGGCATCTGGGCGGCCCGGCGCGCCCTGCGTGACGAGCGGACCCAGGCCCCCGTGGAACGACAGGAGCACCCGTGAAGCCATCGTCTGGCCTGCCGATGTCCATGCTGTTCGGGACCGCCGCCGTACCCGCGGATGCGCCAGTGGATGCGCAGGCGCCGCTGGCGGTCGCTCCCGAGCGGGGCGCGTGGGCCCTGTCGCCGCCGGAGAACGCGAGCGCGTACGGGGACCGCATCGACGCGTTGCTGGCCAGGAGCCACGGCTTCGACCTGGCGCTGGCGGCGGTGATGCTCGGGTGGATGCTGGTGGCGGTGGTGCGCTTCCGGGGTGCCCGGACGGTGGCGCCGGACGGGGGCACGCGCCGCTCGCGGGCGTGGGTGCTGGGGCTGGCGCTGGGCGTGTTCGGCGTGGTGGACGGGACGCTGTTCCTGGGCTCCGAGGGCTACCTGCGCGACGTGCTCTGGAACTTCCGCGTCCCCGCCGAGGACCCGCGCACGGTGCGCATCGAAATCAACGCGCACCAGTGGTCATGGGAAGCCCGCTACGCGGGGGCGGATGGGACGTTCGGCACGAAGGACGACGTGGTGACGTGGAACGACCTGCGCGTGCCGGCGGGGGTGCCCGTCTGGGTGCAGTTGGTCTCCACGGACGTGGTGCACGGGTTCTCGCTGCCGGCCTTCCGCGTGAAGCTGGACGCGATTCCCGGCCGCGTGAACCAGACCTGGTTCCAGGCGGCGCGCGAGGGGTCGTGGGAGGTGGCCTGCTACCAGCACTGCGGCACCAGCCACTACCGGATGCGCGGCATGTTGTCCGCGATGACGCCTGAAGCCTACGCGTCCTGGCTGCGCGAGGCCGGCCGGCAGGCGGTGCAGGCCTACGACGCGGACGACACGGCGGCCCACTGGGGCTGGGCCTGGAGGACGCCATGAAGCTGTGGACGACGGACCCCCAGCAGGTCGCGAAGCAGTACCTGTGGGGCGGGTTCCTGTTCCTGCTGGTGGGTGGGCTGCTGGCCATGCTCATCCGCTTCCAGTGGGCATGGCCGGGGCAGCCGGTGCCGGGGCTCGCGTGGGCCCTGCCCGAGTCGAAGGGCGCGCTGACGCCCCCGGCGTACACGGCCGTGTTCACGATGCACGGCCTGCTGATGATCTTCTTCGCGGTGACGCCGCTGCTGTTCGGGGCGCTGGGGCACTTCGTGTTGCCGCTGGCCATCGGCTCGCCGCGGATGGCGTTCCCCCGGCTGTCGGCGTTCGGGTTCTGGGCGTACGCGGTGGGCGGCGCGTTGATGCTCGCGTCGTTCGGGGTGCGGCTGGGCGCGGCGAGCGCGGGGTGGACGGCCTATCCGCCGCTGTCGACGCCGGCGTTCACCCCGGGCCTGGGCCAGACGCTGGTGACGGTGGCGGTGCTGTGCGTGGGCGTGTCCGCGTTCCTGTACGGGCTCAACTTCGTCGTCACGGTGGTGCGCTGCCGGGCGCCGGGGATGACGTGGGGACGGCTGCCGCTGGTGGTGTGGGGGCTGTTCTACGGCGCGGTGCTCAACGTGCTGTTCGTGCCGGTGCTGGCGGCGGCCACGGGGCTGCTGCTGTTGGACCGGGTGGCGGGCACGCAGTTCTTCATCGCGGGCGCGGCGGCGGTGGGCGGGGGCGGCGACCCGGTGGTGTACCAGCACCTGTTCTGGCTGTTCGGCCACCCGGAGGTCTACATCCTCATCCTGCCCGCGTGGGGGATGGTGGGGGACTTCGTGGCCTTCTTCAGCCGCAAGCCCGCGCACGGCTACCGGCTGACGGCGGGGGCGATGGGCGCGGTGACGGCGCTGAGCGGCGCGGTGTACGCGCACCACCTGTTCACCAGCGGGATGGCGCCGGTGCTGGGGCGCACGTTCATGATCTTGACGCTGCTGATTTCGCTGCCCGCGGAGGTGATGTTCCTCAACTGGCTGATGACGTTGTGGAAGGGCAGCGTGCGGCTCACGTCGCCGATGCTCGCGGCGCTGGCGACGATGATCGTCTTCGGCCTGGGCGGCATCACGGGGCTCGCGCTGGGCGCGGTGGCGACGGATGTGCCGCTGCACGGGACCATGTGGGTGGTGGGGCACTTCCACCTGACGATGGGCGCGGCCAGCTTCCTCGCGGTGTTCGCGGGGCTCTACTTCTGGTTCCCCCGGCTGTACGGGCGCGCGCTGCACGAAGGGCTGGCGAAGGCGCACGTCGTGTCGAGCGCGGTGCTCTTCACCGCCGTGTTCGGAGGCCAGCTGGTGGCGGGGTACGCGGGGCAGCTGCGGCGGCTCTATGATCCGTACCAGTACACGTTCCTGGAGCACCTGCTCCCGTTGAACCGGTGGACGAGCGTGGCCGCGTTCCTGCTGGGGGCGGCGCAGCTGTTGTTCGTGGTGAACCTGGTGCGCACGCTCGGGTGGGGCCGCGCGTCGGTGCCCAACCCGTGGCAGGTGGGCACGCTGGAGTGGACGGACGCGGGGCCTTCACCGGTGGTGCTGCGCGGGCCGCACGAGCTGTCGCAACCGGAAGTACAAAAGCAACTGGGTCGCGACTGGATTGGTCAGGCGGAGCCGCTGCCGGAGGAAGTGCCCGCGGCGGTGGTGGAGTCCAAGGTGGAGATCGCGGTCTGACGTCCGACGCGGCGGAGGTTCAGGGCGCGCGGCGCTCCCAGAGGTCCACGCCCCCGGTGTCGCCCACCGGGAAGCGGCGGACGAAGTGCTTCTTGAACCAGGGCCGGCTCTCCGGGGTGAGCTGCCACGTGCCCCGCCACCCCAGGATGACGAAGCGGCAGGAGCCCAGCATGACGCGCAGGGCCTGCTGCGCTTCCGGCGCGGAGAGGGCCTCGGTCGTGTCGGGGAAGCGGTCCCCGGTGCTCATGGCGTCGTGGATCATCGTGGCGTAGATGTCCACCACGGGCGTGGCCCCCATGGGGAGCCGCCCCGCCGCGAGCGCCGTGCCGGGCTCGAACGCGAAGAGACACGCGTCGCGGGGCACGTCGGTGCGCACGTGGCGGGCGAGCGCCACGACGTCCGGGGCCTGCTGTCGTGAGCCCTGGAGGACGTGCCACATGCCGGGAAGGGACGCGGCGACGAGGAGGAGCGCGGCCACGGTGCGCGAGGCGACGCGACCCCAGCGCAGGCTGAAGGCCTGGAGCACGGAGGCCCCGAGCCCCGCGAGCACGGCCTCCGACGCGGCGAGGTGCGCGTTGTACTGGTTCCAGTAGGTCCGCGACGCGAGGAACGTGGCCACGGTGAGGACGAAGGCGACGGCGAAGAGGCGGGCGGCGGGGCGGCTCGGGGTGGGAG